>JAFRRD010000036.1 GCA_017428265.1 Lachnospiraceae bacterium | reverse complement strand
ATCGTCGGCTCGCCGCCCGGCTACGTCGGTTTCGAGGAAGGCGGCCAGCTTTCCGAGAAGATCCGCCGTCACCCCTACAGCGTGATCCTTTTTGATGAAATCGAAAAAGCTCATCCGGATGTTTTCCACATCCTGCTGCAGATCCTCGACGAGGGCCGGCTGACCGATGCCCAAGGCAAGACCGTCGATTTCCGGAATACGGTCATCGTCATGACCTCGAATGCCGGCGCGGAACGGATCGTGGAACCGAAGTCGCTCGGCTTCACCGCTGAAAATAATGCCGAAGCCGGCTATCAGCGGATGAAGGGCAATGTCATGGAAGAAGTGAAGCGTCTCTTCCGTCCTGAATTCCTGAATCGTATCGACGAGATCATCGTCTTCCATTCCCTGACCCGCGACGACATCAGCCGGATCCTCGACCTGCAGCTTGCCGACATCGAGCGGCGGCTGTCCGATACCCACCGGCTGACGATCGTTCTTGAAGATAGTGCACGGAACTACTTTATTGACAAAGGCTACCAGCCGAAGTACGGCGCGCGTCCGCTGAAACGGCTGCTGCAGAATGAACTGGAGGACCTTCTCGCCGAGGAGATCCTGAAAGGCAATATCCGCGACGGCGATACGGTCTCTGCTGCCGAAGAAGGCGGCCGGATCGTCCTTGCCGTCCTACCGAAAGGATAATCATGGCAAAAGAAAAAAGCGTCGCATTCTTCTGCAAGGAATGCGGTTATGAATCCGCGAAATGGTACGGGATGTGCCCGTCCTGCCACGCGTACAACAGTATGGTGGAAGCGCCGAAGGAAAGGAAAAGTTCTTCAGGCGCCGCAAGATCCGGCCCGCGGCCCGTTCCGCGCCGTCTGGATGAGATCTCCACCGAAAACAGCCCCCGCATCGGCACCGGCTCCGAAGAGCTTGACCGCGTGCTCGGCGGCGGCATCCTGCCCGGCTCTCTGATCCTGACCGGCGGCGATCCGGGCATCGGCAAATCGACCCTGCTCCTGCAGGTCTTCCGGAGCCTGGCCGCGGGCGGCCACAAGGTACTGTACATTTCGGGCGAGGAATCGCTGCGGCAGCTGAAGCTCCGGGCAGACCGCATCGGAAAGTTCGAGGGGGATATTTCCTTCCTCTGTGAGACCGACCTGGATGCGATCGAAGAGATCATCCGGGAGGAAAAGCCGGAAGCCGTGGTCATCGACTCGATCCAAACGATGTCCCGAAGCGACGTGGCATCGGCGCCCGGCAGCCCCGCACAGGTCAGGGAGTGTACCAATCTCCTGCTTACCCTTGCCAAAAGCCTCACGGTCACGATCTTCATCGTCGGCCATGTCACCAAGGACGGAACGGTTGCCGGCCCCAGACTTCTGGAACACATGGTGGATACCGTCCTGTACTTCGAAGGCGACCGCCATGCCAGCTACCGTATCCTTCGCGCCGTCAAGAACCGCTTCGGCGCGACCGGCGAGATCGGTGTCTTTGAAATGACCGCCGAAGGGCTTAAGGAAGTGCCCAATCCTTCCGCCTTCATGCTGAACGGAAGGCCCGAAGGGACCTCCGGCTCCGTCATCACCGGCGTCATGGAGGGCACAAGACCGCTTCTGCTCGAAGTGCAGGCCCTCATTACACGCACGAACTACGGGACCGGACGAAGAACGGCGGCGGGTCTTGACTACAACCGGGTCTCACTGCTGCTCGCCGTCATGGAAAAGCGCCTCGGGCTGTCCCTCTCCGACTGCGATGCCTATGTGAACATCACCGGCGGGCTCCGGGTAAATGATCCTTCACTAGACCTTGCCGTCGTGCTTGCGATGTATTCCAGTTACCGCGACCTGCCGCTTGATCCGAACACGGTCGTCATCGGCGAGGTCGGCCTTGCCGGCGAGATCCGCGCCGTCCCCATGATCAAGGAAAGGGTGCAGGAAGCCGCCAGACTCGGCTTTTCCACGGCGATCCTGCCGAAAAGCGCTCTGCGTGCCGACCTCGGCGCGCGCGGCATGCGGCTCATCGGTGCTGCCGATCTCGGCGAAGCCATCAGGGCCGTTGCCAAAGACCAATAAGATATCCGTCAGCGATCAGCTGAAACATGAAAAACACCCGGAAGGAAATTTGCCTTCCGGGTGTTTTTCGTGCATGATCCGTCCGCAGTTTACCTGACCGCTGCAGCGCCGGCTTCGTGGCCGCTGGTCCAGGCCCACTGCAGGTTGAAGCCGCCGCAGGGGCCGTCCACGTTCAGAAGCTCGCCGGCAAAGAACAGGCCGGGCGTGATGCGGGACTGCAGGTTCCGGTCCACTTCCTCGAGCGGGACGCCGCCGCGCGTGACCTGCGCGGAATCGAAGTCCTTCGCGCCGTTGACCGTGAAGCAAAGCTGCGACAGGTTTTTCGCGAGTTTGGTCAGACCGGACACGGAAATGTTCCTGCAAGGGATGTGCAGTTCGATCTTCGACAGGTTCAGCAGGGTCGACACGCATTTGTTCGGTACGATGCCGCGAAGCAGTTCGCCGGACTCCAGTTCAGGCCTTGCCTTGCAGCGCATCTTCAGGGCGAAAAGGACGTCTGTTTCGGTCTTGTTGTCCCAGAAGTTCAGCAGGATCGCGACTTTCTTGCCGTTGCTCAGGGCATCGACCGCATCGCCGGAAAGCTGGAAGACCGGAATGCCGGAAATGCCGTAGTCTGTCAGCTGGATCTCACCCTGCTGGCTGCGGCGGCGGATGCCGTCGACCTGCAGCGTTACGGTGCCGTCCAGACGCACGCCTGCCAGATTCTTGACCCAGTTCTCCGCTGCCGTGAGCGCAACCAGGCCGGGAAGCGGCTGGACGATGTTGTGGCCCAGGTCCATGGCCAGATTGTAGCCGCTGCCGTCGGAGCCGGATTTCGGGAAGGCCATGCCGCCGGCTGCCAGGATCACGCGGTCCGCGCGGTATTCCACACCGCTTTCGGCCGTCAGTACGAAGCAGTCGGGATTCTTCTCGGCCTTGACGATCTTCGTTCCGGTCAGCACTCTCACCCCGAGCCTGTGGGCTTCGGAAACGAGCGCGTCGCGGACGGATGCCGCCTCCTTGTTCTTCGGATAATAGTAGCCGTCACGCGAGACCGCAGGGATGCCCAGTTCATTGAAGAAATCCAAAGTGTCGCGGTAGGAAAAGCGCGACATCAGATCGCCCAGCAGCAGGGTGCTGTCGCTGTTGTACGCCATCGGCAGGGCTTTTTCATTGGTCAGATTGCAGTGGCCGTTGCCGGTGGAAAGGATCTTCTTGCCGGGTTTCGCACCGCCCTCGAGCAGGGTGATATCGGTTCCTTTTTTTGCAGCCTTCGCGGCCGTGATCGCCGCCATGAGGCCCGAAGCGCCTCCGCCTACGATGATGAGTTTCATACTTCCCTCTTTCCCGCCTTCCGGCGTATCATTTATGCAGTAAATGCAGTTTTTCCGCTGCACGGATGATCTTTCTGCCCTGCGGCATGTCCTCCAGTTCGGCGCGCGTCACGGCGCCGGTCAGGAGGATCGAAATGAAGTAGACGACGATCGCAGCCGGGATCGTCAGCAGCAGGCTGAGCGTATTTCCCATATGCTGATGCAGGAAACGGTACAGGAAATACGAGACCGCCCCCATGAAGACCGAACAGAGCAGGACGCGCGGAATGCTCCGCTTGAAGTCCATCCGGTATTTCAGTTTTTCCCGGAGAGCCATCAGGTTAAGGACGCAGATGATCAGGCTCAGCAGCACGTGGTTCACGACGACGCCGATGATGTCCCATTCCAGGATCCAGAGGCTGAAGGCCAAAAGCGGCAGATGCAGTATCAGCGCTTTCAGGGTGTTCCAGATCGGTACCCAGAAATTGTTGTTGCCCTGCAGGACGCCGACGGACAGGGTGGAAAAACAATAGGTCAGGACGGCCGCGGAACCGCACATCATCATCCTGCCCGCCAGGGTGTTGTCCGTTGAACGGAACAGCAGGTCGAAGCAGGGTTTTCCGAGAACGCCGAGACCGACGCTCGCCGGAACGGCGATCAGCAGGATGAAATGAAAGGCGGCATTTGCCCTTTCCCGCGCTTCCTTATGTTCTCCTCTGGCGATGAGGCCGGAAATGGTCGGCATCGTCGAGCTGGACATGGCTGTTGCGATCGCGATCGGCACGTTGATCAGCACCGTGTATTTGGAGGAATAGACGCCCCAGATCGCACGGTAGTCGGCGCCCACATACTGCGCGTAGACCGTCTGGTCAAGCAGGGTGCCGAGGTTGGACAGGGCCGCGGACAGCAGCACCGGGAAAGCCGTAAGCAGGATGGCTTTGAGCGTCTCGGAAGGCGCGTCGAGTTTTTCGTCCTTATTCTTCCGGCAGCGCGCGACAAGCGTCTTCCGGAAAAGCATGTAGACGAAGATCAGGAACAAAAGGGCCGCGGCTGCGCCGGCAAATACGCCGTAGGTCGCCCCCTGCGCGCCGTAGGCCGAAGCAAAGTAGTTGCCGTTTCCGGCATCCTGCGCAACGCCCTTCTGGAAAAGCGCATAGCCGGCAAGCAGGCTGATCGCGACATGCAGGACCTGTTCCAGGATCTGCGAAACGGCGGTCGGGACCATCGTGCCGTGTCCCTGGAAGAAGCCGCGCATGACACCCAACACCCCCATGATGAACACGGTCGGCGCCAGCGCACGGATCGCATAGACCGCCTCCGGCATCTTCATGATCTTCGTGGCAAAGAACTCGGCGGCCCCCGTCATCACGACGGAAGCGACAAAGCCGAGGACCGCGCCGAACAGCAGGCTCAGCCAGAAGATCTGCCGGACGTTCCGGAACTTGTTCTGTGCGTTTTTCGTGGAGATCAGTTTGGAAACGGCCTGGGGCAGGCTGTAGGACGAGACCATCAGCAGGATGTTGTAGATGCTGTAGGCCGTGCTGTACACGCCCATCCCGTCCTCGCCGATGATGGCAAGCATGGGAATGCGGAACAGCATGCCGATGATCCGGCTGACGATCCCGGCGATCGCCAGGATGCTTCCCTGTATGATGAAATTGTTCTTTCTCTGTTCTGTCATATCAGTCCCGGGTGATGCCGAGGTGCTGCAGGAGGGCTTCCTGCCTGGCTTCCATGGCAAGCCGGTCTTCCTCTTCTTCGTGATCGTATCCCATCAGGTGATACATGCTGTGCGCCGCAAGGAAAGCCAGCTCGCGTTCTTCGCTGTGGCCGTATTCCGCAGCCTGGCTGACGACTTTATCCAGGGAAATGACCATGTCGCCGAGGAGGAGTTCTCCCGTTTCCGGGTGGAAAAGCATCGGATCTTCTTCGACGCGCGAAAAATCGCCCGGGGCCGGGAGCTCACACGCCGGAAAGCTCAGCACGTCCGTTGCCCGGTCGATGCCGCGTTCCTCACGGTTGATCACGCGGATCGATCCATCGTCCGTCAGCAGGACATCGACCTCCGCTTCGTACGGGCAGTTTTCCGCCTCAAGCGCTGCTTCGCAGACCCTGCGGATCAGGGCCTCTTCGTCAAATCCGAGTTTTCTTTCCGTTTCCCGTTCGACAGGTACGGTCATGATTTCCTCTTTTCGTATCTCGCGGCTTCGCGGCTGTGCCTCGCCGCTTCTGCGGCAGCGCGCTGCGCCTCGTTCTTTTCAAATGCCTTGACGATGTCCTTGACGATCTTGTTGCGGACGACGTCGCGGTTGGTTAGATGCATGATCCCGACACCGTCCACGGTCTTCAGGATCTCGGCGGCCTTTTCCAGGCCGGAATCGGACACCCGCGGCAGGTCGATCTGCGTCACGTCGCCGGTCAGGACCATGCGGGAATCCTCACCCAGACGGGTAAGGGCCATTTTCAGCGTGCTCAGCGAGGCATTCTGGCCCTCATCGATGATGATCCGGGCCCGGTTCAGCGTCCGGCCGCGCATATAGGCAAGCGGGGCGACCTCGACCTGGCCAATCTCCCGCATCTTTTCGGAACGCTCGGGACCGAACACGTCATTTAAGGCATCATAAAGCGGCCTCAGGTAAGGGTCGACCTTCTGCGCCAGATCGCCCGGCAGAAAGCCCAGGCGCTCCTCGCCGGCTTCGATCGCGGGCCGCGACATGATAATGCGTTCGATCGTACCGTCCTTCAGTTCCTGCGCCGCCTGCGCGACCGCCAGGTAGGTCTTGCCGGTGCCGGCGGGGCCGATGCAGATCGTCACGGTCTTTTCCTGCAGCATTTTGACGTAATTCTGCTGGCCGAAGGTCTTGCAGCGGATGGGGAGACCTCTGTAATTCATCGTGACAGCGCTGTCCATCGCGTGGAAAAGGTCCTCAAGCGCCCCTTCCTTCGCCTCCTCGATCAGGCGGTCCATCAGCCCGTCGTTGATCTCCTCTCCCTGCTTATAAAGCTGTACCGCCGCCTTCAGGACCGAAAGCGCCATGGATTTTGCGGCTTCGTCGCCGGTGAAATCCACGCTGTCGCCGCGCAGGTGCATGGTTACGGAAAAGGCATCTTCGATCCGTTTGGCCCAGATATCCTGCGGGCCGATGACGGCTGAAGCTTCGCTCGCGCTGTGAAACTGAAATGCGTTTGTCATAATCTCCTTCTGCCCTTTGCCGCAGGCGGCGCTTCCGCCCGGCGGGCCCCATATTCAGTCGTCAGAGTGCATGATACCCCAACATATAGACCTAATTATTATAGCGGTTCGGCTCGATAATATCAAGTATGCGCGTGACTTTTTGGACAAAAAAAACAGAACCGGGCGCGAAGCACCGGTTCCGTCTCTCGCGGTATTTGATTTTCCCGAAATTATCTGAATTTGCGCTTCCTCGCTGCTTCAGATTTTTTCTTGCGGCGAACGCTGGGCTTTTCATAATGCTCGCGCTTGCGGATCTCCTGCTGGATACCGTCTTTGGCGCACGCACGTTTGAAACGGCGCAGAGCGCTGTCCAGGGTTTCGTTTTCCTTAACGATAACTGTTGCCATTCATTTCACCCCCGTTCGCTTGGGATTTGTGCGGAAATTCTTTTCGGCACGAGCCATATTATAGCACATTTTTCTGCCCCGTCAACCGCTTTTTGCGGCTTTTTTTTCAGGCTTTCATCAGGGAAGCCAGGACTTCTCCGGCCTTCTCGAGCGCCCTGTCGATGCCCGCCGGGTTCTTGCCGCCAGCCTGGGCCATCTGAGGCCTTCCGCCGCCGCCTCCTCCGACTTCCGCGGCGATCGCCTTGATGATATTGCCGGCGTGCGCGCCCTTCGCGACGGCGCCGTCGGTCGCGGTGACCATCAGGTTCACCTTGCCGTCTACGGCGCTCGCGAGGACCACGACGCCTTCGCCGATCTCGTCACGGAGCTTGTCGCCCATGTTGCGCAGGCCGTTCATATCAAGGCCTTCCGCACGGGAGGCGATCAGCTTCACGCCGCCGATCTCTTTGATCTTGTCGGCAATGCTGCCCATGGAAGCGCCGGCGATCTTCGCTTTCAGCTTCTCGTTCTCGCTGCCAAGGCTCCGGACTTCTTCCAACAGCTGGCCGATGCGGTGTTCCAGGCCGTCCGCCGAGGTCTTCGCCTGCGCGGCTGCCGCATGGAGTTTCTGCTCCACGCCGGCGTAGTAGGCAAGGACGCCTCTTCCCGTCAGGGCTTCGATACGGCGTGTTCCTGCCGCGATACCGGCCTCGGAAACGATCTTGAAGCAGCCGATGCGGGCCGTGTTGTCCACATGCGTGCCGCCGCAGAGTTCGCGGGAGAAATCGCCCATCGAGACCACGCGGACGACTTCGCCGTATTTCTCGCCGAAGAGCGCCATCGCGCCCGTCTTTCTCGCTTCTTCCTGACTCATCAGGTCGGTGCGGACCGGCAGGGAAGCATAGATCTCGTCATTGACGATGGTTTCTACCTTCTGCAATTCTTCCGAAGTAAGCGGCGCGAAATGGCTGAAGTCGAAGCGCAGGCGTTCATTGTCCACATAGGAACCGGCCTGCTCGACGTGTGTGCCGAGCACGATACGGAGAGCCTTCTGCAGCAGGTGGGTCGCGCTGTGGTTGCGGGCGGTATCGCCGCGGCGGGCAGCATCAACAGATAACGTAACGGTGTCGTTGACGC
Source organism: Lachnospiraceae bacterium (assembly GCA_017428265.1). Taxonomy (GTDB): domain Bacteria; phylum Bacillota; class Clostridia; order Lachnospirales; family Lachnospiraceae; genus UBA6987. The sequence goes on along the minus strand of JAFRRD010000036.1, from coordinate 89,179 downwards.
CAAAGCTTCCTTTGACAACATGACCGATATGAGCGATCTTTTCTCCCTGAAGCTTGATGGTATCTTCTACGACAAAAACGCTTCCGTCAGGCTTTGTGATCAAACCGGTATCGCATTTCTGGCCGCCCATGGTTGCATAAAAAGGCGTTACCGTCGTGAATACGGTCCCCAGATCACCTTCGCTGATCAGACCGACGATCTCGAAAGGCCTTCTCTGATCTTCGTTCTTATCATCTTTATAGATCTCATCGGCTGTCAAAGCTGTGATTTCCGATGAAAGCTCAAGTTCAGTGTACCCATTGAAGCTGGAAGTCATCTCCACAGGCAGTTCCAGATAGACCGTCGCGTCCGCGCCCATGTAGTTGGTTCCCTTGCGGGCCGCGCGGGCGGTCTCTTTCTGCTTCTGCATGGCTGCCGCAAAGCCTTCCTCATCGACCTTCAGGCCCTTCTCTTCGAGGATCTCGCGGGTCAGGTCAAGCGGGAAGCCGTAGGTGTCGTACAGACGGAAGGCTTCGGTACCGCTCAGGGTATCGGCGCCCTCTTCTGCCATCTTCTTCTCCAGGTCCGCCAGGATGGACAGACCCTGGTCGATCGTGCGACTGAACTTCTCTTCTTCGTCCTCGATGACGCCGAAGATCAGTGCTTTCTTCTCTTCCAGCTCGGGATATCCGTCGCGGGAGGTCTCGATCACGCGGGCCGCCATCTTCGTCAGGAACTTGCCCTGAATGCCCAGGAGCCTGCCGTGGCGGGCAGCACGGCGAAGAAGCCGTCGCAGCACGTAGCCGCGGCCTTCGTTCGAAGGCATGATGCCGTCGCTGACCATGAAGGTCACGGAACGGATATGGTCCACGATCACGCGGATGGAGACGTCGGACTTTTTGCCGGTGGGGTACTGCACGCCTGCGATCCGGCCGACCTCGTCACTCAGGGCACGCATCGTGTCGATGTCAAAGACGGAATCAACGTCCTGCACGACCACGGCCAGGCGCTCCAGGCCCATGCCGGTATCGATGTTCTTGTTGGCCAGTTCGACGTAATTGCCGTGGCCGTCGCCGTCGAACTGCGTAAAGACGTTGTTCCAGACCTCCATATAGCGGTCACAGTCGCAGCCGACCGTGCACTCCGGCCTGCCGCAGCCGTATTTCTCGCCGCGGTCATAGTAGATCTCGGAGCAGGGGCCGCAGGGACCGGCGCCGTGTTCCCAAAAGTTGTCTTCCTTTCCGAAGCGGAAGATCTTCTCCGCCGGCACGCCGACCTCCTTATTCCAGATGTCGAACGCCTCGTCGTCATCCAGATAGATGGACGGATACAGACGGTTCTCATCCAGGCCGACGACCTTCGTCAGGAATTCCCAGGACCAGGCGATCGCTTCATGCTTGAAATAATCGCCGAAAGAGAAGTTCCCGAGCATCTCAAAGAAGGTCAGATGCCGCGCGGTATGGCCGACGTTCTCGATATCGCCGGTGCGGACGCACTTCTGGCAGGTCGCCATGCGGCGGTTCGGGGGCACTTCCTGACCGGTGAAATAAGGCTTCAAAGGCGCCATGCCTGCCGGAATGAGCAGAACGCTCTTATCATTGTGGGGGACGAGGGAATAGCTGCCGCGCGCAAGATGGCCCTGTGAGGCAAAATAATCCAGGAACATTTTGCGAAGCTCGTTGACACCGTAGTATTTCTGCATGATCGGTTCTCCTTTGCAACTGAAAATCGATAGAAAAAAAGCTCCCTGCCGGATTCGAACCGGCGACCTACGCATTACGAATGCGTCGCTCTACCAGCTGAGCCAAGGAAGCTTGTCGCTCGCGACTGACTTATAATAGTATAGATTTCCGCCTTTGTCAAACGGTTTTTCGCAGGGAAAACGGAAAAATACTGATTTTTTCGCTTGACAAACCGCCTTCTGCCGTTGTATATTATGCCATGCGTCCCATGGCGAGGTAGCTCAGCTGGCTAGAGCATGCGGTTCATACCCGCAGTGTCGAGGGTTCGAGTCCCCCTCTCGCTACGATAACAAGACCCGGTCAGACTAAAAGGTGTCTGTCCGGGTCTTTTCGTTATATATGTTATTCGGCAGGCGGCTGTATCCGTAAGTTCTATTCCGCCGCCTTCAGCGCTGCCGCCATGTTGATCTTTTCCAGCCTGCGCATCATGATCAGATACACAAGGAAGGAAAACAGGATCGTAAAGAAGACGGACCAGACAAAGCTCGGGAATTTGACCCGCGGAATGAAGGACACGAGATCGACCTGGATCGAGCCCATGACGAAGCTGTTCAGCAGGATGCCGAGCGGGATGCCGGCGATCGCGCCGAGCAGCGTCAGCAGCAGGTTTTCGCGCAGCACATAGACCGCCGCCTCACCCCGGTAGAAGCCGAGGACCTTGACTGTGGCGATCTCGCGCAGCCGTTCGTTGATATTGATGTTGATCAGGTTGTAGATCACGATGAAGGCCAGCGCCGCGGCGCAGACGATGGTCAGGATCACGATATAGACCAGGTTGTCCATGATACCGCCGATGCGGTCTTTCATGACGCTTCCGGCCGTCACGTTCAGTACGCCTGAGAAGTTCAGCAGACGCGCCGTCGCATCGGCAGCCCCGTCCCGGTGCAGGACGAAGGCGGTCTTATGCTCCGGCAGGCTTCCGGTCATATCCTGATAGGTCTCGTCGGAGATCAGAAGGAAATTGTATATATAGTTGTCAAAGATGCCGCTGACGGTCAGCTGATACTCCTGTTCGTCCAGGACGAGCGTCACCGGATCGCCGATCTTCAGCTTCAGGTCTTCGGCCGCCGCGTTGTTGATCACAGCCTCGCCCCTGCCCGGGTACGGCACCTCTTCCGCGCCTTTATGAAGGGAGATATAACGGGAGAACTCACCGCCGCTGTCCGTGGAGATCAGGGTCAGATCCATTTCCGTCTTTTCCCGGCGGGCCGAGGCGTTGAAGCTGCCGACGAACAGCGAATCACCAGAATAGCGCGCCGCAGTTTTCGCAAAGTCGCTCTTTCCCTCTGCATCGGGCTCTTCCGAGAAGGTGACTTCATATTCATACAGCGTCACTTCGGAATACTGATAGGTCACGACGTCCGATATGGAATCGCGGATGCCGTAGCCAGTGATCATCAGGGCCGTACAGCCCGCAACGCCCAGCAGCATCATCAGCACACGGCTGCGGTAGCGGAAAATGTTGCGCAGCGTGACCTTCCACATGAAGCTGAGCCGGTTCCAGATCAGCGGGATGCGCTCCAGAAGGACCCGCTTGCCGAGTTTCGGCGCCTTCGGCCGCATCAGGGCCGCGGGGGCCTGCTTCAGGAGCCCGGCAAGCGTCAGCCAGGTCACGAAGAGGATCGCCGCCACATAGCCGACGGTCGTAATGATCGCGAGCTTCCAGTCCAGCACATATTCCAGCGTATAGGAGAAATTGTACATGATCCGGTAGGCCTGCCAGATCAGCTGCGGGAACAGCCAGCACAGGAAAGGGATCCCGATGCCGCAGCCGAGCAGGGAAGCCGAGCCGGCATAGAACAGGTATTTGCTCATGACCGTGCTGCGGGAATAGCCGAGCGCCTCCAGGACGCCGAGCTGGCCGCGCTGCTCTTCCACCATGCGCGTCATTGTCGTGATGCAGATGAGAGCAGCCACAAGGAAGAAGAAAAACGGGAAGACCTTGGCGACGTTGCTGACGATCATCGAATCGTTGTTCAGGCAGGAATAACCGATGTTGGCCCAGCGGCCCAGGGTGTATGCCGTCGGTTCTTTCAGATCGTGCAGTTTTTCCCAGCCGTCATCAAGTTCTGCGCGGGCATCTGCCAGTTCCTGTTCTGCATCGGCGAGTTTCTGCCCGGTTTCTTCTCTTCCCTTGTCAAGTTTGACCAATCCGTCATTATATTCGGCAAGCCCGTCCTCGATCTGCACTTCGGCGTCCGCCAGTTCCGTCTCGGCATCGGCAAACTTTTTCTCGGCTGCAGCGCGCTGTTTATCCAGTTCGTCAACGCCTTTAAAATACGCTGTCCATCCGTTGTCCAGCGTGACTCTTGCCGCATCGACCTGCTTCTTCGCCGCATCCAACTGTTTCTTTGCCTGCGCGAGCTGCGAAGCTGCTTTGGACAGTTCTTTCTGAGCGCTCTGGGCTTTGGCCGTCAGGGAAGTCATCAGTTTGGAAGCGCTGGAATAGAGGTCCCGTACGGCAGAGATCAGACTGCGGATCTCCGTGACGGAATCGTCCACCTTGTCTTTGTTTTTGATCAGGGTACGGATCGCCGCTATCCGGTTGCGGAATTCTTTCAGTTCCGCTGTGTTTCCGGTATAGACCTGCAGCGCATCGGCAAGGGCTTCGGCACTGTCGGCCACGTCTTCCATCTGATCGAGAATATCGTCTTCGTTCTCGGTCCAGTATGCATCGATGGCGGCAAGCTGTTCGTCAAGCGTCATGTTTTCCGTGACACCGAGCATCGTCATCTGAGACAGCAGGGCCGTCAGGGCAGTCTGCGTATCATTCGATTCCAGCTGGAAATCATTATAGACGGCGAGAAGATCGAAAACGTCTTTGTACTGGGATACGGAACTGTTGTACTGGGTCAGTCCCGCGGCATACTTCGCCTGGCCAGCCTGATAGTCAGCAAGTCCCTGTGCGTAGACGGTCTCGCCGTCTCTCAGCTGTTTCAGGCTGTCACTCAGTTTTTTATCGGCTTCGGCAAACTCTTTCTCCGCTTCTGCCTTTCCGTCTGCCAGCTGCTGTTTTCCGGCAATGATCTGCATACGGCCGAGAATCAGTTCGGCCTGCGCATCCCTTAGTTCATCTTCGGCATCGGCGAGTTCTTTTTCTGCCTTTGCTTTTCCTTTATTATATTCAATCATGCCCAGCAGGTATTCCTTCTCGCCGTCCGTCAGTTTTTCGGTATTTTCCTGTACAAGGCGGACATAACGCTGCTGTGCCTGGTCTTCGGCAATGCGGCTGATGCTCTCCTCAGCAGCATCGGCAGCTTCTTCATATTCGTCGGAATAAAGGAAACCGAGGTCGCCCAGCCGCAGATAAACGGCGGAATAGGCGTCCCCGGTAAAGTCCTCCGGCAGGACATAGGCAAAGAAGGAAAGGCTGCCGCTTCCGATGGAAGTCGAGCCGCGCTCATAGTTCAGAAAGAGCGGCGAATTGACCATGCCGACGATCGTGAAGGTATCCGTGGCAAGGCTTTCCAGGTCTTCCTGCGTGTTCTGATCCGACAGAGCGATCTCGTCGCCGAGTTCGAAGCCCGAGGCCATATAGCGGTCGATCACGATCTCTCCGCTCTTTTCCGGCAGCCGCCCTTCCATCAGATCGACCGTGTTCACCAGAGAAGGCAGGCTCATGAAATGAACGGCAGCATCTTCTTCGGTCAGAGCCACGAGCAGGTCTTTCGTATACATGCCTTCGACGGCTTCGGCAATGCCGAGCGCCCGGATCGCTTCGACCTCCGTTTCGGTATAGCCGAGCGTCGAGACGATCTGATAATCGTAGAAGGATGTCCTGTCAAAATAGGTATCGGCGGTCTTGACGATCGCGTCGCGCGTCACTCTGAGGCCGCAGAAAAAGCCTGCGCCGAGCAGAATGATGCCGAGGATCGCAAAATAACGGCCGGGAGACCTGAAGATCTCCCGGATGTTATTTTTTCGGATCGCCGTTCTTACCATTCAATCTCCTCGATCGGGACCGGCTCGGGATTGATCTCCATCCCGCTTACCGTTCCGTTTTTGATGTGTACGACGCGGTCGGCCATGGCCGTCAGTGCGCTGTTATGGGTAATGATGATCACGGTCATCCCGTGTTTCCGGCCCGTATCGGACAGGAGTTTCAGGATGGCCTTGCCGGTTTCGTAATCCAGGGCGCCGGTTGGTTCGTCGCAAAGCAGGAGTTTCGGATTCTTCGCCAGGGCGCGTGCGATCGCGACGCGCTGCTGCTCGCCGCCGGAAAGCTGTGAAGGAAAGTTCGAAAGCCGTTCGCCCAGGCCGACGTTGCGAAGTGTTTCGGCGGGGTCGAGCGGTTCGCGGCAGACCTGGGCGGCCAGCTGGACGTTTTCCAGTGCCGTCAGGTTCTCGATCAGGTTGTAGAACTGAAAGACGAAGCCGATCTCCTGCCGGCGGTAACCGACCAGGCGTCGGGCCGGAAGCGCCGAGATGTTTTCGCCGTCCAGCAGAACACGGCCGTCCGTCAGCGTATCCATGCCGCCCAGAATGTTCAGCAGCGTGGTCTTGCCGGCGCCGGACGGTCCCACGATGACGCAAAGTTCTCCCTTTTCGATGGAAAAACTCACGTCATGCAGCGCCTCGATCTCGACTTCGCCGCTCTTATAGACCTTGCGGACATTTTCAAAACTGATATAGCTCATGTTCTTCTGCAGCCTGACGCCGTACGGCCGGTTCCGGCGCGGCAGATCAGGCTTTCTTTCTCACGGGATGGAAGCCGTATGTACCGGGCCCGCAGTGCGTGGCGACTGCGGCGCAGGCAGGAACGGCTATGACTTCCTTAAAATAATTCAGGCCGCGGATATAGTCCGTCATCTTCTTCAGGAGTTCGGGATCCTGCAGCGTATGATTGACAAAGAGATAATCCGGTTCGTACTTCGTCGGATCGCCGAGTTTTTCCGCCGTGAAATCGTACAGCACCTTGTCGTATCTGCCGCGGAACTTGCGGCCGGGATGCATGCGGCCTTCGGTCAGCAGGATCTCCGGACGAAGCTTCAGGATGTTGGCGCCGATCGCGGCAAGACCGCTGCAGCGCCCGCCCTTGAAGAGGTAATCGACGGTCTCGATCACGAAACTGCAGTCGATGCGGGTCCGGTATTCGTTCAGGTCCTCGACGAGGGCTTCGGGATCCTCGAGTTCGCTCATTGCAGCTCTCAGGGCGACCAGGCCTGTACCGCTGCCGAGCCCCCAGGAATCAACGCAGAAGACGTTGTCGATATCTTCTGCTGCCATTTTTGCATTTTCAAAGCAGCTGGAAGCGCCGGACGTCTTGGCAATATGGATGATCGGGCGGTCATCCGTTTCGCGGATCTTCCGGAAGAAGGTCTCGTAATCGTAAGGGTTGGCTGCGGAAGTTTTGGGAAGTTCGCCGCTCTTTGCCACATAATCAAACAGGTCCTGCTGCGTAATGTCGGGCCAGTCGGGCATATCCTCACCGCCCAGGCTGACATAGCTCGCGATGGGCCGGATATCGTATTTTTCGATCAGATTCATGGGAAGGTCCATGGTCGTGTCGGCGGTTATGACAAATCTGGACATATTATCCTCCGTTTCAGTTTATGCAGTGAAATATTATACACGGAAACGCCGCGTCTGGCAAGTTGTCCCTGCGCAAAGCAGCGGATCATCTCTCGCGTCCGATGAAGAACAGGGCGACGACGCCGGGGCCGGTATGGGAGCCGATGACCGGGCCGACATCCACGATGCGTTCGACCTCGACGTTATAGTCGTCTTTCAGGACCTTCGCAAGAAATTCCACGTCTTCCAGGCAGTCGCCGTGGCTGATGTAGACCGGGCCGGCGCCCTTTTCCTGCGCCAGCCTTCCGTAGCGGGCCGCCAGGGCTTTCAGGGAGTTCCTCCTGCCGCGGGCTACCGTCACGGGAATGAGGTGGCCGGCATTGTCCATGTGCATGACCGGCTTGATGTTCAGCCTGCTGCCGACGGAGGCAAGAGCCGTCACGACACGGCCGCCCTTGATCAGGTACGAAAGGTCGTCGACCGTGAACCAGTGGCACTGATGAAGCTTCAGGTTTTCGGCGAACTGCGCGGCCTCTTCGATCGACGCGCCGGCCAGTTTCTGCTTTCTGGTGAGATAAACGATCATGCCGTAGCCGCCGGAAGCTGCCAGCGTATCCACGGTCAGGATCTTTCTCTCCGGATATCTGGTCTTCAGTTCGTCCGCCGCGATGCAGGCATCCTGATAGGTCGAGCTGAGGCCGGTGGAAAAGCCGAGATAAAGGATATCGTTTCCTTTTTCCAGTTCTTCACTGAAGGCGTCTTCGAAATCGGCGCTGTTCACCGCGCTCGTCTTGGCGCTGTGGCCGGCACGGATCTTGCTGTAGAATTCTTTCGCCGGCATGTCATAGTTTTTGTAGATCCTGTCGGAATCATCGAAAATGAAAGACAGGGAGGAATAGTGGATCTCCCACTCGTGCATCAGTTCCTCAGGCAGGTCGCAGGAAGAATCCGCAAATAAAACATACGGAGCCATGTTGCTTCTCCTTTTTGTAAAAATGTGAGCCGGAACGGCTTGTCTTACTGTAATTCAGTATAGCTTTTTCGGGAAGGAAATCAATCTACGCCGCCGAAACGCCGCGGAAACAGTCCGTAGAGGACTCTACCCACAGTAGGAAAGGTGAAATCCGTTGCTTTTTCGCCGTTTTTATGCTATTCTCGCCCTGTCGGAGGAAAAAAGCCCCATGGAGATCAACGGCTCGGTCAAAAGCATCGTCGCGCGGAATCTTTCCGATCTGCGGATGAAAAACGGGATGACACAGCTTCAGCTTGCTGAGGCTCTTAACTATTCCGATAAAGCCGTCTCCAAATGGGAACGCGGCGAGTCGCTGCCGGATCTCGAAGTCCTGATCCGGATCGCCGAGATCTACGAAGTCGACCTGGATTATCTGATCAGCGCCGATCACGACGACCGCTACTCTTCCTCCCCCAGGGAAAGAAAAAAGCGGGCAAGGCGGAATTACCTCTTCATCACCGTCATGGCCGTCCTGCTGGTCTGGCTGGTCGCTTCCCTGGTCTTCATCATCCTTGTCGGCATCTGGGGCTACAAATGGGTCTTCGCCCTCAGTTTTCTCTATGCGGTACCGGTCTCCTGCATCGTCCTGCTGGTACTGAACACGGTCTGGTTCGGCGGCCGAAAGAACTTTTATATCATTTCCGTGCTGATGTGGTCCTGCCTCGCCACGGTCGTCGCGACGATCCACGCCTTTACCGGAAGATTCTTCCCCCTCGTCTTCATCCTCGGGATACCCGGACAGATCATCATCACGCTGTGGTGTCTGCTGAACAATCCCGACCACCTGAAGCCCAACCGCTTGACATAAGGCACATAAATGAAAAAGCACCGCGGAAGCGGTGCTTTTTCATGTGGGCCATTGGGGGCTCGAACCCCAGACACCCTGATTAAGAGTCAGGTGCTCTACCAACTGAGCTAATGGCCCAAAGCGCAAGTGTTACTATACGGCAATCGGGGCAGAATTGCAAGCCTTTATTTCTAAATTATTTCTTGCCTATTTCTAAATGAAATATAAACTCTGCCCCGACTGCCTTTCCCGGATCAGTTGGCCTTCTCCAGCAGGATCACGCCCTTGCCTGCCAGTTTCTGCGCACCGGTGATGCCCTGCGCATCTCCGCCGAATACGGTATTCCAGTTCCCGTCAAGCTCAAATGATCTTTCTTCCGCATTGGGATTGAAGTATGCGCGCGCGATCTCCGTTCCGTCAACGCTCCAGGAGACCTGCAGGGTGAGATCGTTCAGGATCTTGCCGCTGACTTCCGCCGTGCGCAGATAATCCTTCTCTTTGCGGAGTCCGATCAGGCTTCGGTAATACTCTGCCATTTCCATCGCCGCACTTTCGGCGGTAAGTTCGTCCCAGCGGATGTTGTTGACCGCATCGGAGGACATGTAGCTGTTCTCGTCGCCGTTCTTGGAGCGGAGCATCTCTTCTCCGGCCAGGAACAGAGGCGTGCCGCGGCTCATCAGGACGATGGCGGAGCCGAGCTTCTGCATGGCCAGCTTCTCTTCTTCCGTGGCATCCGGGCAGGAAATATCCAGTTTGTCCCAAAGCGTCAGGTTGTCGTGGCAGGACATGTAATTGATCACGCCGGCGTCATTGACATACCAGGTTACCGCCGTGCCCTTCTTTCCGCCGACGATGCCGAACAGGACCTTGTTGGCATTTTCCTTTGTGGGATTGCCGTTGATGTAGCCCTGGTCCTTGGAATTGAACACGCTGCCCTTCAGACCGTCGCGGATCGCGTCGTTGAACACGCTCACGGCACCCGCGGCGCCTTCGGAAGCTTCGATCTTTCGGACGTTCGCCTGTGAAGCACGGTTCGCTTCCGGCAGTTCGCTCGTACCGCCGGTCCAGCCTTCGCCGTAGATGAGGCACTTCGGATTGATCGCATGGAGTGCTTCTTCGATCGCCTGCATGGTCTCCGTGTCATGCAGCGCCATCAGGTCGAAGCGGAAGCCGTCGATATGGTACTCCGTTGCCCAGTAGACCACGGAATCGACCATGTATTTGCGGTACATCGCACGTTCGGAAGCTGTCTCGTTGCCGCAGCCGGAACCGCCGCCGTTGTCGCCGGACGCGGTGTAGCGGTAGTAGTAATACGGCACGACCTTGTTCAAGTTCGAATTGGCGTCATAGGTGTGGTTGTAGACGACGTCTATGACCACGCCCAGGCCGGCCTCGTGCAGGCCCTGCACCATCTCCTTGAATTCCTTCACGCGGACTTCGCCGTGCGCGGGATCGGTCGAATAGCTGCCTTCCGGCACGTTGTAGTTCTGCGGATCGTAGCCCCAGTTGAAATTCGTGCAGGTCGATTCGTCGACGGAAGCATAGTCATAGACCGGCTGCAAATGGACATGGGTGATCCCCAGTTCCTTCAGATAATCGATGCCGACGGAAACGCCCGCATCGTTTTTCAGGCCGGTCTCCGTAAAGGCCAGATACTTGCCCGGATACGCGCTTTCCTTCATCGCATTGGAGAAATCACGCACGTGGACCTCCCAGATCACAGCATCTTCGTAGGTCCCGATCGTATCGTTGTATTTGTCCTTGTCCCAGCCGTCCGGGTCGGTGGCGTCAAGATCAACGACCATGCCGCGTTTGCCGTTCACGCCGGCAGACTTCGCGTACGGGTCGACCGCTTCCTGCTCGCCGGCCGAAGTCGTCACGGTATAGGTGTAATAGGTTCCGGCGCCGCATGACTGCATGCTCTGCCAGACACCCTTTTCGCCTCTGCCCATCTCAACACTTGCGTAGGCACTGCCGCCGTCGCCTTCCTTGAACAGGTTCAGGACCACTTTGGCAGCCGTCGGCGCCCAGAGCTTGAAGGTGGTGCTCTTTCCATCTTCGCTCAGCACCGCGCCGAGATCGTCGCCGTCATAGGTCAGGTTTTCGATGAAATCCTGCGAATCGAAGATCGTCGTCGGCATCACCGGCTTCGAGCCGTAGCCTTCGATATAAAGTTCGTAATTCTTCGTAACATCCAGCGGTTCCGCGGTCGTAATGATGCCGGTCACGACTTTGTTGCCGAGCGAGCTGATCTGCCCGATGGCAACCTCCTCGCCGTCCGCCGTCAGTTTGATCTGCGAAAGATCGCTGATACGCACCGAAGGGGAAACGTTATACCGGATCTCGCAGGCCGAGATGATCCCGGCCTGCTTGAAAATGCGAATCTGTTCCAAGGTCTTGCCGCCGTCCTCACTGTAATACTGCGCGCTGTCGCCGGAAAGCAGATAAATGTGGGTCTCTTTTCCGGTGATGATGGCAAATCTGTCTCCGTCATAATCTTTCGTCGCTTCGCCCCAGCTTGAGCCGCCGGGATCCGAGCATCCGGTACGGACGATAAAGCCCACTTCCGTAATGTCTTCAGGGACATTGACGACGCACTTGAAGCCATATTCGCAAGGCAGGAAGGTATAGCCTTTGCCGGCGACTTCGCCCCACCAGATCCAGACGTCGGAAGTATTGATATCCACCTTTTTGTCCGAATGCCAGTAGAGTACCAGTTGGTTGCAGCCGTCCGCGATCGGCGGGAACTCTTCCGTAAATTCAGGTTCGGTCTCAGTCGTCGCCGGCGCTTCGGTCGCTGCGGGTTCGGTCGCAGCGGTCGTCTGAACCGTTTCCGGTGCCTCCGTGCTCGACGGCTGTTCCGTGCCGCATGCCGCCAGCCCCAATACTATGACTGACGCCATAAACAGTGCCGACAGGCGTTTCATGTTTTTCATCGATTTTTCCTCACAATTCAGCCCCTTTTTGCCGCGGGAGCATCACGATGGAGTTATTATAAAACGCTGACGGAAAAAGGTCAACCGATAAGGAAGCCGCTTCAGTCGAAAGCGCTTGCGGCAGGCGGCCTGTTATAGTATGATATAGACATCAACTGAAAGGTGGCTGCCATGAAAAAGATCCTTTTCACTGCATCCGAATGTGTTCCCTTCATCAAGACCGGCGGTCTCGCGGACGTCATCGGCTCTCTTCCCGCTGTCCTGGACCGCGAAAAGTTTGAAGTCCGTGTCATGATCCCCGCTTATACCATCATCCCCGAACAGTACCGCAGCGAGATGAAAACGGTCTGTTATTTCCAGTCCTTCTTCAACGGCCGCGACCGCTATGTGGGTGTGAAGGAGCTGGTCCGTGACAGTGTCATCTACGATTTCATTGACAACGAGGAATACTTCGGCGGAAGTTATCCGTACACCGATTACTATTACGACATCGAAAAATTCTGCTTCTTCTGCAAGGCGGTGCTGAGCGTCCTGCCTTCCCTCGGCTTCCGGCCGGACATCATCCACTGTAATGACTGGCACACGGGCCTCATCCCGGTCTATCTGAAGACCGAATTCGCCGCTGATCCCTTCTATCAGGGCATCAAGAGCATCATGACGGTCCATAACCTGAAATTCCAGGGACTTTTCAATGCAAAGGTCATGAGTCAGATCTCCGGTCTGCCCATTGAACTGTTTACGATCGACAAGCTGCTGACCTACGAGGACGGCAACATGCTCAAGGGCGGCCTTGTCTACGCCGATAAGATCACAACGGTCAGCGAGACCTACGCGGAAGAGATCAAGACACCGGAATACGGCGAAGGCCTGGACGGCATCTTCCGTGCCCGCTGGCACGAATTCCGCGGCATCGTCAACGGGATCGACGACGTGGTCTTTGATCCGGCCACGGACAGCCTGATCCCGCACCGCTACACGCGCCGCACGATGCTGACCGGCAAGACGAAGAACAAGCTCTCCCTGCAGAAAAAGCTCGGGCTGGAACAGGATGACAGCGTCATGATGATGGGCATCGTGTCCCGTCTGACCGAGCAGAAAGGCATGGAACTGATCTCCCGTGTCCTGCCCGAACTCATGGCAAGCCGCGTGCAGCTCGTGGTCCTCGGCACCGGCGAAGCCCATTATGAAAATGTCTTCCGCTCCGCGGCGCAGGCCTATCCCGGCCGCCTCAGCGCGAATTTCACCTATTCCGAAGAGATCTCCCACCAGATCTACGCAGCGAGCGACGCTTTTCTGATGCCGTCCCGCTTCGAGCCCTGCGGGCTGTCGCAGCTGATCGCCCTGCGCTACGGCTCTCTGCCCATCGTCCGCGAGACCGGCGGGCTGAAGGATACAGTCATTCCGTACAATCAGTACACCGGCGAAGGCACCGGCTTCTCCTTCCTCTTCTACGACAGCGCCGTCCTTCTGGACATCCTGCGCAGCGCACTGAAGACCTATTACGAAAACCGGAAGGGCTATGCCAAGCTGCAGCGCCGTGCCATGGATCAGGATTTCTCCTGGGCGGCATCCGCGAAAGTCTATGAGGAAATGTACGATGAGATGATCGGGGAATAAAACATTCCTCCGAAATCGAAAAGAGGGATGCGGGCTGTCAAAGCTCACGCATCCCTCTTTTTTTGCTGTTTTTTAACGAAAATTCCGGCGGCAGGCCGGCCGTTCCGCATCCGTGTTCTTACAGGTTTTCCCTGAAGAAGCGCAGGGCGTTTTTGTACATGATGCCTTCCGCTTCCTCTTCGCTGAGGCCGTGTTCCCGGAAGAAGCCGTAGAGCGAAGCCGCCTTGAAGGGCGTATTGAGATAATCGGGCAGCGCCGCGCCGTCAAAGTCCGAGCCGAGCGCCAGATTTTTCTCCGCACCGAGCTTGAAGAAATGCTCCACATGGCGCAGCAGATCCTCCGGACCGGTAACATTGCCGTCGTCGACCAGGAATTTCACGAAGTAATTCAGGCCGATCAGACAGTCTCTTTTTACCATCTCACGGATCATGTCGTCGGTAAGGTTGCGTTTGTGCGAACAGACTGCGCGGGCGTTGGAATGCGTTGCCGTGAACGGCTTTTTCACGATGCCGAAAAGATCTTCGAAACCGCGGTCGTTCAGGTGGGCGACGTCCACGAGGATCCCTTCCTTCTCCATCTCGGGAACGACCTCGCGGCCGAAATCCGAGAAGCCGTGGTCCGTGGTGTGGCCGGAAGCGATCTCGTTCTCACCGTTCCAGACAAGGGTCATGCAGCGAACGCCGTCGGCACGCAGCTTCGCCACACGGGACAGGTCACCGGCAAGGGCGGAGCCGTTCTCGATCGTAAGGAAAGCCGCCGTTTTGCCGGCAACCCAGGCATTTTCCATATCCTGAGGCGTCACGCAGCGGGCCACGCGGTCGGAGAATTTATCCATCTGGCGAAGGAAGTTGTCGCGGTTGTATTCATAGTAGCCGATCGCGTCCTGTCCGCGCTCTTCGTCGGGAATGAAGACCGCATAGAACTGCGCCCAGCGGACCTCCTTCGGGATCGTGGACAGCTGAAGGACGCGTTTCGGATCGTCCAGGGTATCGGGATTGCCGGTGGAGGTATATTTCCACTCGGTCAGGGTGTCACAGTGAAGATCGATCAATGCATGGGGAAGCATATAATCTCCTTTCCGAAAGCGAAAGGAGGGGGAGCAGGGCCCCTCCTCCCTTCATTTGGTAAAATTGGTTTAACCGAATATCGACATCAGGTAACCGACACCGATGCCGCCGAAAGTACCGACCACGTAGCCCATCAGAGCCATCAGGACGCCGACGGAGACCAGCGAGCCGCTGTAGGAAGCAGCCAGGATCGGTGCGGATGCCGTGCCGCCGATGTTGGCGAGCGAGGCAACGCCGCAGGTGAACATATCCAGCTTGATGAGTTTGGCCGCGCCGAGCATCAGCACGCCGTGGATGATCAGGATGGCGAAGCCGGCAAGGATCCACCACGCCATGCCCTGTTCGAACAGTTCGATGAAGGAGGCACGGGAAGCGATCAGGCCGATGACCATGTACAGCATGATGTTGGACAGTTCGGTGGAGCCGGCGATCTTGCCGATGGGCGTCATGGCGAGGATCAGGCCGATGATGGAGATCAGGACGATGCGGTAGGTCGCCACGTCGAAGACCTGCAGCCAGGAAGGCGAAGCATCGCGCAGGATGGTGCCCAGCTGCGTGCAGATGGCCGACATGAATAGGGCCAGGCCAAGCAGGAAGATAAGGGACGGGAAGTCGATCTTTTTGTCCTTCGTGGCCTCGAATTCCTTGTCCAGACGGGAAGAAACTTCGTCGAGGGTCTTGGTGTTCGCTTTGACCCATTTGTTGAACTTCGGTGCCAGGTTGATCGCCCAGAGCAGGAACATGACCCAGATCGAGTAGTCGATCGAGTCGACGATCGATGCGCCTGCCAACTGGGCCTCCGTGGCCTGCAGGGCATCTGCAACGGCTACCAGGTTGCCGGAACCGCCCATCCAGCTGCCGCAGAGGGCGCCGAGTCCGCGCCAGGCACCTTCGCCGAGCAGCGGATGCATGGCCGCGTAGGTGATGAAGAAGCCGGCGGCAATGGTGATGGTGGCGGTGAAGAAGCCAAGCAGCATCTTCGGGCCGAGTTTCAGGATCTGACGGATGTCGCAGCGCAGCAGCATGACGAAGATCATCGCGTACAGGATCGGGTTGCGCAGGGCGCTGTAGGCCGCCTTCGTGGCACCGGTGTCCCAGAATTTGAAGGTGCAGCCGAGCATCCCAAAGAGGTAGAGCAGCACTACCGGCGGAACATATTCAAAGAATTTCCACTTGGTCAGTTTCTGGGCGCCGACAAGAAGGCCGGCAGCCAGAACCAGTACTGCAAAATACATAAAGCCGTCCTGAATCATAAATATTCCTCCTTTTGCAGGTTTTTTTTGACGGACATATGTCTATAAAGACAGTAGCACTCAAAGGCGGAAAATTCAAGCAAAATATAAAAATTCTATAAATAATAGAAAAAGCCGCCTATAAGGCGGCTTGATCAGTATTCCTATGACACGCGATCGTCGTTAACCGCTCTGTCTTCGCCTTCGACTCGCCGGTCGCGGACTTCAACATTTACTCGTCCCAATTATGATACACGTTCTGGACGTCGTCGTCATCGTCCAGGAAATCCAAGATGCGGTTAATGTTCTTGATATCGGCTTCGTCGGTCAGTTCGACCCAGGTCTGCGGGATCATCGTCACGTCGGCGGAAATGATCGGCAGTTCGTTCTTCTGGATCTCCTGCAGCACCGCGTCGAAATCCTCCGGCGCCGTGATGATCTCGTAGGAATCCTCCTCGTCGCTGAAATCTTCAGCGCCGGCATCGATCGCCAGCATCATCAGATCGTCCGCGTCCATCTCGAGATCTTCCTTGTCGATGACGATCAGCCCCTTCTCGTCGAACATGAAGGACACGCAGCCCTGCGTGCCGACGCTGCCCTGGCCTTTGGTAAAGGCATTGCGTACGTTCGAAGCCGTGCGGTTCTTGTTGTCCGTCAGTGTCTCGACGATGATGGCCGTGCCCTTCGGGCCGTAGCCCTCGTAGGTCGCCCGCACGTACTGCGCGGTATTGCCTTCGCCGGCCGCCTTCTTGATGCTGCGGTCGATGGTATCGTTCGGCATGTTGTTGGCCTTCGCCTTCGCGATCAGCGTCGCCAGTTTGCTGTTGTTGTTCGGATCGGGACCGCCCTCCTTGACGGCTACCGCGATCTCGCGGCCGAAGCGGGTAAAGATCTTGCCTTTTGCGGCGTCGTTTTTCTCTTTTTTATGCTTGATATTTGAAAATTTGGAATGACCTGACATAGTCTTCTCTCCTCCTTATTGTTTCGTCGTTTCGTTGTAATAGATCTTCGGAACGCGCCGGCGGGACAGCCCGCAGATGATCTCATAGGTCAGGATGCCTGTCCTGTCCTGCAGTTCCTGCACGGTGATCTCTTCGCTGCCGTCGCGGCCGATCAGCGTCACCTCATCCCCCACGGCAGCATCCGGGATGTCCGTGACGTCGACCATCATCTGGTCCATACAGACCCGGCCGCGGATCGGTGCCCGTCTGCCGCGGATCAGCACATCGCCGACGTCGGAAAGCAGGCGGCTGTAGCCGTCCGCATAGCCGGCAGGGATCGTCGCGATCCGTCTTGGCAAAGGCGCCACGTAGGCATAACCGTAGCTGACGCCGGTCCCTGCGGGAATATCCCTGATGCAGCTTACCCGGCTTTTCAGTTCCATGACCGGGTGCAGGACGACCGGCCGCAGCATCGTCTCGGAAGGGTAAATGCCGTAGGCCGCAATACCGAGGCGCACCATGTTGAGGGAAGTGTCCCGCATGACCATCGAGGCGGCGCTGTTGGCTGCATGACAGATCGGCAGTTCCAGTCCCTTCCCCTTCAGTGTCACGATGAAATCACTGAAGATGATGAACTGTTTCCGGGCGTCGCCGAGGTCGGGATCGTCCGCTTTCGCAAAATGCGTGAACAGGCCTTCCGCTTCGATGCCGGGCAGGCAGCTGATCCGCACCATGGTATCGGCTGACTCTTCCGTCGCCGGAAAGCCCAGGCGGCTCATACCGGTATCCAGCGAGAAATGCACTTTTGCCTTCTTCCCCAGGCTTTCTGCAACGGAACTGAGCAGCAGGGCGTCTTCCTCGCTGAACAGGTTGATCCGCACGTTCATCCGGATCATTTCCTCGTAATCCTCCGGCCAGGTATAACCGAGGATCAGGATCGGCTTGGAAAGGCCGGCTGCTCGCAGCTGCATGGCTTCCAGAGAGGTCGACACCGCATAAAAATCAGCCAGATCATCAACCGCGCGCGCCACATCTTCAGCGCCGAGGCCGTAGCCGTCGGCTTTCATGACCATGCACAGTTTCGTTCCCGGAGCAAGCTGTTCCATGATGGTTCGCAGATTATACCGTATTTCATTCAGGTACACATTCATATGAATGCGCTGCAGATATCTCATAAACGCTTCCTTTTACTTATGTTTCAGACGGTAGGTCAGCTGCATCAGACTATCGGACAGGTGGACGTTTTCCACGCAGGCGTCGTTCGGCAGGGCAAGATCCAGGTGGGCAAAGTTCCAGAAGCCTCTCACGCCGCCGTCGTAAAGCGTCTGTGCGACGGATAGGGCGGCAGTTTTCGGGATCGTCAGCACGGCAATGTCCACGCGGTTAGTCTTCAGGTACTCAGGAAGACAGTCCATGGAATAGACCGGAAGACCGCGGACGCTGCTGACCGTTTTTTCCGGTGCGATGTCAAAAAGCGCACGGATAAACAGGCCCCGGTTCTCGAAATTGGCATAGCCCGCAAGGGCACGTCCGAGGTTCCCGGCGCCGATCACGATGATGTCATGCGACTGGTCAAGGCCCAGGATGGTTCCGATCTCACGGATCAGTTTGCCGACGTTGTAGCCGTAGCCCTGCTGTCCGAAGCCTCCGAAGAGGTTCAGATCCTGTCTGATTTGGGATGCCGTCACCTTCATCAGTTCCGACAGTTCCTGCGAAGAGATCCTCTCAACACCCTCTGCCCGGAGTTCTGTCAGAAAGCGCATGTAGCGCGGAAGACGTTTGATCACGGCCTGTGAGATCGCGCGATTTTCCATTTCCACCCCATCCTTTCAGAGTTATCCATATTATATGCCCGGCAAAAAACTCTGTCAAGACTTTCACAATGTATCATCCGGACAGGTCCGCGGCCCCGGATGCGCCGTCTGCATCTTGCCTTTTCCCATGTTTTGGATTATAGTAGCATCGCTGATCAAAAGGAGGCTTCTCATGCTGCTCGCCTGCCGCGAACTCACGAAGACCTTTGTCGCCGCCCCGGTTCTGAAGGGCGGCTATTTCCATATCGAAGAGAAGGAAAAGGCGGCAGTCGTCGGGATCAACGGAGCCGGCAAATCCACCCTGCTTAACCTGATCACGGGCCAGCTCGCGCCGGACAGCGGCGAGGTCATTTTTACCAAAGGCAGGACAATGGGCTACCTGACGCAGCACCAGGGGCTGGAAATGACGCGCAGCCTCTACGACGAGGTCGCATCGGCAAAAGCCGGGATCTTCGTCATGGAGGATGAGCTCCGCGCGCTCGAGCAGCAGATGAAGCATCTTTCCGGCGACGCCCTGGAGTCCGCGATGGAGCGCTACAGCCGCCTCTCCCACGAATTCGAAGCAGCCGGCGGCTATGCGGCCCGCAGCGAGATCACCGGCGTCATCAAAGGCCTCGGCTTTTCCGAAGACGAATACGGCAAGCCTGCCGGCGTCCTGTCCGGCGGCGAAAAGACCCGGATCGCGCTGGGCAAGCTCCTGCTCTCCCGCCCCGACCTCATCCTGCTCGACGAGCCGACGAACCACCTGGATATCGCATCGGTCGCCTGGCTGGAAAACTATCTGAAAGATTATCCCGGCGCCGTGATCGTCGTCTCCCATGACCGATATTTCCTGGACCGCGTCGTCACCAAGGTCATCGAGGTCGAAGAAGGCGTCGTCAGCATGTACAGCGGCAATTACAGCGCCTATGCGGCCAAAAAGCAGCAGCTTCGTGCGATGCGGCTGCAGGCCTGGAAAAACCAGCAGCAGGAGATCCGGCACCAGGAAGAAGTGATCGCGAAGCTGAAGTCCTTCAACCGCGAAAAATCGATCAAGCGCGCCGAAAGCCGTGAAAAAATGCTGGGCAGGATCGAACGCCTGGAAAAGCCGCATGAGATCCGCGACGCGATGTTTTTCACGCTCCGGCCGCATGAAACGAGCGGGAACGATGTTCTCGAGATCAGCGATCTTTCGAAAAGCTACGGCGGCAGGCCTCTCTTTGAACATCTTTCCGCCGGGATCAAGCGCGGCGAACACGTCGCCCTGATCGGGGAAAACGGCACCGGCAAATCGACGATCCTGAAGATCATCAACGGTCTCATAGCGCCTGACGAAGGCTCCGTGAAGCTCGGTGTCAAAGTCACCGTCGGCTACTACGACCAGGAACAGCAGCTGCTGGACGACAGTCTGACCCTGTTCGACGAAGTTCGTTCTGCTTACCCGGGCATGACGGATACCGAGATCCGCAGCACGCTGGCCGCTTTCCTTTTCACCGGCGACGACGTCTTCAAACTGGTCGGCGACCTGTCCGGCGGCGAGCGCGGAAGGCTGTCACTGGCAAAGCTGATCCTTTCCCCCTGCAACTTTCTGATCCTCGACGAGCCGACGAACCATTTGGACATCACCTCGCGCGAGATCCTGGAAGATGCACTTTCACAGTATACCGGTACGGTGCTCGCAGTCTCCCATGACCGCTATTTCCTGAATCGTGTAGCGACACGGATCCTGGAGCTTGAGAACGGTGTCCTGACGTCCACGGCAGGCAATTACGACGATCATCTGGAAGAGATGGCGAAACGGCGCGAAAATGCCCTGCAGGCCGCCGGAAAGGGCGCTGAGCGCCTTTCTTCCGACGCCGCAGCACTTACCGACTCTGCGCTGGAACGCAAAATAAAAAAGGAGGCGGAAACGATCCGCCGCCGCAGGGAAAACGAGATCAGAAAGACCGAAGAGCGCATCGAGGCGCTTGAAACGAGGACGGCCGAGATCGACAGTCTCTTTGCGGACGAAAGCGTCGCCACGGACCTCGCAAAGGTCACCGAACTCAGCCGGGAAAAAGACGAACTCTCCGCCGAACTGGCAGGGCTTTATGCAAAGTGGGAAGAACTAACTCTGTGAACGGTGCAGGATCCGACGGACAGTCTTTTCCAGCCGTGCATCCGCAGCCTTCAGTGCCTTCGGGATCCGCAGAAGCGAAAAGATTCTGATCCGAATCAGGTCCAAGAGCACACAGACCAAAAAGACTGTCAGCGCCCAGAAAACGATATTGGCACAAAGACGCGGAACACTGACGTTTTTCCACAGGCCGAGACTCCGCGGCAGGCTGTAAAAGACATGATTCCATGTGATCGTATGGACATGGATCACGAATACAGCGAGTGCTGTAGGCGAAACGATCTGTACGAAACGGACGGACCGCTGCAGTTTCACCCCGGAAAAGCAGATCACAAGCCCGACGGCTGACAGGATCGTCAGCGGCGAGCAGTAGTCGATCCAGTTCCGGTTATCTGCGATCACAATGAACAGATAAGCCGGAACAGCCCCCGCAAGGAACAGGATCATTCCGATAAGTTTCGCGTGCGCCTTCCAGAGTTCTTTGCTCCGCTCCAGCGCCGCACCGAGCAGGTACATCCCGATCAGCCAGAAAAAATTGTAGCCGTGCTTCATACCGTAACTGTTCCCGTTCAGCGTCGCCAGGAAGGCATGCACGAACAGGAAGCTTCCGACCCAGATCCACAGCCATGCCGTCGAGATCCGTTTCAGGACAAAATGCAGCGGCGGGATGAACAGCAGCATCACGAAATAGGCCGTCACATACCAGTATTCTTTTGTCGAGACAGGCAGAAAGGCTCTCTTCCACGCCCCTTCCGGCAGCCATTCGGGTTTCAGAAGGGCTGTCACTTCCGTGATCAGGACCGTATGCCAGATCACCGACAGCCAGGTCCCGGCGGCGCCGTTTAGCGTCAGCCGGTGCTTCCAGCCCACCCAGCCGCTGATGATCGCAAAGATATCGACGCAGGGAAAACTCAGCGTCCGGAGCAGATAGACCATGTTGTAAACCGATGTTCCGAAATCTGCGGTTTTCCGCACGTCCGCTGTCGTATGCAGCATGACAACAAGAAACATGGAGACCAGACGCAGAAGGTCGATCCCGTAATTTCTCCCGTTTTGCCTGTCGGCTGACGGCTGCACTGTCTGTTCCATCTGTTGCCTCCGGATTGCCTGTTTCTTCATCTGTCCTGTCGCAGACGGCTGGCAGATATAACGCTGACGCTCACTATACACCTTTTCAGAAAAATATGCTATTGTCTTTTACTGATCCCTTTAGGAGGTGCCGTATGCTTATCCACGGATTACAGAAAATGACACTTCTCGACTTCCCCGGCCGCGTTGCCTGCACGGTCTTTCTGGGCGGCTGCGATTTCCGCTGCCCCTTCTGCCACAACAGCGATCTCCTGGACATGAATGCCGAACCGCTGATGGATGACGAAGAACTTCTGGCCTTCCTGAAGACCCGCAAAGGCCTTCTGGACGGTGTCGCCTTTACCGGCGGCGAACCTCTCCTGCGGCCGGATCTGCCCGAACTCTTCCGACGTATCAGAGACCTCGGCTTTGCCGTCAAGCTGGATACGAACGGGACGAGCCCTGACAGGCTCGCCGCCCTGATCGGCGAAGGCCTTGTAGATTACGTTGCCATGGATGTCAAGAATTCACGGGAACGCTATGCCGCGACCGTCGGCCGTGACCGCCTCGGAGACAGCTTTGCCGATTCGATGGAGCGCATCGAAAAAAGCATCGCCCTGCTGCTTGATGGACGCGTCCCCTATGAATTCCGGACGACGGTCGTCCGTGAATTCCACGATGACGCTTCCTTTATCGGCATTGCGGAAATGATCCGCGGCGCGGAGCATTATTTCCTCCAGTGCTTTACCGACCGCGACAGCGTCCTGCAGAGCGGTCTGAATTCCCCTTCCCGCGAAGAAATGGAGCGCTGGGCGGATATCGTCCGCCCGTATGTGAAGGACGTACAGATCCGCGGGATGGACTGATCTCCGGCCGCGTTCCGCCGGACCGCAGTGCCCTTTCCACAGACTTCAGCATTTTTCGCGCAGCAAACGCATTTTTTGCGCAACCACTATATATAGTATTTGCCAAAAAAACTCGCAACAATATATTGACAGCCGCTTCTGCATTTGTTATAGTCATTGTAACCGCCGCAGAAGCGGCGTTCTTTCTGCCCGTGTACAGAAAAAAGGAACAATCCGGACCATCAGTCCGTCATCGAGGAGTCATTATGTATCAAGTCGTCAAACGTGATGGAAAAGTTGCCGATTTCGACATCAAAAAGATCAGCGCAGCGATCACAAAAGCCTTTGTCGCCACCAACAAGCCCTATCATCCCACGGTCATCGATATGCTTGCCCTCCGGGTCACCTCGGAATTTGAGAGCAAGATCAAGAACGATACCATTGCCGTGGAGGATATCCAGGACTGCGTGGAAAAGGTTCTCTCCGAAGCCGGCTATGCCGACGTCGCGAAGGCCTACATCCTGTACCGCAAACAGCGTGAGAAGATCCGCAACGTCAATTCCGCGCTGCTGAACTACAAGGAACTGGTCAACAACTACCTGCAGATCAACGACTGGCGCGTCAAGGAAAACTCCACCGTCACCTATTCCGTCGGCGGCCTGATCCTGTCCAACTCCGGCGCCATTACGGCCAACTACTGGCTGAGCGAGATCTATGATGAGGAAGTTGCCGAAGCGCACCGCTCCGCAGCGATCCATCTGCATGACCTGTCCATGCTCACCGGCTACTGCGCCGGCTGGAGTCTGAAGCAGCTCATCGAGGAAGGCCTCGGCGGCGTGCCCGGCAAGATCACCTCCTCTCCCGCTTCCCATCTTTCCACCCTCTGCAACCAGATGGTGAACTTCCTGGGCATCATGCAGAACGAATGGGCCGGCGCCCAGGCGTTCTCCTCTTTCGACACGTATCTGGCACCGTTTGTCAAAGTCGACAACCTGAGCCAGAAGGAAGTCAAGCAGTGCATCCAGAGCTTCGTCTACGGCGTCAATACGCCGAGCCGCTGGGGCACGCAGGCGCCGTTCTCCAACATCACTCTTGACTGGGTCGTCCCGAAGGATCTGTCCAACCTTCCGGCCATCGTCGGCGGCAAGGAGCAGAATTTCACCTACGGTGACTGCCAGAAGGAAATGGATATGGTCAACAAGGCCTTCATCGAGATCATGATCGAAGGCGACGCGAACGGCCGCGGCTTCCAGTATCCGATCCCGACCTATTCCATCACCCGCGATTTCGACTGGGGCGACACCGAGAACAACCGCCTGCTCTTCGAGATGACGGCCAAGTACGGCACCCCGTATTTCTCGAACTACATCAATTCCGACATGGAACCGAGCGACGTGCGTTCGATGTGCTGCCGCCTGCGCCTTGACCTGCGCGAGCTGCGCAAGAAATCCGGCGGCTTCTTCGGCTCCGGCGAATCCACCGGTTCCATCGGCGTCGTGACCATCAACCTGCCGCGCATCGCTTATCTGGCGGCGGACGAAGCCGACTTCTACAAGCGCCTTGACCGCCTGATGGATATTTCCGCGCGCTCCCTGAAGACCAAGCGCACCGTCATCACCAAACTCCTCGATGCCGGTCTGTATCCCTATACCAAGCGCTACCTCGGGACCTTCGCGAACCATTTCTCCACGATCGGCCTGATCGGCATGAACGAAGCCGGCCTGAACGCGAAATGGCTGGGCAAGGATCTTACCCATGCCGAGACCCAGGAATTTGCCAAGAACGTGCTGAACCACATGCGTGAACGTCTCTCCGATTACCAGGAGAAATACGGCGACCTGTACAACCTGGAAGCGACGCCGGCCGAATCCACGACCTACCGTTTCGCGAAGCACGACAAGGAACAGTTCCCGGACATCATCACCGCGAACATGAACGGCACCCCTTACTACACCAACTCCAGCCACCTGCCGGTCGGCTATACCGAAGACATCTTCAGCGCGCTGGAGATCCAGGACGAGCTGCAGACGCTGTACACCTCCGGAACCGTGTTCCACGCCTTCCTGGGCGAGAAGCTTCCCGACTGGAAGGCTGCCGCGAACCTGGTCCGCAAGATCGCCGAGAACTTCAAGCTACCGTACTACACGATGAGCCCGACCTATTCCATCTGCAAGAATCACGGCTATCTCGTCGGCGAGCAGTACGTCTGCCCGCACTGCGGTGAAAAGACCGAGGTCTACAGCCGCATCACCGGCTACTACCGCCCGGTGCAGAACTGGAACGACGGCAAGGTGCAGGAATTCAAGGACCGCCGCCTCTATGACATCGACCGCAGCGTCCTGCGCCACAGCCACAAGCAGGAATCTGCCGAAACCGCAGAGCAGGCCGTGATGCCTGAAGCACCGGCAAAGGATACCACCGGCACCGAAGAAAATCTGATCATGATCGCGACCCGGACCTGCCCGAACTGCAAAAAGGCCGGGGAACTGCTGGACAAGGCCGGCATTCCTTACACCAAGCTGCTGGCTGAAGAGAATCCCGATCTGGTCGCACGCTACGGTGTCCGCCAGTCACCGACCCTCATCTATACGCAGGGCAAGAGCGATTTCCGCAAGATCGTCGGCGTCGGCGCGGTGATCCAGTTCATTCAGGAAAAGAAAGCCTGACCGAACGCATAAGACAGACAGGCGGCCCCGCACGGAGCCGCCTCTTTTCTCCCCTTACGGAAAAGGAGCAATGAACATGTTGGATATTCTCGTTGTCGGCGGCGGTCCCGCCGGCCTTACCGCGGCCCTTTATGCCGCCCGCGCCGGAAAAAGCGTTGTCGTCTGTGAAAAAGATTCTGTCGGCGGACAGATCGTCTTCAGCCCGCTTGTGGAAAACTATCCCGGGATCGCGCATATCAGCGGCGAAGACTATGCCGCCCTGCTTTCGGCCCAGGTCGAAGCGCTCGGCGTCACGGTCCGCTATGACAAAGTGACAGCGCTTGAAAAGCGTGAAGACGGCTTTACCGTCACTGTCGGGGACGAGACTGTCAATGCCCGCACCGTCATTCTGGCGACCGGCGTTGCCCACAAAGGGCTCGGGCTTCCCGGCGAGGAGGATCTGATCGGCTGCGGCCTTTCCTTCTGTGCGGTCTGCGACGGGGCCTTCTGCGCCGGGCAGGACGCCGCGGTCATCGGAGGCGGCGACACGGCCCTGCAGGATGCGATCTTCCTGTCTTCCGTCTGCCGGAGCGTCACGCTGATCCACCGCCGTGATGCCTTCCGCGCCGAACAGCGGCTCGTTGACAAGGCTGCTGCCGTTCCCAATATCCGTTTTCTCTATGATACGGTTACCGAAGCCTATCTGACTGAAGAAGGCTCCGTAACGGGGCTGAGGCTCCGCAACGTCAAAACCGGCGAAGTGACTGAAGAAAGCTTCGGGGGCGTCTTCCTTGCCGTCGGCCAGAAACCGCAGAACGATTTTCTGGGCGATCTTGTTGCCATGACGCCTGACGGCTATCTTTACTCGGACGAAACGGCGCTCACGGGGACGGAAGGCATCTTCGCCGCCGGCGATTGCCGGACCAAGGAAGTGAGACAGCTCACGACAGCGGTTTCGGACGGCGCCTGCGCTGCTCTTGCCGCCTGCCGGTATCTGGATGAATAAAGCATACCGGCAATGATCCCATAGGAAAAGGGACGGCTTCAGGCCGTCCCTTTCTTTTCGTTCTCCGCGATGATCCTCGCGGCTTTTTTCAGTTCTGCTTTTTTCCTTTTGTGCTTATCGCTCGTCACGATAAGGAAAAGGATCAACAGGAATGCGATCACGGCCAGTATGATAATGCCGACCCATGAATAATTCTGCAGGACATTAATAATAAATTCCATAACTCCTCCTTTTACCGGTCACTGATCGATCCGCCTGATGTCATAGCCCTGATCCTTCATATAATCGATCAGGTCGCCCAGCATGGCGCGGTTCGTGGAACTTAAGGCATGAAGAAGGTACACGCAGCCGTCATGCAGGCCGATCTTGGCCTTGGTCAGCGCCTCACCGACCTCCATCTGTTCGCTGGCATTCCAGTCCAGATAAGCGTAACTCCACAGAGTCACATGATAGCCCATCTTCTGCGCCAGATACAGGTCACGTTCGGAAGTTGCCCCTTCCGGCGGACGGTAGTACGACAGCGGATAGGCATAGCCAAGTGCTGCGTCGATCCGCGCCTGCTGCGTATTCAGCTGGAAGATAAACTCTTCATCACTCAGTTTCGGCATCTGCGGATGCGTATAGGTATGGCTGCCGATCAGATGTCCTTCCTCGACGATACGGCGCATGACTGCCGCACGGTCTTCACGAATGGCTTCGCCCTCTTTGTTCAGCGGGTACAGGAAGAAATCGCCGGGAATGAAAAAGATCGCCTTGACGTTTTTCTCCTTCAGGATATCCAGGATCTCTCCGACCATCTCTGCGTCTGAGGTGCCGCCGCAGTCGAAAGTCAGATAGCAGACTTTCTGATCTTCATTTTTGTGATAGATCGCGCCGTATTTATTCAGCATGGAGATGATCGCCGCCGTGCGGTCCCATTCGCATTTCACTTCACCGGTCTTCAAATCGCGGACGAATTTCCCGCCGTACCAGCCGCCCTTTGAGATCTCGTCTCCGTCACGCACGATGCCGTCCGGTACAGGCAGCAGTTCATCGACGGATTTTGTCGGACTGAACTTGTCTTCCGGCTGTGTCGGTTCCGTTGCTTCCGGAGTGGTCTCCGCCTCGGTCGTCTCCGGGGGAATGACCTCTTCGGTCGTATCCGGCGCTGTGCTTTCTGCTGCTTTGGTCGTGGAATCGGCCCCCGGCAGCGTCGCATCGGAAGCAATCGTCTGCTGCGGTTTATTGGCGCGCATATTCAGAATATAGTTGACCGTGAGTCCCAGGGCAACGCCGAGACCGATGATCAGCGGGATCAGAAGAAGCAGCCACAGGCTGCTGTTCCGTTTCCTGCGCACTTTTTTCCTGCTTTGATTTGACGTTCGGAATTTCTTTTCTTCTGTCATAGCAGCCTCTTCTCAGTTAATTTGTTAATATTATAATATGTTTTTCGGCAAAAAACAATCATAATCCGTCCGTGTTTTACTCGCTTACGATATTGCTGATCCAGACACCCTTCTTCACGAAATACGTGCCCATCACCACCTTAATGAGCTGCAGAGAATTGATGATGATGTAGAAGGGGATGATCGGAATTCCGGTAAAGCGGCTGATCACATAGGCTGTCGGCAGCTGGAAGATCCAGACATAACCGCAGTCGGTCAGCATCGTGATCAGAGTCTTGCCGCCGGCCCGGACGATGAAATAGGTCGCGTTCGAATACGCAAACATCGGGAATACCGCGCTGAAGACCAGGATGATCGCCGTCGCGAGATGCCGTACGTCATCCGTCGTATTGTAGATCTGCGGAATGATGCCGGAAAGAAGGGCAAAAGCGAGCCCGGCCGCAGCACCGATCAGAACGGACAGAACGCAGAATTTCTTTGCGTCTCCCTTTGCCTTCTCCAGTTCCCCTGCACCGAGTTCCTGCCCGATGATGATCCCGATCGCCGAACCGCAGGACGTAAAGGCGACGCAGAACAGATCATAGAAGGTATAAACGATGTTCTGCGCCGAGACCACGTTCAGGCCGCGCAACGAATAGCACTGGTCGACCAGGACAAGGCCCGCGGACCACAGCGTCTCGTTCAGCATCAGCGGCAGGCCCTTCAGAAGGATCCTGCCCACCAGAGAAGCCGGCACGCGGAAATGCCGGAAGGCTCCCTGGAAAAAGGCGGCTTTTGTCTTATTGGCCATGCACCAGAACAGATTGATGAACAGTTCGACAAAGCGGCTGACGACCGTAGCGATCGCAGCACCGGCCACGCCGAGACGCGGAGCTCCGAAATTGCCGAAGATCAGGGTGTAATTCAGGCAGAGATTCACAAGAACGGCGATAATGCCGGCAACCATCGGCGGTGTCGCATGACCGGTCTCCCGGAGCGTCGAGGCAAAGCTCTGGCACAGAGCCATGGGGATCATTTCGATCATGACGATATTCAGGTACTGCTTCGCGAAGGAGAAAGTCGCCTCCGCGGCGCCTTCGGCCGCTTCGCCCTTCAGATACATCCCGATCAGGGCATCCTGCTTCCACAGAAGAAGCGCACCGAAAACCAGCGCGAGAAACAGTGTGAACACGATTTTGAAGCGGAAGGTGTTGCGTACGCCCTCAGTATTGCCGCTGCCGTGGAACTGGGCACCGAAGATCCCGGCACCGCTTACAGCGCCGAACATGCAGAGCATATAGACAAAAACAAACTGGTTGGCGACGGAAACGCCGGTCATCTCTGCGGTGCCGAGACGCCCGACCATGATATTGTCCAGCATGTTGACAAAACTCGTAAAGGCGCCCTGGATCATGATGGGCACCATTACCGAAAACACATGCTTATAAAAGGCTTTGTCGCCGAATGCTCCGTTAGCTTTCATCTTCTCTGATTTATGGTTGGTTTAAGTATTTCGTATGATCATGTCCCGGATCGCACCGGCGAGGTACAGCGAGCCGCAGACACAGATACTGCCGTCTTTTCCGGCTTCGGCCAGCGCCATCCGCAGCGCTTCTTCCTCATCCGCTGCTTCGGCTGCGGGCAGCCTCATTTTTTCTCTGATGTACCCGGCAAGTTCTCCCGCTTTCAGCGCCTTCGGGTCCTGTGTTTCAACTGCGATGAATGATCCCGCAAAAGGGCTGATGCACTGCAGCATGTCCTGCCACGGACGGTCCCACAGAAGCGTCAGGACAAAGATAAAGCGTTTTCCGGGGAAGTTTGCGGCCAGCCCTCCGGCCAGCGCAGCAAAAGCACCGATGTTATGTGCCCCGTCGATCAGGATCAGCGGATCTTCCTGCACGCTTTCAAAGCGGCACGGCCATTCCAGCGACGAAAGCGCGCCGCGGACGGCTTCTTCGGGGATACGGAAGCCCCTTGTCTTTAAGATATCGACGGCATCCAGAACGGCCTGAACATTTTCCGCCTGGTACGGCCCGGGGCAGTTCAGCTTCAGCTGATGCCTGTTCCGGTAACTGACCGTCTGCCCGAAAGCATCTGATGCCTCGACCCGCAGCTTATTCGGATCCGTGAAAGAAAGCAGTATCCCGAGGCTGTCTGCCGTTTTCCGGGCCGATGCCATGGCTTCCTCCGTCTGGGAAAGCATGAGTGCCGAAGCGCCTTTTTTGAAGATACCGCTCTTTTCCGCGGCGATCTCCGCAAGCGTACTGCCGAGGACCTCCGTGTGTTCAAGCGATACGGATCCGATGACGGCAAGTTCCGTCGTCGTCACGATATTGGTGCAGTCGCGTTTTCCGCCGCGGCCGACCTCCAGAACAACGATGTCACATTTCTTTTCGGCAAAATACAGAAGTGAAAGCGCCGTCATCTTATAGAACAGACCTAAAGACAGTTCAAGCTTTTCCGCTTCACGGCGGACGGCCGATGCCAGGCGCGCCATGTCTTCGTCCGGAATATCTACTCCGTCCACGCGGCAGCGCTCGTTGTAAACGGAAAGATGCGGCGATGTATACAGCCCCGTCTTATATCCCGCCTGCTGCAGGATCTCCGCAAGCATGACGCAGATGCTGCCCTTGCCGTTGCTTCCCGTGACGTGAATGAAGCGCAGTTTATCCTGCGGACTGCCAAGTGACTTCATCAGAACGGAGAAGTCCTCTTTGTCCGCTTTCCGAAAGCGTTTATCCGGCGTTTCCAGCCATCCGATCGTTTCTTCGTAATTCATGCGGTTGCTATTTCAAAACCCGTTATTGCACTGTTCGGGCCGTTTTATCTTATGGAAAAGCCCGCAGCTGCGCTTTCGCGAAACCGCGGGCCCGGTCCCCGGTCAACCTGAGTTTTCGCGGGTCCTTATTAATTCAGCGGCATCCAGTATCTCAGCGCATTGATATTTGCTGCCTGATTCATCGTGACAACGGCCTTGCCGCTGATCGTGGCAAAGGAATACGTGCCGTCTGCCGGTATCGAATGAAGCTGCAGATTTATCGAACTGAAATACGGCAGAACATTGGCCGCGATCTTTAGGATCTCCGCCTTGCTCAAGTCTGTCTTGACCTGAGGAAGCATCTGTTCAAGAAGGTTGTTCAGCGTGGAAATGCTGGAATTTTTAACCTTGTTAAAGAGGATGTTCAGCACGGTCCTCTGGCGTTCGGCACGCTTGACGTCACTGTCCAGCTTACGCATGCGGCAGTAGGCAAGGGTCTGCATGCCGTCAAGGTGTACGCGGCCGGCCTTGATGTTTCTCAGATAGTACGGCTCGCTTGAAGATGAGCTCGAGGTCCTCGTTGCCATAGGGCTTACGATCGGATTGTACAGTTCTTTCGGCGCGGAATAGAATGTGATCTGCGCTCCGCTGCCGTCTCCAATGAAACTGTTGCCTTCCGAATTCTCCTGAGTCGGTGCTTCCGTAGGGGCTTCCGTAGGAGCCTGGGTCGGCTTAACGTAGTTGCACTTCGTGCATTTTCCGTTGGAATCGTAGGAGCAGTCTTCAGTCTTGGTTCCGCCGCAACTGCTGCACTTTCCGGTATGAGTCCCGTTGTTGTTGGAAGTCCAGTTGTATTTGTGTCCGGTGGCAGGTATCTGCTCGGTACTCTTTACATAACCGCACTTCGAACATTTCGTGGTTTTGGAGCCGGCTTCGGTGCAAGTGGCGTTCTGAACAATTTCCGTATATTCGCAGCTTTCTGTTTTTGTTTCTCCGCAGTTGCTGCACTTTCCGGAATGCGTTCCGTTGTTGTTTGAAGTCCACTGAGTATTGGTATAATCATGCGAGCACTGGGTCGGCTCTTCCGTAGCCGGCTGTGTCGGTTCTTCCGTAGCCGGCTCGGTCGGTTCTTCCGTGGCAGGCTGAGTCGGTTCGGTCGACGGTTCAGTCGGCGGTTCGGTCGGCTGTGTCGGCGGTTCAGTCGGCGGCTCGGTCGGCTGTGTCGGCTGCGTCGGCTGCGTCGGTTCGGTCGGCTGGGTCGCTTCAGTCGGTTGTGTCGGTTCGGTCGGTTCAGTCGAATCGGTCGATTCCTCGATCAGTTCATAGGAAATATAAACCGTTGTGTTGATATCCAGCTTATCGCCGGCATGGAGCTGCTTCGTAGCTGCCTGATCGAGCCAGATCCCGGTGACCTTTGCTTTTGTCTTGTCGGCAGGGGCTGTTCCGTCGTTCAGAGACGACCAGGCGATCCCCAGTCCGGCTGCCCTCAGCATGGATTCCGCATCGGCAACGGTCGTTCCTTCGGGAATCGTCGGGACAGTAGCTGAATTCTCTACATAAGCGATATAGGCCGTCGTGTTCTTATCATATTTCTCACCGGCAACAAAGCTGTTTTTGCCAGCGGCTTCCTTGTAAACGCCGGTCACCAGTGCCGATTTGCTGTCGTAAGGCGCCGTATTGCCGTTTTTGTCCGCATAGGCGACCTTGAATCCATTGTTGGTGAGAAGCTTGACAACGCTTTCAACACTTGAGTTTTCGGGGATCGTCGGGAAGGTGCTCCGATTTTCCGTATATTTGATGTAGATCGTTGTCTGCAGCGGATAATAGGTATACGCCTTCGCCGTCTTCGTTCCTGCCGCATTAAGATACAGGCCTTTTACCGTCGCCGTGGAAAGGTCCTCCGGTGCCGCTCCGCCGTTGGCATCAGCGTAGGCATAGGACAGTTTTGCATTCGTCAGCGCACTGATGGCTGCTTTGACAGTCGTTCCGGTCTTGATCTTCGGCATCTTCGCTTCTACGATCTGGCCCCAGTAACGCATATCGGGGATAGACTGCTCAATGGTGGTCCGCAGCCACTTTGCCTCCGTTGAGGTAAGCGTAACGTCTACGCCGCCAAGCAGGTTGACAAGCGTCATGAACTGACCGAAATTAACGTAGATGCCGCCGTCAATATGAAGACCGAATACGCTTTCAAAGACTTTATACATCTTCTGCAGTCCGCCTATCTGGAACGCGGTGTTCAGGCGGTTCCAGCCGTAGCCGTCACCAATCGGCACATAGAGGTCCCTGAGGAAAGAAATCAAAGCGACCTTATGTGTCTTCGGATTGATGCTGACCAGGATCATGGAATCGGAACGGGTCCGGGAAGCTGAATTACGCGTATCCTGACCGACCAGCATGATGTTGATCAGGTCTTCGTCGTGCAGACCGCCGCCGCTTGACGACTGATTCACGACTGTCGGCGTTACCGGGTGGTCAAAGATCACCAGTTCGTCATCGGCTGATAGGGTGGCCCGATAGGCGTCAGGCTGATATGCCTCACGAACCACTTTGACGACCTGATTATCCGGCGATTCGGTATTATCCGTTTCCGTTGCATCGGGGTCGGGAACCGTATAATTCGGATCATTGATGGATTGCCAGTATTCGGAATCGATCTGGGCAAATTCCGAAGGAGACAGCACGCTCTCCGTTGCGGGATCGATGATATCGATCTGGTTCAGATAATGATTGATCAGATAGACCCCGGCCCCGATGACAAGCGCAAAAAACGACAGGATCGCAATGATTACGCCCCTGCTGATTTTTTTCTTTTTCTTCTTCCGGCCGTGGTTCTTCGGAACAGTATTATCCGTGAGAGGTTCCTGTTCTTGGTTCTTTTCAATATCCATTCCGACTAACTCCTTTTTAAGGTAATTGTCTTCACTACATAATACAAGTCAAAAGCGCTGAAAGTTTCAGCATAAAGTATTTTAATACTTTTTTTATAACTGCAGTTCTTTGACTACAGATATGTGATTATAGCAGATAATCTTTGAAAGGGCAAGCCTTTGTTCAATGACTTGAAAAGAAACAGACCTGTGTTATAATAATACCGCAATCTGCTGTCTGCGGCAATCACAATCTGATCACAAGGAGATATCTGATCAATGAAACTCGGTATCGTCGGCCTGCCGAATGTCGGCAAAAGCACTCTGTTCAACTCGCTCACCAAAGCCGGTGCGGAAGCGGCTAACTATCCTTTCTGCACGATCGACCCCAACGTCGGTGTTGTCACGGTCCCCGATCCGCGGCTTCAGCTCCTCGGGGATTTCTATAACAGCAGAAAGATCACGCCGGCTGTCATCGAGTTCGTCGATATCGCCGGTCTGGTAAAAGGCGCAAGTAAGGGCGAAGGCCTCGGCAACCAGTTCCTGGCCGCGATCCGCGAAGTCGACGCCATCGTCCATGTGGTGCGCTGCTTTGAAGACGGCAACGTGATCCATGTCGACGGCAGCATCGATCCGGTGCGCGACATCGAAACGATCGAACTGGAACTGGTGCTGGCTGACCTTGAAGTGCTGGAGCGCCGCATTGCCAAGACCGCGCGCAGCGCCATGAACGACAAGGACGCGAAAAAGGAACTGGAGATCCTGAAGAAGCTGCAGCCGATCCTGAATGATGGCAGGCAGGCCAAGGAATATACGCCGGAAAACGATGACGAAGCCGCCTTCATCGATACGCTCGGTCTTCTTTCCGCGAAGCCGGTGATCTATGCGGCAAACGTCGGCGAGGACGATCTGGCGGATGACGGCGCATCCAATCCCTTCGTCGCCCGCGTGCGTGATTTCGCCGCCGCGGAAGGCAGCGAGGTCTTCGTGATCAGTGCGAAGCTCGAAGAGGAAATGAGCGAACTCGAGGACGAAGACCGGAAGATGTTTCTGGAGGATCTCGGCCTTTCGGAAGGCGGCCTGGAAAAGCTGATCGCCGCCAGCTACCGGCTGCTCGGGCTCATGAGTTTCCTGACCGCCGGTGAGAAAGAGACCCGCGCCTGGACGATCCGCATGGGGACGAAGGCGCCGCAGGCGGCCGGCAAGATCCATTCCGACTTTGAACGCGGCTTTATCCGGGCCGAAGTCGTTAATTATCAGGACCTTCTGAATGCCGGCTCCTACGCGGCCGCGAAGGAAAAAGGCCAGGTCCGCATCGAAGGCAAGGAATACGTGATGCAGGACGGCGACGTGGTCCTCTTCCGTTTCAACGTGTAAAGCAGCCCGCTTTGTACAGAAAACGCTTGCAAGCTTTGGAAAAATGTGTATAAATAGATACACGACCATTTACGAAAACCGTACAGGAGGATGACCATGGACGAAAACAAAGTGTTCGACGAAGAAATCGATGAAGGAGAAGATCTTGTACTGACTCTGGAAATGGAAGACGGCACGGAAGAGGACTGCATCGTTCTGACCATCTTCCCGATGGATGACAAGCAGTATATCGCTCTTCTGCCCGTTGCCCAGGCCGATGACGAGGAAGCCGATGTCTATCTTTACGCCTATACCGAAGATGAAGACGGCAACCCGATCCTGAGCGACATCGAAGATGACGACGAATTCGAAGCCGTCTGCGACCGCTACGACGAAGTCTGCGACGAAGAGGATTTCGAAGAGCTCTGATGTGTTCCGGCGTCCGCGCCGCAGTGCATCAAAAAAGCACCCTGTTCCGCAAGGTTCAGGGTGCTTTTTCGTATAATTCTTTCAAAAAGCGGGAGGGCGTGCACTTTCCCGCCCTGTCGCGGCGGATCCAGCCGATCCACAGCTGCTGCCTTGCCCTGGTCATGGCGACGTAAATGAGCCGCCTCTCTTCTTCCATCGCGTCGGCGGTCAGGGATTTGCGGTGCGGGATGTTGCCTTCGATCACGTCGGGGAGGAATACGGCTTCGTACTCCAGACCTTTGGCGCCGTGCATCGTCAGCAGCTCCACGGCATCTTCGGCTTCTTCCGGAAGACCTGCGGCATAAGTCTGCGTGAACTTATCGCTTTTTCCCGTCCGCTGACGTCCCTCTCCGGACCCCGTCTCTTCGATGAAGGCCTTCCACTCCGCATAACTGCCGAAAGCGGCGCTTTCTTCCTGCAGGATGTCCAGAGTCTCCAGCCCTGCGGCAGCCTGCGACCCCTGTTCCGATCTCAGCCAGGCATCGTAACCCGTTTCGTTCCGGATATAGGAGACTGCGGCATAAGGCTTCATCCGGCCGGCGACGGCAAGCCGGTAAAACAGTTCCTCCGCCGCATCACGCTGGCGGGGATGCCCGCGCAGGGCTTCAAGGATCTTTCCCGGATCGGCCGTTTCCTCCGCAAAAGCGCTTCGCGGAAGATAACGCAGCGGCCGGTTCGCGATCCGCAGAAAGAGCCTGCGGCTGCGGTTTCCGTTCGCCAGTTCCAGATAAGCCAGCAGATCCCTTGCCTCCGGCCTCGTGTGGATATCCTGCATGCTTTCGCGGCTCCGGCAGGGGACCCTTTCCCGCCGCAGAACGCTGCGGATCCCGGCCAGATCGAAATTGGTGCGGCACAGGACGGCCATCTCACGGTAAGGGATACCTTCCCCTTGCAGGTCCCGGATCCGGCTGCAGAGCGATGCATATTCCGCTCTTCTGTCCGGGAACATCAGGACTTCCGGCGGTTCTCCCCTCCTCGCCGCGCTGTACAGCTGCTTGGAAAAACGCGTTTTGTTGTGTGCGATCAGGTTTGCGCAGGCGCTCAGGATCTGCGGGCTGCAGCGCCGGCAGGCAAAGAGTTCATAACGGGCTGCATCCGGGTAGTCCTTCGGAAAACGGCCCATGATATCGGGCGCCGCACCGCGGAAGCGGTAGATCGACTGGTCGTCGTCACCGACGACGAACAGGTTGTTTTCCGGGGCAGCCAGCAGCTTCAGGATCTCATACTGCAGGCCGTTGATGTCCTGGAATTCATCCACAAGGATATAGGGATAGCGTTCCTGCCACACGCCGAGCACCGCCGGCTTTGCCCTGAGAAGCGCCAGTGTCCGCACCAGCATGTCTTCAAAGTCCACCCGGCCGCTGATCCACAGCCGCTCCTCATACTCCGCAAAGATCCGCCGGAACAATTCCGCACTGCACGAAGAAGCCTGATACTGCGACAGGTCCTTTCCCGATGCTTTGACGGCGGACAGTTCCGCCGCCAGTTCCGGCAGGATTTCCTCTTTCCTGGGTTCTTCCTCCTCTTTCAGCATTTCCCGCAGCCAGGAAAGCTTCTCTTCGCCGCTGAGAACGCTGTCAGCCGAAAGACCTTCCTCGCGCCTTAAGATCCGATAAAATGCTGCATGAAACGTAGCAAAAAAGACCGGCGCATCTGCTTCCTGCGAAAAAGCCTGAAACCGGCTTTTCATCTCTTCTGCGGCTGCCCTGGTAAACGTGATCACCATGATCTTCTCAGGCGGAATATGCAGTTGTTTGATCAGATAATCTATGCGGTACGTCAGCACCGCTGTTTTGCCCGAACCGGGGCCGGCCACGACCATGGCCGGCCCTTTGGCATGCAGGACGGCTGCCTGCTGCTTCGGATCAAGTTGCATTAATTATGATTCCAGTTTTTCGATACCTTTACGGATGCGGGCGAGGGATTCCTCCTTGCCGAGGATCTCCATGATCTCATAAGCGCCGCCGGGCGTCATCGCAAGGCCGGAGACCGCGATGCGGAGCGGCCAGAGGATCTTGCCGGCCTTCTCGCCGGACTCTTCGATCTTCCTGCTGATCAGTTCCCGCAGGCCTTCGAGCGACCAGTCTTCCTGCGCCTCCAGGATCGGCAGATACTGCTTCAGCACCGCGAGCGAGATCGCGCTGTCGGTCTTCATTTTCTTGTGCGTATAGATGGCGGGATCGTAGTCCGGCAGTTCCTCGAAGAAAGCGATGGGGCCGGTGATGTCCGGGAAGACCTCGATGCGGGTCTTCATGAGGTCGGCGATCTTCCTGAGATCGAGCGGCTTCGTGATGACCTTCTTCACTTCGGGGATCGCGCGCTCATAATACTTCTCGGGATCCATCTTCTTGATGTATTCGCTGTTCATCCAGCGGAGCTTGGCCATGTCAAAGACCGCCGGGGACTTGTTGATCTTGTGGTAATCGAACTTTTTCACGAGCTCTTCCAGGGAGAAGATCTCCTGATTGTCCTCCGGGCTCCAGCCGAGCAGGGCCACATAGTTGACCACGGCTTCATCCACGAAGCCGAGTTCGATCAGATCTTCATACGAAGAATGGCCGCTGCGCTTGGAAAGTTTCCGATGCTCCTCATCCGTGATCAGGGGGCAGTGGACGTACTCCGGTTCCTCCCAGCCGAAGGCATTGTACAGACGCGTGTACTTGGGGGCCGAAGAAAGATACTCGTTGCCGCGCACCACATGGGTGATGCCCATCAGATGGTCATCGACCACGTTGGCGAAGTTGTAGGTCGGGAAGCCGTCGGACTTGATCAGGATCATGTCGTCCAGCTCGGCATTGTTGACCGTAATGTCGCCGTAAAGTGCGTCAGTAAAGGTGGTCGTGCCTTCATGGGGGATATTCTGGCGGATCACGAAAGGTTTGCCCGCGGCAAGATTGGCCTCGATCTCCTCTTTCGGCAGGTGCAGGCAGTGTTTATCGTAGACCACGATCTCCTTGCCGTCGATCACCTGCTTCAGGGATTCCAGTCGCTCCTTGTCGCAGAAGCAGTAATACGCTTCACCTTTTTCGATCAGGATCTTCGCGTATTTCATATAGATGCCGGCCTTCACGCGTTCACTCTGTACATAAGGGCCCACGCCGCCGTCCTTGTCCGGTCCCTCGTCGTGAATGAGGCCGGTCTTCTCGAGCGTGCGGTTGATGATCTCCACGGCGCCTTCTACCTGGCGTTCCTGGTCGGTATCCTCAATGCGCAGCAGATAATCGCCGCCCTCGTGCTTGGCGATAAGGTAGGCATAAAGAGCAGTCCTTAAGTTTCCTACATGCATGCGCCCGGTGGGGCTGGGTGCATATCTGGTACGAATGCGTGTCATAGTGCATCTCCATCAATCAAAATTTGTCTTATATTTTAGCCCCGTAAGGGGTGATATGCAAGTCTTTTTTCGGCAACAGCAGGTTAATGACAGCGTTATTGCCTGCCGCAGAGCGTGCGGACGGCTTCCGCAGCGGCGATCATGCCGGCAGCCGCGGGAACGAAGGCCGAAGAGCCAGGCACATCCTTCTGACGCTTTTCGGGGACGGAACTTTCCGGCCGCTTTTCGCCGTCAGCATCCGGATCCTTTTCCGGCCGGACCGGTTCTTCCGTCGAATAAACGACGCGCAGGCTTTCGATCCCGCGTTTTCTGCACTCCCTGCGCATGACGCGGGCCAGCGGACAGACCTCCGTCTCGTAAAGGTCCGCAGCGTGCAGCTTCGACGGATCCAGCTTGTTGCCTGTCCCCATGACCGAGATGACGGGAACGCCGGCTTCCTGCGCCTTTTGGACGATCGCAAGCTTTCCGGTCACGGTATCGACGGCATCGATCACATAGTCGTATGCCGAAAAATCAAGGCTGTCCGCCGTATCCGGCAGGAAAAACATGTTGTAAGTGCGGACGCTGCAGTCCGGCGCGATGTCATGTATCCTCGCCTCGGCCGCTTCCGTCTTGTACTGTCCGATTGTCGAATGAAGGGCCAGGATCTGCCGGTTCAGGTTCGTCAGGGCGATCCGGTCCGGATCGATCAGGTCCAGAGCCCCGATCCCGCTGCGCGCCAGCGCTTCCGCGGCATAGCCGCCCACGCCGCCGAGGCCGAAAACGGCCACCCGGCAGCTTTTCAGGCGCTCCAGGCATTCCCGGCCCAGAAGCATTTCGGTTCGCAAAAGCTGATGCTCCATCTGTCGGTCCTATTCTTCGTCATAGTATTCGAAGGCGTGGCCGTAGAGCCTGACCGTATCGCCTTCCTTCAGCCCCTTGGCAAACAGCGCATCCATGATCCCGCGTTCCTTCATGAAACGCTGGAAATACATGAATCCGCGCTCCGACTGCAGGTTCGTGTAGCCGAGCATTTTTTCCACCAGAGGACCCTCCACGCGGTATTCCTTCGTCTTTTCGTCAAATTCGACGGTATACGGCAGGTCCGCGGGCACGGCTTCGAGCCAGTCAAAGGTCTTTTCGAAGACGACCGGCTTCTTCCCGATGCTCTTCAATTTCGCCGAAACGGCATAGAGCAGCTCGTCGAGCCCCTTGTGCGCCGCGGCGGAGATCGGAAAGACCGGGATCTCCCGTTCGGCCGCCCAGGCCTTCACGCGCTCCAGGTTGTCGCTTTCCGGATCCAGGATGTCGATCTTGTTGGCGGCAATGATCTGCGGCAGCTCGGCCAGGTCGGGGTTGAACTTTGCCAGTTCTTCGTTGATCTTTTCGATGTCATCGACCGGATCGCGGCCCTCGAGACCCGAAACATCCACCAGATGGACCAGCAGCCTTGTCCTTTCGATATGCTTCAGGAAATCGTGTCCGAGGCCGACGCCTTCCGCCGCCCCTTCGATCAGTCCGGGGATGTCGGCCATGACGAAGCCGCCGCCCTCCGGCAGGTCCACGACGCCGAGGTTCGGCGTCAGCGTGGTGAAATGATAATCCGCGATCTTCGGCCGCGCATTGGTCACGGCGGCAAGAAGGGTGGATTTCCCCACCGAAGGATAACCGAGCAGGCCGACGTCCGCGATGCACTTTAATTCCAGCATCACATAGCGCTCCGCACCGGTCCCGCCGGGCTTCGCATAGAGCGGCGCCTGCATGGTCGGCGTGGCATAATTCATGTTGCCGGTGCCGCCGCGGCCGCCCTTTAAGACGGTCTCCCGGCGGTTCTCACCGCTCATGTCCGTGATGACCTTGCCGGTCTCGAAATCCTTGATGACCGTTCCTTCGGGCACGCGGATGATGAGGTCTTTTCCGTCCTTGCCCGAGCAGCGGCGCGGTCTGCCTTCCTGCCCGTCTTCGGCGCAGAAGCGCCGCACGTGCCGGAAATCCGACAGCGTGTTCAGTCCGGTATCCACCTCGAAAATGATGTCGCCGCCGCGGCCGCCGTTGCCGCCGTCCGGACCGCCTGCCGGGACATATTTCTCCCGGCGGAAGCTGACGTGGCCGTCTCCGCCTTTGCCTGATTTGATGAAGATCTTCGCCTGATCGGCAAACATAACTGCTCCTTTTCGGTCACCCGCAGACGATCGTCTGCAGGTCTCAGTCAGTAATTCGTAATAAAGAAAGCCGGCGCTTAGCGCGCCGGCTTATCAGGGATCAGATCACTCCGCAGTTTCCGCAACCTTTTCTTCCCTCGGATACACCGAGACCTGTTTGCGGTCCTTGCCGAGACGTTCGAAACGAACCACGCCGTCTACCAGGGCAAACAGAGTGTCGTCGCCGCCGCGGCCGACATTTTCACCGGGGTGGATCTTGGTTCCGCGCTGACGGTAAAGGATATTGCCGGCCAGGACAAACTGTCCGTCCGCACGCTTCGCGCCAAGACGCTTCGCCTCTGAATCTCTTCCGTTTTTAGTAGAGCCTACGCCTTTTTTATGAGCCATGATGTTTCCTCCTGTCTTTTACGCGATCAGCGAACGATCTCATCGACCTTGAATTCGGTGAAGAGCTGACGGTGACCCTGTTTCTTGTGATAGCCGGATTTGGCTTTGTACTTGTAAACGATGACCTTGCGGCCCTTGCCCTGCTTCGTGCAGGTCGCCTTCACGCTGGCACCGTCCACCGTCGGATTGCCGACCACCATCTCGCCGTCGCTTAACGCGAGGACCTGATCAAATACGTAGGAATCGCCTTCCGCCACGTCGATCTTCTCAACGCGGAGCAGGTCGCCTTCCTGCACCTTGTACTGCTTACCACCATTGGCAATAATTGCGTACATAGTTCCCCTCCTTGATTCTATTCTCGCCGGTTTCGGTGGCCGTATGGCGCTTCAAACCCCGCCGTGCGGTATTGCGGCTTGCCGCAAGCCTTAATAGATTACATCTCGCAAACCGCATTGTCAAGCGGTTTTTGCGCCGAAATCACGTTTTTTTGCCGTTTTTCGCGGGAAAATCAACGCTTTTCAGGGCAATATTTCCTTTTCGCGAAGGATGCGGAGCATTTCCGCCAGAATGGCAGCGTCGTCCGCAAAACGGCTCTTGTCCAGCCAGATGACATCCTTCTCCCGGCGAAACCAGGTGAGCTGCCGTTTCGCATAATGGCGGGTGCCGAGTTTCACGGCATCGCGGGCCTCATCCATCGTGCAGCGGCCGTCCAGGGCGTCGATGACTTCCTTGTAGCCGATCGCCTGCAGGGCGGTCGAGCCGCTGTCCAGGCCGCTCTCCCGCAGCCGGATCACCTCATCAACGAGGCCTTCGTCGAACATCTCGTCCACACGCCGATCGATGCGGGCGTAGAGCTGTTCCCGCGGCAGTGTCAGCACGAAATAGGCAAAGTTGTACGGGGAGTCCGTCTCCTGCTGTTCCTTATTGGCCTCGCTGATCGAGCGGCCGGTCAGGCGGCGGTATTCGATCGCGCGGATGACACGCTTTAAGTTGTTCGGATGGAGCACAGCCGCAGCTTCAGGATCTTCCGCCTGCAGCAAGGCGTAGACAGCGTCTCTTCCTTTCCTCTCCGCCAGCGCGTTCAGTTCGTCCCGGAGCGCGGTGTCGGGATCGCCTTCCTCGAAGTTCAGCCCTTTCAGGAAGGCCTGCAGGTAAAAGCCCGTCCCGCCGACCAGGATCGGCAGATGGCCTCTAGCATAGATGCCTTCCCCCGCCTCCCCGGCCAGGCGGACGAATTCCGTGACGTCAAAGCTTTCCGACGGGTCCTTCACGTCCAGCAGATGGTGCAGGATGCCGCGTCTGTCTTTCTCCGAAAGCTTCGCACTCCCGATATCCATTCCCCGGTAGACCTGCATGGAATCCGCGCTGATGATCTCGCCGCCGGCTGCTTCAGCCAGGGCGAGGGAAAGCGCAGTTTTTCCGGCCGCCGTCGGGCCGGTCAGGATCACCAGGGGCTTTTTCATCATACGATCCTCTTGAATTTCTTCTCCAGTTCGGTCTCGCTGAAGCGGATCATCGTCGGCCGGCCGTGCGGGCAGGCATAGGGATTGTCCAGCGTCAGCAGTTCTTTCAGCAGGGCTTCGGCCTCGGCAAAGGACAGTTTCTGGTTGCCTTTGACTGCAGCCTTGCAGCTCATCATCGCGACCTTCGCTTCGAGCGTCCGGTTTGGCGTACGGGAACGGTCATCGGCCAGTTCGTCCAGCATTTCCAGGAAAAGGCTCTGCTGGTCCAGGCCGAACAGGTTGTCCGGGATGCCGCTCACGGCGATCTCGCGTCCGCCGAGGGCTTCGATCTCAAAGCCGAGCTTCGCAAAGCTGTCCGCGTACTGCGAATAAGTCAGCTGCTGCGCGGCGTTCAGGGTCAGGAGCATGGGCGGCAGGAGCTGCTGCACGGTCACGGTCCTGGTTTCAAGTGACTTCATGGTCCGCTCGAACAGGATCTTCTCGTGCACGGCGTGCTGGTCGGCGATCAGGAGCCAGCCCTTATATTCCATCAGCCAGTAGGTCTCGAAGACCTGGCCGATCAGGCGGAAATCCTCAGCCTTCTGCGTGGGAGCCACGATGCGGGCTTCCTCTCTGCCGGCGGCGGATCCGCCTTTGGCAGGATATTCGATCTCTTCGCGCAGAAGTTGCTCCAGCAGGCGCCGGTCCTTTTCTTCCCGGTAGGCACTCCGGTCGTCGCGGATCGGTTCCGCTGCACGGTGTTCAGCCGGAACGGGGATCTCTGCGGCAAAAGGTTTTACCGCAGCAGCGTCCGGGGTCCCAGCCGCGCGTTCCGCTTCATCCATCACGCGTTCCTTTGCCTTCACAAGGCCGCTCATTTCGTCAGGAACGGGTTTTTCGGGGGCAGGCGCCTGATTCTCTGTCTGAGACGCTTTATCGGCCTTTTTCGCCGTTTCAGGCGCTGCGGCAGTCCCGGGCTTTCCTGCCCCTTCGGGCGGCACAGGCATTTCCGCCTTCTTTTCCGGCTTCTCCTCCGCCTTCACTTCGGGGATCAGATCCTTTGCAAAGAGCGTTTCCCGGATCGCGTGGTAGACCACGTCGAAGATCTCCTTTTCCTGCCGGAAACGCACTTCCATCTTCGTCGGATGGACGTTCACGTCCAGCAGGGAGGCGTCCATGCTGATCTGGAGCACGGCGACGGGGAATTTGTGCTGCATCGTCAGCCCGTGGTAGGCCTGTTCGATCGCGCGCATGAGCAGCGGGCTCTTGATGAAGCGGCCGTTCACGAAGGTCAGTTCCATGCTGCGGTTGCCGCGGCACAGGGTCGGCAGGCCGATGTAGCCGAAGACGCGGATGCCCTTCTCCTCGTAGTCCAGCGGACGCATCATTTCCGCCGTTTCGCGGCCGTAAAGCGTGAACAGGACGTCCTTCATCTGATAGGAACCGCCGATCCGCAGCTTTGTCCGTCCGTCGGCGACGAGGCTCATGGAAACGCCGGCCCGGGAAAGGCAGAGCTGCTCCATCAGCGTCGCAACGTAGGAGGTCTCGGTCTGCGCGGACTTCAGGAATTTCCGCCGCACGGGCGTATTGAAGAAGAGATCTCGCACGATGAAGGTGGTCCCGACAGGCGCCGGAGCCGCCTCCTCGCTCAGCACGGTGCCGCCCTCGATAATGTAGCGGCAGCCTGCTTCCTCTTCCGCTGTCTTCGTGATCAGTTCGACGCGCGCAACCGAAGCGATGCTCGAAAGCGCCTCACCGCGGAAGCCCAGCGAATGCAGGGCAAACAGGTCTTCGGCATCCGTGATCTTGCTGGTCGCATGCCGCGCAAAGGCCGTCGGCACTTCCTCCGCGGGAATGCCGCAGCCGTTGTCGCTCACGCGGATCAGTTCGATCCCGCCGCCGCGGATCTCGACCTCAACGGCCGTCGCCCCCGCGTCCAGCGAATTTTCGACCAGTTCCTTGACGACCGAGACCGGCCGTTC
This sequence comes from Lachnospiraceae bacterium, assembly GCA_017428265.1. Taxonomy (GTDB): domain Bacteria; phylum Bacillota; class Clostridia; order Lachnospirales; family Lachnospiraceae; genus UBA6987. Next base: position 44,783 of record JAFRRD010000036.1, on the reverse strand, counting down.
GATCACTTCGCCGGCTGCGATCTGGTCTATCGTCTGATCATCCAGTACATGGATCTTTGCCATTTAGAAATCGACTCCTTCGGATGAAAAATCGGGTTTCGCTTCGTAAGCCGCCTTGACGCCGAGGATGAAATTCTCCAGGTCGCGGCTGCCCATCGTTTCGAAGCAGGAATGCATAGCCAGCTGGGCAATGCCGATGTCGACCGTAAAGACCGGGGTCTTGGTGTCCGCGATCAGGCCGAGCGTGCCGCCGCCCGCAATGTCGGGCCGGTTCGCATAACTCTGGAGCTTCACACCCGCACGGGTGCAGATCTCGGTAAAGACTGCGCAGGACACGCTGTCGGTCGCGTAGCGGGGCGAATGCTTGATCACGATGCCGCCATTCAGGACCGGGTATTCGTTCGTATCGGCCATTTCCGGATGGTTCGGGTGCTTGGCGTGGCCGTTATCGCAGGACAGGAAGAAGGAATTGTCGAGCAGCGCGTAATGGGCGTTCTCGGAAAGGCCGAGGCCGCGGCTGATACCCAGAAGGATGCGCGGCAGGAAGTCGGAAGCGGCGCCCTGCTTGGTGCCGGAGCCGATCTCCTCGTTGTCAAAAACGCAGAGCACGGGAATGCGGTCGGTCTTTTTTGCCGTCAGGAAGGCTTCCGTGCAGGCAAAGACGCAGGCGAGGTCGTCCAGACGCGGCGAGGAAACATATTCGCCGGCCGGGCCCCAGACCGTGCCGGGCTGATTGTTGTAGAGATACAGGTCGGAACTGATGATATCCTCCGCTTTGCAGCCGGCAGCTTCAGCGATCTCTTCGTAGAATTTCCCCTTGTTGGCCGCTTCGCCGTAGACCGCGACGAGATCCCGGGCCGGGTCATATTTGACCGAGTCATTCATTCCGCGGTTCATGTGGATCGCGACGTTCGGGATCACGGCCATGTCTTTCTTCAGATCGACCAGGCGGACGGCCACGCCCTTCTTCGTGCGGGCCATCACGCGGCCGGCAACGCATAAAGGGCGGTCCACCCAGCTCGCATTGATCATGCCGCCGTAGCGCTCGGCGTCCAGCCGCACATACAGCCCGTCAAGTTCCGCCTTGTTGCGGATCTTCAGGCAGGGAGAATCCGAATGCGCAGCCGAGATGATGAAGCCTTTTACCTTGCCCTTCGGCACGCGGAAGGCGATCACCGCGGAGTTGTTGCGGGTCATGAAATACTTCCCGCCGGCTTTGATGCCGTCAAGGTCCGTCAGTTCGGTATAGCCCGCCTCCAGCAACCGCTTTTTCACATTTTCGGCCGTCTGAAAGCACACGGGGCTCTCATGGATGAAATCCAGCATTTCCTGCAGTTTGTCGCTCATGTCGTATTCTCCTCTTTTATGAATAGATTTGTCAGATAAACGTTATCCGTGCACTTCATACTCTGTTACGCAGGTCGTTCTGCAGCCGGTAGAGCGTTGTCAGGGCTTCGATCGGGGACATGGTCTCGAGCGGAAGGTTTTTGATCTCCTCGACCACGGCGTCGTCGGTGACCGCGCCGAAGAGGCTCATCTGGCCGCGGTCGACCTCGTCGGGCCGCTTGACGGTCTTCGCCTTCGCGGCCTTGCCTTCGGTCTTCGCGATCTCCTTTGCCCGCGCCGTGATGTCCGCGTCGGACAGTTCTTCGACAAGTTCCCTTGCGCGCTTCAGCACGCTTTCGGGGACGCCCGCGAGCCGCGCGACCTGGATGCCGTAGCTGCGGTCGGCGCCGCCCGGAATGATCTTCCGGAGGAAAATGATGCTCTCACCCTGCTCCTTGACCGAAACGCAGTAGTTGCGCACGCCCTGGAGGCTCCCCTCCAGTTCGGTCAGTTCATGGTAATGCGTGGCAAAGAGCGTCTTCGCGCCGAGCAGTTTCGGGTCGGACACGTGTTCCACGACCGCCCAGGCGATCGCAAGGCCGTCGAAGGTGCTCGTCCCGCGGCCGATCTCGTCCAGGATGATCAGGCTCCTCTTCGTTGCGTTGCGGAGGATATTGGCGACTTCCGTCATTTCCACCATGAAGGTGGACTGGCCGGCCGCGAGGTCGTCCGCCGCGCCGACACGGGTGAATATCCGGTCAACCAGGCCGATATCCGCGCTTTCCGCCGGCACGAAGGAGCCGATCTGCGCCATCAGCACGATCAGCGCCGTCTGGCGCATGTAGGTGGATTTGCCGGCCATGTTCGGGCCGGTGATGATGTTGCAGCGGTTCTCGTTATTGTCGAGAAGCGTGTCGTTCGCAATGAAGGCCTCGCCCTGCAGCATCTTTTCAACGACCGGATGGCGGCCGCCGCGGATGTCGATCAGGCCTTTTTCATTGATCTTCGGGCGCACGTAGCGGTTCCGGTCAGCGACGAGGGCCAGGCTCACCAGCGCATCCAGGGTCGCCACAGCTTCCGCGGTCCGTTTCAGGCGCAGCATCTCGGCACTCACGCTGCTCCTGATCTCGCAAAACAGGTCATACTGCAGCGCCGTGTTGCGTTCCTCGGCGCCCAGGATCGTGCTTTCGAGTTCCTTCAGTTTCTGCGTGGTGTAGCGTTCCGCGCCGACCAGGGTCTGCTTGCGGATGTAGTCGTCCGGGACCATGTCCTTAAAAGAATTTGTGACTTCGATGCAGTAACCGAAGACCCGGTTGAACTTGACTCTGAGCGTCTTGATCCCGGTGCGTTCGCGTTCCTCCTGTTCCAGGGCGAGAAGCCAGTTCTTGCCCTCCGTGGAGGCCGATTTCAGGCGGTCGATCTCCTCGCTGTAGCCGGCCTTGATCACGCCGCCCTCCTTCGGGGAAAGGGGCGGATCGTCTTCAATTGACGCCTCGAGCAGCGAGGCAATGTCCTCCAGCGGATCGATGTCGTCATTCAGTTCTTTCAGCAGCGCCGCGGAGAAAAGGCCGAGCGTCTGCTTCAGTGCCGGAAGCATCTGCAGCGAGATCTTCAGCGCGATCAGGTCGCGCGGGCCGGCCGTGCCGAAGGCCACTCGCCCGATTAGGCGTTCCAGGTCGTAGATCGGTCCGAGATACTCTCTCAGTTCTTCCCTGTCCATCAGGTTGCGGCAGAGGTCTTCCACCGCGTCCTGACGGGCAACGATCATCTTTTTGTCGAGCAGCGGCTGCTCGATGAAGCTCCGGAGGCGCCGCGCCCCCATGGCCGTGCTGGTCTTGTCCAGAATGCCGAGCAGCGACCCGCGCTTGTTCTTGTCGCGCATGGTCTCGACGAGTTCGAGGTTCCGCCTCGTCGCGCTGTCGATCAGCATGTAATTGCCGGGCCGGTAGCTCTTTACCGCCGTGATGTGCTGCAGGCTGTTTTTCTGCGTCTCCTGCAAATATAAAAGCAGCGCGCCTGCAGCCGCCGCACCGGCCGGATAATCTTTCAGTCCAAGCGCTTCTGTGCTGGCAACTTTAAAATGCTCCTTCAGCGCCTGATTCGCTGCATTTTCGCTGTAGTATTTGCCGGGCAGGCTGTTCAGGACGATCCTGAGCCGGCCCGTGATTTCTTCGGTATCCGCCCCGCTGATGAGGAAGGCATCGTTGCAGACGATCTCGCTCGGCCCGTATTTGCTGATCTCATCCATCAGGGCGCCGGTCCCCGTGACCTCGGTCACAAAAAACTCGCCGGTGGAGACATCCGTCACCGCCAGGCCGAAGCTGCGGTCCATTGCGGCCGCGCTCATCAGATAATTGTTTTTGGTCTCTTCCAGCGCTGCGGAACTGATGTTCGTCCCGGGCGTGACCACGCGGATCACGTCGCGCTTGACGATCCCTTTTGCTTTTTTCGGGTCCTCGATCTGTTCGGCGATGGCCACCTTGTAGCCCTTTTTGACCAACTTGTCGATGTAAATGTCCGCCGCGTGCCACGGAACGCCGCACATCGGCGCGCGCTCGTCCATGCCGCAGTCCTTGCCCGTCAGCGTGAGTTCGAGCTCCCGCGAAGCCGTCAGGGCATCGTCAAAAAACATCTCGTAGAAGTCCCCGAGACGGTAAAAGAGAATACAGTCCCTGTATTTCTCCTTCGTATCCAGATAGATCTGCATCATGGGTGAGACCATGTGTTGTTCCTCTTTCCGTTTAAGGTCACGGCGCAGCCGCGGTTTCAGTCAACAGCCGTTCCGATATAGTAGAATCCGTGGGCCTTGTCCAGCCGCACATTCACGATCGTGCCGAGCAGGCTCTCATCGCCTTCAAAATGTACGCAGACGTTGTTCCCGAGCCGCCCAGTAACGCGCCCGGGCGTTTCCGGGTCAACGCTTTCGACAAGGGCCGGCAGCGTCCTGCCGACGTCGCGGAGGCTCTGCACCGAGCCGATCGTCTGCACGAGGTCCAGGAGCCTCGCGAAGCGGTCCTTGATGACCTCCTGCGGCACCTGGTCGGGCATTGCAGCCGCCGGCGTCCCTGTCCGCGGGCTGTAAATGAAGGTGAACGCGCTGTCAAAGCGGACCTGCCGCACGACATCCAGCGTTTCCTCAAAGTCCTCTTCCGTCTCGCCGGGGAAGCCGACGATGATATCCGTCGTCAGGGAAATGTCCGGCATGGCCGCGCGGATGCGTTCCGTGAGGGCCAGATACCCCTCCCTGTCATACCGGCGGTTCATCGCCTTTAATATGCGGCTCGAGCCGCTCTGCAGCGGCAGATGCAGGTGACGGCAGACCTTCGGATTCCGCGCCATCACATCGATCAGCTCGTCCGAGAGGTCCTTCGGATGCGAGGTCATGAAGCGCACCCGTTCGATGCCGGGGACTTTGCAGACTTCATCCAGCAGTGCGGCAAAGCTCATCGGCTCCGCAAGCGTCTTCCCGTAGGAATTGACGTTCTGGCCGAGCAGCATGACCTCGATCACGCCGTCCTTCGCCAGGCTTTCGACCTCGCGGAGGATGTCCTTCGGCTCGCGGCTCCGCTCCCGCCCGCGCACGTAGGGCACGATGCAGTAGGAGCAGAAATTGTTGCAGCCGAACATGATATTGACGCCGGACTTCCACTTGACATCCCGTTTGACCGGCAGGTCTTCGACGATGCCTCGCTCTTTGTCCCAGACCTCGATGATGCGCTTTCCGCTCATCATCCGCTCGTTCAGGACCGCCGCCAGACGGTAGATGTTGTAGGTGCCGAAGACGATGTCCACGAAGCGGTATTTCGTCCGGATCTTCTCGACCTCGTCTTTTTCCTGCATCATGCAGCCGCAGATCCCGATGATCTTGTCCGGATGCTCGCGCTTCATACTGTTTAAGTGCCCCAGATGGCCGTAGAGGCGCGTGTTCGCGTTCTCGCGTACCGTGCAGGTGTTGAAAATGACCACGTCCGCTTCTTCACTGTCCGAGGCTTCAAAACCCGCCGCAAGCAGGATGCCCCGCAGTTTTTCGGAGTCCCGTTCGTTCATCTGGCAGCCGAAAGTGACCACACAGGCACTGAGCGGACGCCCGCGGCGCTCCGTCTCTTCCCGTACGGTCTTTCTCAGTTCTTCCAGGGCGATCCTCTCTTCCGAAAGCATGCGGTCTCCTTCTGTTTCCGCACTGTCCGATCACAGTGCATTTGGATTGATTATAATACAGGCATTGCTTTTCCGCAAGCCTAAACCGCCTCCCCCGTCTGCTTAAAACGCCGCGCAGGAAACACGCCGGCATCAAAAAAAACATGAGGCAAACCCCGCCGAAAAGTGCTATAATGTATATAGTTTTATGAGGAGAGAGCGCACGGTCATGGGTTTTTTGAAAAAGATCGATTCGCGTTTCGGTGACAATGCCCTGTGGCAGTTTGTCAAATTCAATCTGGTCAGTCTCAGCATCTCGCTGCTACAGCTGCTGCTTGCCAATCTGCTCCCGCTGTTTTTTGACAGCCTTACCTCGCCGCTTCCCCGCTTTCTGCAGCCGGTCTTCGATCCTGCCGTTCTCTTCGACGGCCCTTCGGAATACGTTATCGGCGGCGTCGTGACCTGGGGCTATGTCCTGCCGTTTTTTCTCTCGAATTTCATTGCGAACATCTACGGCTATTTCGTCAACATGAAGGCCACGTTCCGCGGTCAGGGCACCCGCGCCGGCCTCGCCGCCTATCTTGTGATCCTGGCGGCGCTGATCCTTTTTTCCACCTGGCTGCAGGGCTTCATCAACGGCCGTCTTGCCCCGACTTCGCTTGCCTCATTTGCCCGGACGATCGCTGCGATGGCCGCCGGGCTGCTGCAGATGGCCGTTCTTTTCCCCCTGGAAAAATTCGTCCTTTTCCGTAAGAAAGCGGATAAGGCCTGATATCCGAAAGGAGACTGATATGACTGTTATGAGAGCCATGTATTTCAGTGCCACGGGCACGACGAAAACGATTGTTACACGGATCGCCGACAAAATGGCGGAGCGCGGCCTTTTTAAGCGCGCCGACACTGATTTCACGCTGCCTGCGGGCCGCGAAAAGGCGCCGGCGATCCGTCCTGACGAGATCGTTGTTTTCGGCGTTCCGGTCTATGCCGGGCGCGTACCGAACGTCCTGCTGAAGTTCCTTGCGACGGTGAAAGCCGACGGCACACCTGCCGTCCCGGTCGTCCTGTACGGCAACCGCAACTACGACGACGGCCTCATCGAGCTGCGGAACATTCTGGAAGCAAACGGCTTCCGGACCTTCGCCGCGGCCGCTTTCATCGGCGAGCATTCCTTCTCCCGCGTCCTGGCTGCCGGACGGCCGGATGACGAGGACCTGCGCCTTGCCGACATCTTCGCCATGGGTGCGATGAACAAGTACCTCATCTGCGGTGCCGACCATCTCCCCCATCCGGTCGATGTCAAGGGCTGCGATCCGATCCGTCCCTACTATACGCCGCGCGACCGCGCCGGCACGCCCGTCAATATTCTGAAGGTTAAGCCGAAGGTCGATCCCGAAAAATGCATCCGCTGCGGGCACTGCGCCGCGGTCTGCCCCATGGGTTCGATCGATCCCGCCGATATTACACAGTTCACCGGCATCTGCATCAAATGCGGCGCCTGCGAAAAAGGATGTCCGACGGGAGCGCGCTACTTCGACGATCCCGGATACATTTACCACCGCACCGAACTGGAACTCGGTTATGCACGGCGTGCCGAGCCGGAATTCTTCCTGTAAAGCGCAAAACACATTCTTTCGCGATATAGCAAGGCAGCGCGCCGTTCCCGGCTGCGCTGCCTTTTTACGTAAAAATTTCTACCGTCCGGAGATTATTTCTTTTTCGTGCCGCCGTGGCAGTATCCTGCCATCGGGCAGCCTGCACAGCCGCTTCCGCAGGCGCTGCTGCAGGAGCCGCAGGAAGTCCTCCCCGCTTTTTTGTCCCGGACCATACCGCGGACGATCAGGAACACGATAAGGGTGACCGCCAGGATCAGCACGATATTGATCAGATTTGTACCGAGCCAGTCAAGCATGCCGGCACCTCCTTTTCCGTTGAGGCGCGGTACCGAAGGGTCGGTGAAGCCCTTCGGCACCGCTTTATGATTATGGCTTATGCAGGGAGCATTATTTAACGGTCAGTTTCTGCGCTTCCTGATAAGGCTTGAACAGCTGCCACAGGAGCGCTGCCAGAAGGGCCGCGACGATGACGATGCCGATCACATTGGCATTGCCTGCAAAGATCCGGCCGAGCTGCCAGACGATCAGAGCGATCACATACGCAAAGCCGCACTGATAGCCGATCGCGAACAGCGTCCACTTCGGGCTGTTCATTTCCCGCTTGATGGCACCCATGGCTGCAAAGCAAGGTGCGCAGAGCAGGTTGAAGATCATGAAGCTGTAGGCCGCAAGCTGCGCATGGCCGCCGGAAAAATCTTCGAAGTCGGCGCGCACATTGTCCCAGATCTGGTCGCCGTTTTCTTCCAGTTCCACTTCACCTTCCTGATCGTCATAATTGTACAGGACGCCGAAGGTGCCGACGACTTCTTCCTTGGCAACAAGGCCGGTCACGGTCGCAACGGTGGGCTTCCAGTCGCCGAAGCCGAGCGGCCGGAAGACGACGGACACGGGTTGTGCCACGCGGGCCAGGATCGAATCGTCCATCGGTTCAACTTCGTCTTCCGGAATGCCCATGCGCTGAGCGACCTCGGTCACATAAGCGTCATCGACCAGTTCTTCATCGGCATACAGTTCATCGACCATGCCGAACTGTTTGTTGACCCAGCCGAAGCCGGACAGGAACCAGATGATGATCGAGCTCAGCACGATGACGGTGCCGGCACGCTTGATGAAGGACCAGCCGCGCTCCCAGGTGCCGCGCAGGACGTTGGTGAGCGACGGGACGTGGTAGGCCGGCAGTTCCATGACGAACGGTGCGGGATCGCCGGCAAAGCGCTTGGTCTTCTTCAGCATGATGCCGGAAATGATGATCGCGGCGATACCGATGAAATAGGCCGAAACGGCTACCCACGTGCTCTCGCCGAACAGGGCGCCGGCGATCAGCCCGATGATGGGCAGCTTCGCGCCGCAGGGCATGAAGGTCGTGGTCGTGATCGTCATGCGGCGGTCACGTTCATTTTCAATGGTACGGGAAGCCATGATGCCGGGGATGCCGCAGCCGGTCGCGACCAGCATCGGGATGAAGCTCTTGCCGGACAGGCCGAAGCGGCGGAAGATCCGGTCCATGATGAAGGCGATACGGGCCATGTAGCCGATGTCTTCAAGAATGCAGAGCATCAGGAAGAGGACGAGCATCTGCGGGACGAAGCCGAGCACGGCGCCGACGCCGGCAATGATACCGTCGGAGATCAGGCCGACCAGCCAAGGGGCCGCGCCCCAGCCTTCCAGAAGGGCACGCGAGCCTTCTTTCAGCCAGGCTTCACCGAGCACGTCGTTAGCCCAGTCGGTCAGGAAGGTACCGATGGAAATGCCGCCGTCGCCGATGGGCTTGCCCATGGCGAGTGCATAGACCAGGAACATCACGAGGGCAAAGATCGGCAGGGCCAGGATGCGGTTGGTCACGATCTTGTCGATCTTATCGGAGGCGCTGAGCTTCGTGTCACTCTTTTTGACATAGATTCCCTTGATCAGCTCGGCGATGTAGACATAGCGTTCGTTGGTGATGATCGCTTCCGCATCGTCGTCCATCTCCTTCTCCGCCGCTTCGATGTCCTTCTCGATATGGTCCAGGGTCTCCTTCGGCAGGTTCAGGGCTTCGATCGCTTTCTCATCGCGTTCGAAGAGCTTGACGGCGTACCAGCGCTGCTGCTCTTCGGGCATGCCGTGGACGGCCGCCTCTTCGATGTGCGCGAGGGCATGCTCGACGATGCCGTTGAAGGTATGGGCCGGGGCGGATGCCTTCTTCTGCGCCGCTTTCACGGCTTCGTCGGCGACTTCACTGACCCCGTCGCCCTTCAGCGCGGAGATCTCCACGACCGGGATGCCCAGACGCTTCGACAGTTCCGCCGAGTTCAGCTTGTCGCCGTTCTTGCGGACGATATCGATCATGTTGAGGGCCATGACCACCGGGATGCCGAGCTCGGTCAGCTGGGTCGTCAGGTAGAGGTTGCGCTCCAGGTTCGTCGCGTCGACGATGTTCAGGATCACGTCGGGGCGTTCACCGATCAGATAGTTTCTGGCCACCACTTCCTCCAGCGTATAGGGGGAAAGCGAATAAATGCCGGGAAGGTCGGTGACCGTGACCGACGTGTTCTTTTTCAGTTTGCCTTCTTTTTTCTCAACGGTGACACCGGGCCAGTTGCCGACGAACTGGTTCGACCCGGTCAGTGCGTTGAACAGCGTCGTTTTGCCGCTGTTGGGGTTGCCCGCAAGGGCGATGCGAATATCCATGGCAGGATCCTTTCTGTTTGTGCATTTGGTTAGTTATGGCTAACCGCCGTTTCAAAAAAATATGCTTTTTATTCGACCTCGATCATTTCCGCGTCAGCCTTGCGGAGGCTCATTTCATAGCCTCTCACGGTCAGCTCCAGCGGATCGCCGAGCGGCGCGACCTTTCTCACATAGACGGAAATGCCCTTGGTGATCCCCATGTCCATGATGCGGCGCTTGACCGCGCCTTCACCGTGCAGCTTTCTGACCTTTGCCGTATTGCCTACGGCGACGTCACGCAGCGTTTTCATTGTTTCCCTTTTCTCCTTCCTTTATACCATGATCTTGCGCGCCATCTCTTCGTTGATGGCGATGCGTGATTCCTTGACCTTCACGATCAGGTTCCCGGCGACCCTGTTCAGGATCATGACGGCGTGCCCGGGGACGAAGCCCAGATTTTCCAGATGCTTCTTCACCTCCGGCGAGCCGCTCACCTTCCTGATGATCAGATCCTGGTTCATGTCTGCAAATCCCAGCGGAAGCATTGCTGTTCCTCCTTTTCCCTCGCCTTTCCGGGGCTTCGGGACGATTGCGTTGCCTTATTGGGTTAGCATTCGCTAACCTCTGCCGACAGTATAGTTAGTCTATGCTAACCTGTCAAGCGTTTTTTCATTTTTTTTGCCTGAAAAACAGCGTTTTCGGGGTCTTGATTTCTTTCGGCTTATGTTGTAAGGTAAAAACACTGAATGAAAGGCGGTTATGTTCCATGGCCATGCAGGAATCCGGTGAAATGTATCTTGAAACGATCTACGTCCTGACGCAGAAGTCCTCTGCCGTCCGGGCGATCGACGTCGGCGAATCCATGGGTTTTTCCAAGCCCTCGGTCAGCCGTGCCGTCGGGCTCCTGAAAAAGGAAGGCATGATCACGGTCGACGGAAACGGCTATATCTGCCTGACCGAAGCCGGCGAAGCGAAGGCGAAGCACATCTACGAACGCCACACCGTCCTGTCCCGCCTGTTCATCGGCCTGGGCGTTGACGAAGAAACGGCAGTCGAAGACGCCTGCCGCATCGAGCACTACATCAGCGACAGGACCTTCGATGCGGTCAAGGCGCATATGGAGAAATACGGCGTCAGCACGAAATAACACATACAGAACAGAAAAAGACGGGCACTGCCCGTCTTTTTTGTACCGTTATTTTGTTTCAGGACTCCTTCGGCAGGTCTTCCGCCGCCTTCTTTGCCGCTTCTTCCCTCTCCTTCTTCCGCGCTTCCAGCCTTGTGATGATGAAATCCTTATAGACCATGTCGAGGATCGCCACCGCGGGGATCGCGAGAAGGATGCCGATGATGCCGAACATCCGGCTGCCGACGATGATGCCGATAAGGATCAGCAGGCCGGACACGCCCAGCGTATCGCCGAAGAGTTTCGGCTTGATGTAATAGGCGTCGGCGGTCTGAAGCACGATGGAAAAGACGATGAAGGCCAGGGCGTACCAGGGTTCGACCAAAACCAGCAGGAAGGCGCCGATCACGGCCCCGACGATCGGCCCGAAAGTCGGAATCAGGTTCGTCAGTCCGATGAGTACCGAGATGAGACCGATATACGGCATGCCGCAGCAGGCCATGAAGATGGCATTCGCGATGCCGACGATCAGGCTGTCCAGGAAGTTGTGCGTCACGTACTGTTCCAGGATCACGTCGCATTTGCGGACGAACTCTGCCGTTTTGTTATAGCGTTCTTTCGTCATCATGGCCGCGAGCAGCTGCTTGATGCCTTCCTTGATCTTGTTCTTTTCCGAAATGATATAGAACGACAGGAAGAAGGCGATGAGGACCATGAAGACGCCCCGGCCCGCGCTGGCCGTGCCGGAAATGATGCTGTCGATGTTCTGCGACAGAATATCAAGCAGCTTTTTCAGCAGTTCGCCGGAGGAATTCAGAAGATCCTCCAGGCCGCCCAGGTGGCCGGCGATGCCCCAGTTCTCGATCAGTTTCCGCGCCGCCGCCAGGTAATTGTCCAGGTTGTCGGCCAGGAACATGACGCTGTCGACGATCTGCGGGATCAGCATCCGAAGGACCAGTCCCAGCAGCAGGAGGAAGGTGATGAAGGCCAGGATATTGGAAAGCCCGTGCCGCTTCTTCTCGTCCTTGTTCTTTTTGAAAATCAGCTTTTCGTACAGTTTCGCCAGCGGGTTCACCAGGTAGGCGATGACGACGCCGATGATGACCGGGCGGAAGAAGCCGATGAAGTGGCTTAAACTACTCGTGACCGGCCCCAGATTCGTCAGCAGCACGTACAAGCCCACCCCGATGGAGATGGCCACTGCCATGGGATACCACGGTTTGTCTTTGAATCTGCGCATGAAGTCCTCCTTCGGTTCGTCTTATTCGGAGCGCAGGATGCGGAGCTCGTCCGCAATGTTCTTCTGGAAATTCCAGGTGTCGCGGCAGCAGTCTTCGATCGTCTTCTCCGCGCGCCAGTGCAGCAGTTCTTCGGCCTTGTCCGGCGCGGCGTACATCTCGGCGATGTCTCCGGCCCGGCGCGGCGCGATCACGTAGGGGATCTTAATGCCGTTCGCTTCTTCGAAGGCATGGATGAGTTCCAGCACGCTGACGCCGCGGCCGGTGCCCAGATTGAAAACTTCCGCGCCGACATGCATGCGGCTCCAGCGAAGCGCCGCGACATGGCCGCGTGCCAGATCCGTCACGTGGATATAGTCGCGGATCCCGGTGCCGTCCGGCGTCGGATAGTCGTTGCCGAACACGTTCAGATGGTCGCGGATGCCCGCCGCCACCTGCGCGATGTAGGGCATCAGGTTGTTCGGGATGCCGTTCGGCTTCTCGCCGATCAGTCCGCTCTCATCCGCGCCGATCGGGTTGAAATAGCGCAGCAGCACGATGGACAGTTCCTGGTCGGCCTTCGCGGCATCCTTCAGAATCTCCTCGATCATGTATTTGGTCCGGCCATAGGGGTTCGTGATGCCGCCCGTCGGCAGGTCCTCGGTGAGAGGCGGCGTGTTGTGCTCGCCGTAAACGGTCGCGGAAGAACTGAAAATGAAGCGCTGCACATCGTATTTCTCCATCAGTTCGAGAACGGTCAGCGCACTGTCGATGTTGTTGCGGTAATACATCAGCGGCTTGGCGACCGACTCTCCCACCGCCTTGAAGCCCGCGAAATGGATCACGGCGCTGATGCTGTGATCCCTGAAGATCGGCGTCATCGCCTTTTTGTCCGTGACATCCACCTGATAAAAGAGCGGGCGGACGCCGGTGATCTTTTCGATGCTGTCCAGGACCTCGGGCGAACTGTTCGACAGGTCGTCCGCAATGATCACGTCATAGCCCTCGCGCAGCAGCTCCACGGCCGTATGCGAGCCGATATAGCCCATTCCGCCGGTCAGCAGTACAGTCTCCATAATCCTTCTCCTTTAAATCGGGTCCTTATTCCACCGTCACGCTCTTGGCGAGGTTGCGGGGCTTGTCAACGTCAAGGCCTTTCGAGACCGAGACATAATAGGCGATCAGCTGCAGCGGAACGACGGTCACGGAAGCCATGAAGAGGTCGTCCGTTGCCGGTACGGTCAGCACGTAATCGGCCGTCTTCTCAACTAGATTTTCCAGGCCTTCCCGCGTCACCGCGATCACGTAGGCGCCGCGGCTCCGGCACTCGACCATGTTGCTGACGGTCTTTTCCGCCGTACTTTTCTGCGTGACGACGCCGATGACGGGCGTGCCGTCCTCGATCAAGGAGATCGTCCCGTGCTTTAATTCGCCGGCCGCGTAGGCTTCGGAATGGATGTACGAGATTTCCTTGAATTTCAGGCTGCCTTCCAGGCTGACCGCATAGTCGATGCCGCGGCCGATGTAGAAAATATCCTTCTCGGCACATTTTTCGGCAGCCAGGCGCTGGATCTTCTCCTTGTGGTCCAGAATGCGGGACGAGACCTCCGGCAGGGCCTTCAGGCTGTTCAGCATCCCTCGGAACGCCTTGTCATCAATATTGCCGCGCACGCGGGCAAACTTCACGGCGATCGCATAGAGCGCCATCAGCTGGGCGCTGTAGGCCTTTGTCGTGGCCACGGCGATCTCCGGCCCCGCCAGCGTGTAGAAGACGTGGTCGGCTTCCCGCGCGATCGACGAACCGAGCACGTTGACGATCGCAAGGGTCTTCGCGCCGAGTTTTTTCGCCTCCCGGAGCGCTGCCAGGCTGTCTGCGGTCTCGCCGCTCTGCGAGATGACGATGACGAGCGTCGTCGGGCGCAGGATCGGTCTGCGGTAGCGAAATTCGGAGGCCAGTTCCACGCGGACCGGGATCCTCGTGAGGTTTTCCGTCACGTACTGGCCGACGATGCCGGTATGGTAGGCCGAACCGCAGGCCGTGACCGTAATGTCGGTAATGCCCCTGATCGTCTCATCGTCGAGGCCGATGGCTGAAAAGTCGAGGTCATCTTTCTTCAGGACGCTGTTCAGGGTATCCGTCAGCGCCTTCGGTTCCTCGTAGATCTCCTTCATCATGAAATGCTCGAAGCCGCCTTTTTCCGCAGCCTGCGCATCCCAGTCGATGTGGACCGGCTCCTTGTCGACCACGTCGCCGTCCAGGTTGAAGAAGGTGACGCCGCTGCCCGACAGGCGGACCATTTCGAGATTGTTCACATAGTAGACGTCGCGGGTGTATTTCAGGATGGCCGGTACGTCCGAAGCCAGGAACGACTCTTTGCCGCCGCGCCCCACGATCATGGGGCTGTCCTTGCGGCAGGCGAAAATGACGTCCGGATAATCCTTGAACATGACCACGAGGGCGTAGGAGCCGCGCACGCGGACCATCGTCTTGGCCAGGGCATCGATCGGGCCGACCTTGTACTTGCGGTAGTAATAGTCGACCTGGTCGATCAGGACCTCTGTATCGGTCTGCGAATAGAAGGTGTAGCCCTTGCGTTCCAGCTTGGCGCGGAGTTCCTGATAGTTCTCGACGATACCGTTGTGGACGCCGACGACCATGTTTTCGGGCGACACGTGCGGGTGGGCATTGGTCTCGCTCGGTTCGCCGTGGGTCGCCCAGCGGGTGTGGCCGATGCCGCAGCAGCCGGCGACACTCTCGCCGCCGTTCGTCTTCTCGACAAGGCCTTTCAGCCTGCCCTTGACCTTGATGACTTCAGGGTCGCTTTTGCCGTCGCGGACGGCGATGCCGGCCGAGTCATAGCCTCTGTATTCAAGTTTTGCCAGCCCTTCCAGCAGTACCGGGGCGGCTTTGCGGGGTCCGATGTATCCTACGATTCCGCACATTGTTCGTCAGTTCCTTCCTTGATCTCCGGCAGCGTCCATACCGCCGCCACGGCCAGTGCATAACAGGCGATCCCGAGCGACGAATTCATCCAGGGATTGAAATACGTCGCCACCAGAAATGCGATGAGGCTGATCATGATCAGTCCCGGTTCCGGGTATTCCTTCAGCGCCTTTCGCCGTTTCAGCAGCCGGATCAGCGCCAGCACGATCGGGAGCAGATACAGCGTCAGTCCGACGACACCCGTGCGGGCCAGCATGTCGATATAAAAGTATTCGTCAGCGCCGTCTCTTGTGGGTGAAGTTGCGCCGAGGCCTCTGCCGATCAGCGGATATTCTTTGATGATCTCTATGAGCCCGTCCGTCGTATTTACCCTGATGTCGTCTGAAGAGGATGTGATCGGCGTCGTCACCTTTTTGGCTCTGGCCCAGGTGTGCGGGATGTGGAAATGGGCATCGAGGTCAAAGTTGAAGCAGCGGATGAAGGCAAACTGGAAAACGCCCTGTTTCAGGGCCAGTTCCTGCCCGTAGATCATGACGACGAGCAGCACGAGCAACGCGCCCGTCTGCAGAAGGACTTTTTTGACCGGAGCCGTCTTCAGGCACAGGATCAGCGCCAGAACGAAAGCCACGGCGGTCGCCAGATAAACGCTGCGGGTATAGGTCAGTACGATCGCCTCGGCATTCAGAAGGAACAGGAGCCCCCAGCCGCAGACGGCCCGTGCCTTTTCTGCCTTGACGATACGCCCGAGCAGGAGCGCACAGCCGACAATGAGCCAGATGCAGCTTCTGCCGAAAATACGGTATGCGTTGTATTTGTAATACTGGATCTTTCCCCAGCCCGTTGCCGATGCCCAGTTGACGATTTTTCTGTACAGACTCGTCGCGAGGTCGGCAAAGCATGCGTTGCAGATGATACAGAACGCAGCGTGGGCAAAGCAGCCTGCGATGACCACGTCGGCGGCGCGGCGCAGATACTTTTTCTCCGTGATCAGCACCGGTACCGCAGGGATCAGCAGCATATAGATAAAGCCCTTGACGTCACTGGCAAGGACCTCCTGGTTATTGCCGAAAGCCTGGCCGCGGAACACCTCAAAGATCACATAGCACATGAAGATCAGGACGATCCAGTTGACCGGGTTTCTGATCTGTTCTTCGATGGAAGTAAAGAACGGAACGGATGCAAACAGCACGATCAGTGCCGCCAGCAGAATGCGAGGTGTCAGAGGACCGACCTTAATATATCTGCCGGCGCCGGTCGCGGCACAGTCGAACAGGAACAGATACAGACAGATCCGTCCAAGCTTTCTGCAGATATCAGTCAGCTTTATTTTCTCAGCCATAGCAGCCCCCTTTGCATAATAATAGTGTATTTTACCATAAAAAACGGCGGCGGACAAGCATTTTGCGTCCGCCGCCGGTCTCATATTCTGTTTTTTCGGCGGGAAAGGTCTTTCGACCCGGCGTTTCAGCGTCCGGTCAGTTTTCCTTTTACGGCATAGAGCGTTTTCCAGAGGAAAGGGGACCCGAGCAGCAGTTTTTCCTTCGCCGACAGGGCTCTGCCGCAGCTGCCGCTCATCTCCTGCCCTTTGCGGCAAAGTTCCTGCACACGGGCCTTCAGTTTTCCGCCGTCCTTCGGCAGGTCGCGCACGGCCATCGTACAGGCGCTCAGGAAAGTCTCAAAGCACGGCGCCAGCAGGTCTTCGTCGCCGTGTTCCCGGAAATAATCCCAGCGCAGCGCCAGGAATTCCGCATTGTTGATGTGATCCTCCTCGCGGTCTCCGTTTGACATGATGCTCTTTGCGCGGTGCAGGTAGTGATAAAAAGGCTTATTGACGGTCACGATCCGCTCCGCGGCGCCGAGGATCTCATGCGCCGTGAATTCGTCTTCGTGGATCTTCCCCTCCGGGAAAAGGACTTTGTCATAGATCTCCCGGCGGCAGAGGCGGTTCCAGGCTACGATAAAGACGACGCCCTGCGGGCCGGCAACTTTGGCCAGAGCCTCTTTCCGGCTCAGGACGCCTTCGCCCGGCAGGACCGCTTCGCCCTGAGCATCCGAATCTTCGTATTCATGCACGAAGCCGCAGACCGCGATATCCGCGCCGCTTTCCGCAAGCGCTTTTTCCATGGTCTCCAGCATGTCCGGATCGACCCAATCGTCGCTGTCGATCACGGCGATAAGTTCACCGGACGCGGCCCTGATCCCGCTGTTTCTGGCTGCGGAAAGCCCTCCGTTTTGCTGATGGATCACGCGGATCCTTTCGTCGCGGTCCGCCCAGACGTCGCAGATCTGCGGGCAGCCGTCCGGCGAGCCGTCATCCACCAGAATGATCTCCAGGTCACGGAAAGTCTGGTTCACCAGGCTTTTCACACAGATATCCAGCCAGGCTTCGACTTTGTAGACGGGAACGATGACGCTGATCCTGCTCATTTCCTGATTCCTTTCAGTCGGTAAAATGCGTTGACGCCGAGAACGGGCGAGGCCGCGGAAAGGCGGCAGCGCAGCCGTTCCTTTTTGTTCAGGTCTTCAAAGCCGGCGATCTGCGCTGCCAGTTTTCTTGCCCTGCTGCGGTGTTCCGCAAAGGCGCTGCGGTTCCCTTCACCGTGGGCAAGCCTTGCCGCTTCGATCTCGTCATCGGCCTGCAGCTTCAGCAGATGATGGTATGCCGGTCCGTCTTTTTCTCTCCAGACCTCTGCCATCGACTCTACCGCACCGATCACCTTTTCCTGCTTTGCCAGGGAAGTTTTTGTTGCCGTATTGCCGCTGCGTGTGATCAGATAATGATACAGCGGTTCCGGCTCATAATATACCGATGATGCCTTCGTCAGAACCTCGCACAGCCAGAGTGAGTCTTCGCCGTAGCGCAGGTCTTCGCAGAAACGCACTGTCTTCGCAAGCCTCGCCGCATGCATGCCGATACAGACCGACAGCATCATGCCGTTTGCCTCTCCCAGTGCGCCTGCGACAAATTCATCCGGAGTCATAAGTGTTTTGTCAAATGCCTTCGCAGGGCACGATGTTCCTTCCGGCGTCTCACGCGCATAGCCGCAGAAGACGATGTCGGCTCCGCTTTCGCGCTGCCTGCGCAGGAACCATGAAAACATTTCGCGATCGACGAAGTCATCGCTGTCCGCAAAGCAGATATACTTTCCCGCAGCCTCTTCCAGCCCGCGGTTCCGGGCGCGGCTCACGCCGCTGTTTGCCTGATGAATGACGCGGATGCGGGCATCTTCTTCAGCCAGGCGGTCGCAGATCTTCTCCGAGCCGTCGGTCGAGCCGTCATCCACGAGGATCATTTCCCAGTCGGCAAAGCTCTGCGCGATAAAGGATCTGACGCACTTTTCCACGTAATCTTTCGTCTGATAAACAGGGATGATGATACTGATCTCAGGCATGGCGGCCCTCCTTCAGTTTTTTATAGACGTTGACGCCGGCGACCGGCGAGGCGGCCGCGAGTTTCAGGCGCAGTTTGTCCTTGCGGCTGACAGCCGGATAAGCCTGTACTTTTGCCGCATGGCCGCGCGCGGCCTTCCGGTGGATCGCAAAGGCAGCTTTATCTCCCGCCTCGTGCGCAAGGCGTGCCGCCGCGATCTCCAGATCCGCCAGGATCTTCACCAAAAGCGGCTGGACCTTTTCGCCATTTTTCCAGCAGTCCGCAATTGCTTCGATCGCGCGGATACGGCTTTCCTGCTTGGAAAGGGACAGTTCGGTATAGGTATTTCCGTCACGGCTGACCAGATAGTGGTAGAGCGGAACGGGATCGTAGAAGACTTTCGTGATACGGGAAAGCACGCGGGCCAGGAACAGGCTGTCTTCCCCGTAGGCAAGCGAAGGATCAAAGCGGAGGCCGCCGACGGCCTCCGTGCTGAACATGCCCAGGCAGACCGAGAGGATGATGCCGTTTTCGTCCCGGAGCGCGCCGGCGAGGAAATCCTCCGGCGTCAGGAGTTTTTCGGCAAGCGGCTTCGAAGGAGCCTCAGCCGTTGATCCGCCGTCCTTCGCCGTACCGTCTTCCAGCGTATAGCCGCAGACGACGAGTTCCGCACCGCTCTCCCTCTGCCAGGTACGCAGGCGTTCCAGATAAGCGGCATCCACCCAGTCATCGCTGTCGAGGAACACGGCAAAAGCACCGCGGGCTTCGTCAAGCCCCCGGTTCCTGGCCGCGCTGACGCCGGCATTTTCCTGATGGATCACGCGGATGCGTGCGTCCTCTCCGGCCAGCCGGTCGCAGAGCGCGCCGGCCTCATCCGGCGACCCGTCGTCGACCAGGATCAGTTCCCAGTCTCCGTCGGTCTGCACGAGGACCGAGCGCACGCATTTTTCCAGCCAGGCTTCGGTCCGGTATACCGGAACGATGATACTGATCAGCTCCTTGTCCAACCGTGTTTCCTCCTCTGTTGATGTTTTTATTATAAAGCATTTTAAAAGGCTTATCAAGTTTTTCGCATTTATGCTATAATGGCCCTGCAGTGCGGCGGCTGCTCCGCCCGGAAAGTGAGTTCAAATGACCTTCAGCATCCTTATCCCTGTCTATAAAGCCGAAAAATATCTCGCGGAAACGGTCTCTTCCGTCCTGCGCCAGAAAGGCGAGTTCGAGATCGTCCTGGTCGAGGACGGCTCGCCCGACCAAAGCGGCGAGATCTGCAATCAGCTGGCTGCCGCCCATCCGGATATCATCCGTGCGGTCCACGAGCCGCACCGGGGCACAGTCGCCACGCGGCGCAGCGCCGTCCGCGAAGCCCGCGGCGAGTATCTCGTCTGGCTGGACGCGGACGACATCCTCGTCGAAAACACCCTGGAAGTCCTGCGTGCCGCACTCGAAAGCGAACCGAAGCCTGATGCTGTCCTCTATGACCTCTCCTTCTTCTTCGAAGACGGCCGCCCGGACGTGGTCCGGCCGAAGATCTTCCCTAAGAGAAAGTTCATCTCCGGCGAGGGCAAAAAAGAGATCTGGGAAATGCTGATCGGGACGAACCTCCTGGACGGCCTGGTCCTCAAAATGATCCGCGCGGACCTGATGAAGAACGACCCGACCGATTATACGGCCCTTATGGATAATCCCTACAGCGAGGACGTCTGCCACTGCCTTTGGCCTCTCACGCAGGCGGAGAACATCCTCCTGCTGCCCGAAGTCCTCTACCGCTACCGCATCCATGACGGCAGCGTGATGCACGTCTTTGACGAGCAGGCGATGGACAAGCGCTTCAATACCGCCCGCCTTGCCCTTTTTGAGGAATATCTCGGCAAATGGGGCCTGGATGACGACGAACACCGCGCCAAACTCAAGGCAAATGCATACAAGAGCATCGTCAATGACGTCCTGTATTTCCTGGAACAGGGTGAGGATAAGACAAAAATCAACGGCTTCGTCAGCCGCTTCAATGAAGCGCACCCGGAACTGAAAGAGATCGCCGAAAAGCCTTTCCTGCCCACGCGGCAGCGCATCATCCTGAAACTCTTTGCGCAGGGCCGCACCGGCCTGCTGGTCCTGATGAACAAGGTCTGGCGGAAGCTGCGGGGATAAGGCTTCCCCGGCATCCGCAGAATTTCGTCCGTAAAAGCAAAAACGCCGCCTCCGGGCGGCGTTTTCGTATTTATTTTTCTGCTTCGGCGCATAGGCTTTCGCGTTTGCGGATCAGATAGTCTGCCGTCAGCGCGGCGGACTCCCCGATATGCTCCCAGGTCTCCGCCTTTGCCGTTTCGATGGCTTCGCGGTACTGCGGATCGTTCAGCATCCCGTCGATCAGGCTCTTCATTTCGGGGAACATCTCCGGAGACAGCTTCTTCCCGATCTTCGGCAGCGTCGTGAAGGTCCAGAGTTCCTCATCGAGCCAGCAGGCATCGTAGGGCGACTTGTCGAAAGACGTATCCGCGTAGATCACCGGCCGTCCGAAGACAAGCGCATAGTCAAAGATCACGCCGGAGAAGTCCGAGATCAGGATATCCGAGCGCCGCAGAACTTCGAAGTTGTCGTTGTCGCGGTTCCATTCGAGCCGGTCACTGTTGGGGAATTCCTTCATCAGTTTGTCCATCAGATCCTTTTCCGCCGTAAAGGACTGCGGATGCGGCCGCACGACCACATGGTACCCGGTCGCCAGCAGTGCGCGGATGATGTCCGCGCCGTAGCGGCTCAGGATCCCGCTGCTGCCCCAGGACGGCGCCAGCAGGACGGTCGTTTCATGCGCTTCGAGCGGCGGGGCGGCATCCAGGCGCGCCTTCACCGCATCCATGTAGGGCATGCCGACCGTCAGCATTTCCTTGGCGGGAAGGTGCCGCCTTTCCTCCAGTTCCCGGATCTGGGCGATCTGATACTCTCCCGAAAGCAGGACCGCATCGTAATAATCGAGCCCGAACATCCGGTACAGCACGATATCATTCGAAGCGTGCGGGATATGCACATACCATTTGACGTCCCGGGAACGCTTCCACTGGTAGACGTCCAGGCCGGGCGTCGTCGACAGCAGGATATCCGCCTTCAGAAAATTCAGGTGTGCAAAGGCCCGGTTGCCTTCGCCGATAAAGCTGCATTTGACGTATTTGTACTCTTTCTTCAGCGCCGGATCGTCCGGAGACGCCGTCATGTAAATGAGCGGCTGCTCACGGCGCTCGAATTCATCGCAGATCGGTTCGAACTGGTTCCAGTAGCGCTTGCTGTCGGAAAAGACGGCAAAGGGGATCCGATCCTGTTCGGCCTGTTTTTCCTTCGCGCCGCCCGACAGCGTAAAACGGAGCTTGACCCACACGTTGCGCAGGAGGTAGACGCAGGTCCCCAGAATGCCGATCAGAATGGTAAACAGCATGCTTCCCGTACCGGGATCGATATAAAGCATCGTCATCATATCCGCCTCCCGATCAATACTCGCCGAGCTTTTTCCAGCTCGTGAAGTCAAACATGTCACCGCTCAACTCATACCAGGGGCCCGGAAGGAAGGTGTTGCCGTGGTTTTCCTGGGCATCCCAGATCCGTGTACCGAAAACATGCAGCGGTCCCGCATTCTTTTCCTCACCCGTGATCTTATTCCCGGTAAACGGATTGACCGGATCTTCGATCAGTCCGCCAAGCGCGATCGTCGGGACGTCCGCATTCGTCATGAAAGTATAGTCGGTGGTAAACTCCTGTGCCCCGAAATCCTTGACCATCATCAGCGGGTTGTAGAGCATGATGTCTTCCGACGGATCGCTCCCGAATACCCAGTCTTCGAACTGCTGCAGATTGCGGCCGTGGTCCGCCGCGATAATGATCCGCGTGTTGTCATAGACGCCGTTTTCCCGAAGCCAGTCAAACCAGTTGCCGAGCTGGATCAGCGCCGCCATATTATCCTGATAATGCTTCATCTGAACGACGGTCTCCACTTTCATTTCCCGGCCGTCCACGACGAATCTGTCCTGATGCGTCCGGTCATATTCCGTATTGTCCACCGTTTCCGTCGGTTCATATTCCGGTTCCTGAAGCAGCATCAGTTCGTGCGTCGTGGAATTCGTCATCAGAAGGAAGGTGTTCCCCTCTTCGGAAATACTTGTGATCTCCGGCAGCGCTTTCAGGAAAGCATAGCAGTTGACGAAATACCGCTCCATCCCTTCCGCGGCGGATATCCCTTTCTCGGTCTGCGTCCCCATCTGTTTCGTCGAATCCGGGATATAATAGGTCCCGGCATGATACAGATAGCGCTGAATGGCGACCGGTACGCATTTCATCAGGCCGTAGCAGAAGAAATTGCGTTCCCAGACGTGGTTCAGCTGTGCGATCTGATCTTCTTTCGAGGTCAGGGTAAACTCCCCGTGTTCGGTCAGATAGACTGCGATATCGGGGTAATCGTCGTAGATCGAAATGTCCGGGATCCATGTATAACCGGCGTAGGTCGGTTCGCAGACCGTCACCTCATAGCCCGCATTGTCAAACAGCACCGGCATCACTTTCAGGGACTCGTTGTGCTTTTCGACAAGAGGCTCATCCGCACGGGCGTTCATCGCTTCCGGCGTATATTCATAGCCGCCGAACAGAGCCGGCGAACCGACATTCGTATAGCCGCCGAAGGACAGCGTCTGCGGATAATAGGTAAATCCGGCGAACTGCTGCTCCAGTTCCGGACGCTCCTGGAACAGATACGGCAGATAACTGCCGATCGCCCGGTCGAGCATCAGGACGACCACGTTTTTGCCGTCCTTGCTCAAACTGAAATGGGCCGTTTCCGTGGGCGCATTTTCCGCCGCCTGCCTGATTTCGGGCAGAGATGACTGGATCTTCGTCATATTGACAACGGACATGACCGCGACGGCAGCGATCAGCGCGGCAAGCGCGATCTGCACGATCTGTTTTTTCTTAAGCCAGATCACAAGGAGCAGGACGAAAAGGACGCCGAGGACGGCAATATTGATCAGCTTCGCCTTCATGGAGAAGAAAGGCGCGACATCGAATTTGAGCTGTGAAGACATCGTCCCCAGATCCGTGCCGAAGAACATGTAGTCGACCGTGCCGAGGACGGCGGCGAGCCAGTAGATCGCCGTGAACCAGAGGCGTGCTTTGCTGCCGGCCATGAAATAGAAAACGCCCAGCCAGATCACAAAGGTCCCGAAGGAAAGGAGCGCGGAGTTGGCAATGTGCCTGAGCGGGGAATAAAAATCCGCCACCTGTACGAATTCCGCCGGCGAAGACAGAATGACGGCGGAGGGGATCAGCACGCCGGTAAGAAGCGCAATGAACACGCCGCCGCAGAAAAACAGCCGCGTCGTGTTTTCATTCTTCTCAACGGGGCTCTGCTTCAGGGCTTTTTCCTCTCCTATGATCTTGACGACCAGGTTCTTGACCAGGGAGAAAAGATTGTTCATTGTCCAGTAAATGACCAGGCCGGACGGAGAACGGTACAGCAGGATCAGAAAGACGAGCGCCATGGCAAAGAGCTGGATCTTGTCCTTTGCCGGAAGTCCCTTCGTATAGATCAGACTGGAAACACAGTTGATCAGGGTCATCAGGATCGGCAGGGCATGGAGAGAAAGCCCCGCGACGTTCAGCAGGCCGTCCGGCGCACCGAGGTTGGCAATGGGGCCGAAAGGCGTCCCTTTCAGCAGCTCAAGGTTGGACAGAAAATGATAGGCAGCAATAAAGAACGGGATCTCCAGCACCAGCGGCAGCGAACCTTTCAGCGCATAAAACGGCCGGTAGTTGTTCTGCCGGTTATAGGTCTGGAGCATCATGAAGCGCTCATCGCCCTGAAACGTCTTTTTGATGTGAGCCGTCCAGTAGGCAAGCCTCTTTTCGGCGTTGCGTTCTTCCGCCTGGATCATGTCGGCGCGCCGGTACATCGGCAGAAGCAGGATGTTCATCGCCAGGCTCAGAAGGATAATAGCCACCCCGCTGTTGCCCGTCAGCTGGTTGGCAATGCTGAAGATCGTTTCAAACAGGAGTTCGATCGGGCCGATCAGCAGCTGATACAGCATGTGTCCGAAAGTCATTTGATTCCTGATTCTCTCCTTCTTTTGAGCAGCGCCAGGGCATACTCAAAGTTTTCCACATGGAACAGTTTTGCGGCGCCCACATAGACGGCGACGCCGAGCGGGATCTGGATGAGCAGCGTCAGCCAGTCCGGAAGGCCGAGGAAGTAAATGCTGTAGACCGCCGCGCCCATGAGCAGCGTCAGCAGGATGTTCGGCAGCATGTCCTTCAGCTGGTCGAGATAGCTATAGCCGAGGAGTTTCCGGTTCGGCCAGCTGTTGATGATCTGGCTGAGCACGCTCGAGACCAGCGAGCTGTAGGCCATGACCATCACACCGTATCGCATCGAAATCAGCAAAAGCATGATCCCCAGGCATTTCTTGATGATCTCCAGCTTCAGGAAGAGGTCGCTGCGGCCCAGCGCCTTGATGGCGTTCAGGTTGGCCGTATGCACGCACCAGAACGCATAGCTGAAGCAGAAAATACGGATGAAGGGTACGCAGGGAAGCCATTTTTCCTTCAGCACCCAGCGGATGAAAGCCTCCGAACAGACCGCGAGCCCCATCATCATCGGCATGATCACGAAGGAGCTGAACGAGATCGCCCGGCGGGTCATCTCCCTGACCCGTGCGGGGTCGTCCTGCGACTCACTCATGATCGGCAGCAACACGCTGTCCGTGGCCGCATTGATGCTCGTGACCAGGATATTCGGGAAGGTATCGCCCTTATTGTAAAAGGCCAGGGCCTCATCGTCGTATTTCTTCGCGATCACGAGCTGGTACAGCCGGTTGTAGACCGTGTCGATCAGCGCGCTGACCAGCAGCTTCCAGGCGTAGGAAAAGAGTCCTTTCAGTCGTTCCCAGGAGAACACTTTCTTCGGACGCCATCTGACCGTCGCCCAGAGGATCAGCGTGTCGATCGCCGTATTGACGAGATTCTGAGCGATCAGCGCCCAGGCGCCGTAATCGTGCAGGGCCATCCGGATCCCGACAAAGGCCGCGATCACCGTACCCGTCAGCGTGGCAAAGAAGAAACGTTTGAACAGAAGGTTCCGCGCGACATAAGCACTCTGGATGTTCTTCACGCCGCCGAACACAAGGATCAGCGACAGTACCCGGATATAGGGAACCAGGTACGGGCGCCCGTAGAACTTCGCGATGAGCGGCGCGCCGAAGAACATGAGCGCATACAGCACGAGGCAGACAGCGATGTTGAAATAGAAAACGGTGGAAAAGTCGATGTCGTCCGCATCTTTTTTCTGGACCAGCGCATCGTTGAGGCCGCAGGTCACGAAAACGGAAAGGATCGAGGTAAAAATCGAGACGATCGCGACCGTCCCGTAGTCTTCCACTTTCAGGATCCTGGCAAGGATCAGGCCGACGACAAGTGTGACGCCCTGCGCGCCGAAGCGCTCAAGGAGCCGCCAGATAAAGCCGTTTGCGACTTTTTTGCCGTCTGCCATTTTTCCGCCTTCCTGCGGCCGTTCTCCTTTGCCGTTCTTTCGGCTCAGCCGAATAATCTGTGTTTCAGTCTCACCAGACCGGGGAACTTTTCATTCAGCATCCTGTGAAAAGCAATGTTCCTGTCCCGCCGGATCAGGGGCCTGTATTTATCTTTTTTCAGTTCCTTACGGTCGTTGGCTTTCCGCGCGATCCGGTATTCCGTCTCAAGAATATCCGTCTCGCGTTCTTCGACCGCTCCCGCAAAGGCCTCGTGATACTTTCCTTCGTAAAAACTGTCGATGCCGTTCAGCATTTTCACCACGGCCTTCTGATGGGCGACGTGTTTTTCAGGATATTTCCAGATCCGTTCCGTCCAGGAATCCCTGACGCCTTCGTTGTGGCATGACATCGGTTCCTTCAGACAGCGGACCTTCCCCCGGATCGCAGCATACATCAGGATCGTATAGTCACTGAAGTCCCGCATTTTAAAACAGTCGGGCGGATCCAGGAAAGCATCCCGCCTGACCATGAAGGAATTGGTCGCGAACATGCCTGCGCCGTGCCGGATGATCTCTCCCGCGTCAAAGTCGCAGTCTTCGGCAATGTCCGGATAGACCTTATCCTCCGATCTGTCCGTGCCGACGATGTGCTTATAGGCCGTATGGACACACATCGCATAGTCCGGATGCGTGCGCAGGAAACTGACCTGGCGCTGCAGTTTCAAAGGATCCTCCCAGGAGTCGTCGCATTCACAGAAGGCAAAATACTCACCGGAAGAAAGCGGAACCATAAGATCCCGCAGGACATCCATATCCGGATTGTTGAACTGGTTTTCCGTCTCGTAACAGCCGCGGATCTTATCCGGATACCGCGCTTCGTATTCGCGCAGGATCTCCGCCGTGCGGTCTGTCGACGCATCGTCGTGCACAATGATCTCGTACTCGAAATCCGTCTTCTGGCAGACTATGCTGTCCAGTGCATGGGCGATGTAGTCTCCGTGGTTGTAGGCAAGGCAGAAAACCGATACCAGAACAGACATAATCGTTTCCTTAAAGGTTTTTTTGCCTTTTATCCCAGAATGATATCGCAGATGCGGTCAATGTCATCAGCGGCAAGATCCGCATACATCGGCAGCGTCAGCACGCGGTCCGCGATATGCGCGGCCACCGGCGTCTTCTCTCTTCCCGCCGTCGGCCAGCCGCGGTAGCATTCGTAATCGCTGGTCAGCGGGAAGAAATACTTGCGGGCAAAGATGCCCTGTTCCGCCAGCCGCGCCGCGATCTCATCGCGTTCGTACTTATAGCCGTCAAAGATCGCCGGGAAATAGGCGTAATTCGGCTTCGTATCCGCCTGCGGCGCAGGCATCACGATCCCGGGCACGCCGTCCAGACGTCCGTGGTAATGCTTCCAGACTTCCTTCCGCTTTTCGATCTCGTTTTCCAGGTGGCGCAGGTTGCAGATGCCCATGGCGGCCTGGAATTCGTTCATCTTGGCATTGCCGCCGATATACACGCACTCTTCCGCATTGCGGATCCCGAAATTCTTCCGGTCGTTCATTTCCTGGACCATGGCATCGTCTTTGAAGCACACGGCACCGCCCTCGATCGTGTGGAACACTTTCGTGGCGTGGAAGCTGAACATGGACATGTCGCCGAAGCCGGCCGTGCTGGCGCCTTTGTACCGCACCGCAAAGGCATGCGCCGCGTCATAGACGACCTTCAGATGATACTTCTCCGCCAGCGCTGCGATCTTTTCCACGTCGCAGACGTTGCCGTAGACGTGTACCGGTACAATGGCCACGGTCTTCTCCGTGATCAGCGACTCGATCCTGTCCGCATCGATCGTGTAGTCCCGGTCGTTGATATCACAAAAGACCGGAACGAGACCGTTTCGGCTGATGGCGTGCGTCGTGGAGACAAAGGTAAAAGGCGTCGTGATGACCTCCCCGCCTTCGGGGAGGTTCATCGCGGCGATTGCATTTTCCAGTGCCAGATGCCCGTTCGTATACAGAATGACATGCGGAACACCCAGGAATTCTTCAAGAGACTTCTGAAGTTCTTCATGCTTGCTGCCCATGTTGGTCAGCCAGCGGGTATCCCACAGATCCCTGATCTCCTCTGCAAATTCGTCAAATGCCGGCATGGAGGACCGGGTAACGTTGATGCGCATAAAGCTCCTTTCCGGCAGAGCCGGAGCGTATCGTTATTCTGCAGCAGGAAGTTCGCTGGTGCAGTGCGGGCAACGGACGGCGTCGATCGCGATCTCGCTCTTGCAGAACGGGCAGATCTTCGTCGTCGGGGCTTCCGGTTCCGGAGCGGGTTCGGCAGCCGCCTTGCGTTCCTCTTCCAGCTTGCGGGCCTTGTTGATCGCCTTGACGATCATGAAAACGATCAGAGCCAGGATCAGGAAAGTGATGATGGCGCTGATGAAGGCGCCGAATTTGATCGCCACTTCTTCCGTGACCACTGCGCCTTCCGCGTCCAGGACCGCTTCCTTCAGCACGATCTTCAGGGCGTTGTCCAGGCTGTTGACACCGGGGATCAGGGCCAGCAGGGGATTTACGATATTGGTCGTAAATGCGGTGACAAGCGCCGTGAAGGCACCGCCGATGATGACGCCGATGGCCATATCGATCATATTGCCCTTCAGTGCAAATGCCTTGAACTCAGCAAGAAATTTCTTCATGGCGTTCTCCTTTCAAAGAGAAAATGATGATCTTTTATTTTATATGGTTTTTAAGGGAAATGCAAGCCTAAATGCTTTTCCCTCCGGGCGGCAGGCATTTTCCGCCATTTCTTATTCTACCTTTTGCTTCCGCTCTTGTAAAGTCCGGCATTATCCGCTATAATCGAGGAACGATAACGGTTCGGAAACAGGAGTTTGCTATGGGTGGAAATATTTTTTATTTCAACTGGGAACCGCAGCTGATGGTCTGGCTGCAGTTGGTACTCGGCGATTTCGGCACGAAGGTTGCGTCGCTCGTCTCCGCTTTCGGTGAAGAAATGCTGATGGTCGGCATCATGGGCTTCATCTACTGGTGCATCGACAAGCGCTGGGGGCTGTACCTCGGCATCAATCTGACGGCGTCCGTCACCTGGAACCCGATGATCAAGAATATCGCGCTCCGGCCGCGGCCCTACATGGTCCACAGCGAGGTAAAATGCCTGAAGCCGGTGGACAAGAGCGGCGACATCATGGATCCGCTGGTCCAGGGCTGGTCCTTCCCCAGCGGGCATTCCTGCAATGCCGCGACGGTCTACGGGTCCCTGGCCTATTATAAGCGGGCAAAGGCACTGATCGCGATCGCGGTCATCATTCCGCTTCTCGTCGGCATTTCCCGCTTCGCGCTCGGCGTCCACTATCCGACCGACGTTCTTGCCGGCTGGGCTCTCGGCTTTGCCAGCGTCCTGCTGGTCTCCTGGATGCAGAAGGCGATCAAAAAGGACTGGGTGCTCTACCTGATCCTGCTCGCGACCGCCATCCCGGGCCTCTTCTACTGCACCAGCACGGACTTTTATTCCTCACTCGGCATGATGATCGGTACCTACATCGGCGCTTTCGTGGAAAAGCGCTGGATCAGGTTTGAGAATACCCGCAGCGTCCCTCGCATGATCATCCGCACGTTCATCGGCATCGGCCTCTTCTTCGGCCTGAATACCGTGCTGAAAATGCCCTTCAACAAGGATTTCCTGGCTTCCGGGACTTTTGCGTCGCTGATGGTGCGCACGGCGCGCTATGCCGTCATCCTCTTCGTTGAGGTCGCACTCTACCCCGCCTGCTTTAAATTCTTCAAGAAAAAAGCCTGACCGCAGTCAGGCAAAAGACGATCCGCTCCGCGGACTGTCCAGGTAAAAGACGGCCCGCTGAGCGGACCGTCTTTTTATGTCCTGACGGCCGTGACCGCAGCCCACTCACCGATACGCTCAATGCGGATACCGGTCCACGCAGGATTCTCTGCAAAGGCCTGCGCAACTTCTTCGGCCCGTGCATCGATGATCCCCGAGCCGATGAATACGGTTCCCGGTTTTGCATAACGGTCTGCCGCGCCCGGAGCCGCCAGTTTCAGGATCACCGGCGCCAGGATATTGGCCGTCACGACGTCATAAGTCCCGGCGGCTCCCTCCTGCACGGCCGGATCCGTCAGGATATCTCCCATGAGCAGCCGGAAGCGGCTGCTTTTTCCGTCAAAATGATTCAGGCGAAGGTTTTCGTATACCACGGCTTCACAGGCCGGATCGACCTCCGTCGCCGTCACGCTCTCCGCACCGGACAGGAAAGCCGCGAGCGCCAGGACGCCGCTGCCGGTACCGATGTCCAGGAGGCTTTTTCCCTTTAGGTCGAGCGCTGCCAGGCCGTCCAGGCAGAGCCGCGTCGAGGCGTGGGCGCCGGTCCCGAACGCCGTCCCCATCTCCAGCCGCAGAAGCTTCAGATTTCCCTTTTCGATCCGTGCCCGGGCTTCATCGGGCACTTCGCTCCAGGCAGGACAGATGAGGATCCCGTTCGCCTCGATCGGCTGCGCGTATTTCTTCCACTGATCCCGCCAGTCCTCTTCGCGGGAAAGGCCCCGGTCCATGACGGCGTCCCGGATAAAGCCTGCAGCCTTAAGTTCCCGCAGCCCGCTTTCCACCGCCGTCTCAACGGCATATATTTCTTCCGGTGAATACCGCCTGTCATGCACGGTATAGGAATCATCCGTGTCTTCGCCTTCCTGCGCTGCGGCCGCCTCGTCCGGGTCGAGCGCGGAATGCAGGTAAAAGCGGATCTGCAGTTCCCCTTCCGGGACTGCCTCGTCCGGCTGCAGTTCGGCATCGGGAGCCAGGAACAGAAGCGCCTTGTCCTCTGCCGTCAGCGGATCGGCCTCAATGATCTCCAGGCTGTCGATCCCGAGCCCGGCCAGCATCGCCGTGACCGCTTCTTCTGCCCCGGTTTCCGTCTTTATCGTATAACAAAGCCATTCCATGGCAATTTCCTTTCCGAAAAAAGCGCTGCCCGCGATACGGACAGCGCTTTCCGCGTTCTGTCAGCCTTGCGGCTGCCAGTTCTTATTCCAGATCGATCGTACCGACAGGGCAGCCCGCGGCGCAGGCGCCGCATTCGATGCACAGATCGGGATTGATCTCATACTTGCCATCGCCTTCGCTGATGGCACCTACCGGGCAGTTGCCGGCGCAGGCACCGCACATAATGCAGGCATCACCGATTTTATAAGCCATAATCATTCCTCCTTGTTGTTCTGAGAGTAACAATCGCCTTGTTCTCCTGTATTTTATCAATTCCTTCGCCGCAATGCAAGAGGGTTTTTTGAACTTTTTGTGAACTTACTGCCGCAGCATGGCCATCGGCAGCTCATCTCTGATATTCGCTGCGCAGACCGAGCGTGACCGTAACTTTGACTTCGGAGTACTGGCCGCGGTTCAGACGCATGACGGTCAGTTCGACCTCGGTGCCGCCCTTATAATACTGCAGTTCGTTCACCAGATCGTCGTAGCTCGAGATCTTTACGTCGTTGATGCCGATAATGATGTCATAGGCCAGCAGGCCGGCTTTGGCGGCAGGCGTTCCCTCGGCCACTTCATAGATATAGGCGCCGTTCGGAATGCCGTACGCATCCATATATCCGGAAGAAAGGTTCTTGAAGGTCACGCCGAGGTAAGGATAATCCGCTTCGGCAACAGGGGTGCGCGGCTGCATAAGGGACAGTTTGTTCATGATCTCCTTAACGCTGGAGATCGGGATCGCAAAGCCGATGCCTTCCACGTCGGTATCGGAATACTTCGAATTGTTGATGCCGACAAGTTCGCCCTTGCTGTTCAACAGCGCGCCGCCGGAGTTGCCCGGGTTGATGGCTGCGCTGGTCTGCAGCAGATACATCTTGGTACCGTCTTCGAATTCGACTTCGCGGTTCAGCGCGCTGACCACGCCGGTCGTAACGGACTGGCCCCAGCCGAGCGCATTGCCGATGGCGATGACGCCCTGGCCCAGTTTCAGGCTGTCGGATTCACCGATGGTGATGACCTTGATGCTGTCCCGCGTGCTCTTTTCCATATCGGCCAGCTTCACGCCGACGACGGCCAGGTCGTTGTCCTTGTCCGAGCCCTTAAGGTAGGCAGAAACTGATTTCTCGTCGCAGAACGTGATCTCGATCGTGTCGGCGTCTTCGATCACGTGATGGTTGGTCACGATCCAAAGTTCATTGCCGTCATCGCCGATGATGATGCCGCTGCCGGCGCCCGTCTGTTCATATTCGCGGTTGCCGCCCCAGTAGCTGGGATAGGATACGGTCTGCGTGATCACGATCGATACGACGGAAGGAAGGACTTGCTCCACGATGTCCGACACATCAGTCAGGCCGGTGATACGGCTCTCGACTGAAGCAGCTGTTCCGATCACGGGATCGGCTGAGACAGTTTCCCTGCTGTCAGATGTCTGTTCGACTGCCGCCGCTTCCGTCGTTTCCCGGTCGGGTCTTTCCGGACGGCTTTCCCTGTCCTTGCCGTTCTGGCCGGGGAATTCGCCGGCAGACGCTTCGGGCACGGTACCGTCGACCAGACGGTCACGGTTGTTCGCGTCTTCCAGGCTGGAGACCTGATCCTTCAGTCCCTTGATGGTCTTCGAGATCTCACCGGCCGCATATCCGGCAGCACCGACGAGGAGGGCAACGGCAAGTACCGCAGCCGTCAGGCGCAGGCCTTTTTTCTTCCGGGCCTTCTTTTCGGCTTTGGCCGCTTTTTCGGCCTCTTCCTTCGCCTCGTATTCCCGGCGGATGGCTTCCGCCTGCTCTTCCTGTTCGCGGCGGCGTTCTTCTTCCGCACGGCGGAAATTTGCTTCCCATTCCGCTTCCTGCTGACGGCGTTCCGCTTCAAGGCGTTCGGCTTCGGTCAGCCTTGCTTCTTCTATGGCTTTTGCCGCTTCCTCCTCGGGAGTAGGGGCAGCTGCCGATTCTTCCTTTTCAGGGTTATTGAGCGGTTCCTGCTCATATTCATCATTTCTGTTCATGTCTTCACTCATCAGTCAGTACCTCTCTTTGTTGCTAACGGGCACGCAAAAACGCCCGCTTATTTCTTGTTTCGGCACAAGTATAGCGGGCGTTTGTGAGAAAATTGTGATAAAACTCTACAGGAATTGTGAAGCCTCAGTTCAAATTCAGTTTCTTGCGGAAAGCGCTCTTCTCCTGCTCCGCAAATTTGCTGATCCTGGCGATATTGCCGGACGGTGTATAGTTCTCGTCACCGTACAGGAATTTGTGCAGCTGGATCACGTTCTTTTCCAGGTCATCGGCATAGACGAAAGACGTCGGGAGCGGGAAGGTAAGGTGGTTAAAAGGGAAACCTGCGCTGTCTTTGATACTGTACTGAGGCGCATGGGACATCAGTTCGAGGAGTTCCAGTTTATCGAAACTGAGGCGGACGTTGCTTGTGATCGCCGTCATGATGGCGCTCAGCTGGCTGAGCTTCATGGTTTTGGCTTTCTGCAGGATCAGATTGATGATCTTCCTCTGGCGTTCCGTACGGCCGTAGTCATCGCCGACCCCCTTGCGCATGCGTGCGACCGCGATCGTCTGGCCGCCGTTCAGATGATACGTGCCTTCTTTCTGCGGCAGCGGTCTGACCCGGTAAGAGCGTTTTGTCGCCAGTTCCGTCTCGTATACGTATCCTCTCATTTCCGTCGCTTCCGCTTTGGTCAGGTACATATCGATCCCGTCGAGCGCATCGACCACATCCGCGACTGCCGTCCAGTTCACGACGACATAATCATCGATCTGCAGATCCAGGTTGCGGTTCAGCGCTTCGACCGTATGGGCTGCGCCGTATTTGCAGTAGGAATCCGTGATCTTTTCGAGGCCGCTGTTCACTTCCGATTCGAAGGCATAATCACGGTACACGGAGCAAAGACGGATCTCCTGTGTCTCGTTGTTCAGCGAGACGAGGATGATCACATCGCCGTTCGCCCAGTTATCCATTTGTGTGCCGTCTCTTGAGTCAACGCCGAACACAACGAAAGTGGAAAAGCCGGTCCTGGTCGGTGCGATGAATTCCGCGGAAGATTCCTCGTCCTCCGGTATGGTATACATAACGATCTCCGTGCTGCCGTCCTCATCTTCGATCACGAAGGAGGGCTGCCCCGGATTCGATGAAGAGTTGCCCTGCTGGGAAGGATTTGTTTTCTGGGTCTGATCGGACATGATATCAAAGGCTTTGACGAAAGTATTGATGCCCCAGAATCCGACGCACACAATAAGCAACAGGACACACTCCAGAACCAGTCCGAAGATCTTCCTGCGCCTCTTGTTCTTATATTGCTTCATCCTTTTCTGGTATTCCTTGCGGGCATTGCGTTCTGCCGCAGCCGGATCCGGCACGGCACTTTTTCCTGCAGCCCGCATGGAATCGGTCAGAAGGATGTCTTCATCTCTTTTGCTCATTATTGATTCCCCCAAGCCAATTAATCATACCATATTTCCTGAAGAAATGCAAGTCCCCGCACTTAAAAAGCGGTTCAGGGAGAAGCGCAGGAAAACTGCAGCCTGCAGCTTCGGATGAGCATGACCGGCACCCGGATCCACAGGGGTATTATACCATGGCTTTTTATACCGTCAAGAATAAGCATCTTTTGTTTTTCCGCGAATTATGTTATGATCGGTGCAGCACAGGAGGAATGAAAAATGAATAAGATCCACGGCGAATCCAGACTCAGTTTTGCGGAAGCGACCAGCATCATCGTCGGCCACGGTGTCGGGAGCGGCATCCTGGCAGTGCCTTTCCTGGCGGCGCACAACAGCCTCCGCGAGATCCTGCTTATCCTTGTCTTTACGTACCTGTTCAATCTCCTGCTCCATCTGATCATTGCAGAGCTTTCCTACAACAACGGCGGGGCGCAGTTCATCAGCTGCTTTAATGCGGAACTCTTCTCGGGAAAACTGAAGAAGGTGCTCACCTGGCTGGCTTTCGGTCTGCTCGGACTTTCCGTCCTGGTCAACGTGAGCGGTTTTCTTACCGGCGCGGCCGCCGTGTTCAAGGCCTGGTTCGGCCTGCCGGACATCGCCGGCATCCTCATCTTCTACGTCATCGGCGCGGGCGTCGTTCTGTTTGGGCTGAAGCTCGTCGGCATCTGTGAAAAATATGCCGTCGCCGCCATGGCCGTCGTGATCATCATCCTCTTTGCCGCGACGCTCGGCAAACCGCTCAGCACGCTCCCGAGCGGCTTCAAGGGCATCTCGAATGCCCTGGCTCTCTTCGGCATGGTCTCCTTCTCGCTGTCGGCGGTCATGTCCACGCCGCAGGTGGTAAAGGGGCTTGAAGGCGATGCGAAGAAGATCCGCGGGGCGATCGCCGCCGGTCTTGCTGTCAACCTCCTGCTGATCTTCCTGGTCACGCTGATGACCCTGCTCGGCGCCGGAAAGAATATTACCGAGAACGGCGCCCTGGTCGACCTTGCCGCGCACCTCGGCGGCTGGGTCAGCATCATCGGCTACGTCTTCACCCTGCTCGCGCTTGCGACCAGTTTCTGGGCCAATACACTGAACCTTCGGGACATCATCCACGAACAGACAAAATGGGGCCTCAAGCCCAGCTGGCTTGCGGCTTCCGTGCCCTGCCTGCTGCTTGCTTTGCTCACGCTCGCAAGCTTCGTCAGCCTGGCCCGCTATGCCAGCGCGATCCAGGTCGTGACCGGACTCGGGATCATCTTTGCCTACTGGCTGTCACGGAAACGCGTGGGCAGTTCCGCGCTCGTCGGGCGCTTCGGCACGGTCCCCTTCCTGATCCTGACGGCGCTCTGCTCGCTGCTCGCCACGGTCGGCGCCATGCTGCCGGTCAAATAAACGGAGAAAAAACATGAAACGTTCAGGCAACAAAAACAGCGGGAAAGGCCTGCTGTGGCTCATCCCCGGCCTGCTGGCCGCCGGCTTCGGCGCCGCCGTCCGCGAAGTTTATGCCTATGCTTTTGCCCGAAATGGTTCGCGGCTGGTCACGCTCCTTACCGGGGACGGCAAAAGCCACGAAGACGCCTATTATGAATGGCGCGACAGCCGGAAAGAAAAACTCCTTGCCGCGCCGCAGACCCGCATGACAATCTGTTCCGACCGCGGCTATGAGCTTGCCGGTTTCTATCTGCCCTGCAAGGGCAGCGACGGCAGCCGCATTGCCTTTATCGTCCACGGCTACCATTCCGAGCACGCGGAGACCGCGGGAATGGTCCTCGATTACTGGCACAGCCGCGGCTTCGACGTCTTCGCACCGGACAATACCGCTCACGGCGAAAGCGGCGGGGAGATCATCGGTTTCGACCTATTAGAGAGCGCAGATTCCCTGAAATGGATCGAATACCTGAAGTCCCGCACGGGCAAAGAACTGCAGATCGTTCTGCACGGCTTCTCCCTCGGCGGCGCGAGCGTCATGAAAATGAGCGATCAGGCCGGACCGGAGGTGAAGTTCATCGTCGAAGACAGCGGCTATACCGAAGCGCAGAGCCTGCTCCGCAAAGCGCCGTTGTTCGGGCTCCTGAAGCTCGTCCACCGGCTGGTGACCGGATCGGATCTTTCCGACACGGATGTCCGTCCGAACCTTTCCCGCGCCGATATCCCCATCCTCTTCATCCAGGGCACCGACGATCCGACCGTTCCGTCCGAAAATGCGCCGTTCCTGTATTCCTTCTATCAGGGGCCGAAGGACAAGCTCATCCTTCCGGGCGTTCGGCATATTGAAGGGATATACGCCGCACCGGATGAATATGCCGCGAAGATCGATGAGATGATCGGGAAGTATATCCGCTGAACTGCCTGTCCTTTTTCGGCACAAACAGCCGCACCGCCCGGCAAAAGCCGCGGCGGAAAATACGGATAACATGCAAATAAAGTCCGCCGGCAGGTTCTCTGCCGGCGGTTTTTTAAATCGTTTTTTCCTGTCTGTTACAGGATCGGGATCTTGATCTCCAGATCGCTCATCGGGAAGGCGGAGCAGGAATGGAACCAGCCCATCTCCTTATCCATCATGCGGCGTCCGTCGCCGAGCGGCGAGACGAAAATGTTCCCGCCGAGCAGCTGAGCACGGCAGTAGCCGCATTCGCCGCCGCGGCAGTGTGCATCGATGGGAATGCCGGCGCGTTCCAGCGCTACGGCGACCGGTTCATCGGCAGCCGCGTCAATGATGTCTTTCTGAATGCCGCGCACGACCGTGATCTGATGCTTCTGTCCGATCTGGTCCTCCGGGAAGCCGGGGATCTGCCTGACGTTCGCCGGCTGCATCATCGCTTCATGGCGGAAGCGCTGCTCCGGCACGCCCATGTTCTGCAGGGCCTTCTGCACCAGGAAGAACATCGGCCACGGGCCGCAGAAGAAGTACGTGACGTCGCCTTCCGAATATTTCCGGATCAGGTCCTCGGTCACGAAACCTTTTTCGCCGTCCCAGTCGGGGTCGTCGGACATGATGTTGACGATCTTAACGCGCGGGCAGGCCGCCGCAATGCGGTCCAGTTCTTCGCCGCAGACGATGTCGCCATGCTGCACCGATCCGTAGAGGATCGTCAGATCGGCATCCAGCGTACCGTGCGCGATCTCGCGGGCCATGGACAGGAACGGCGTGATGCCGCTGCCGCCCGCAAGGCCCATGATGGTCTTCGAATCACGCACCGCATCCACGTGGAAATGGGAAAACGGAAGGTCCACCCTGATCTCGTCGCCGATCTTCACCTCGCTGTAGAGGTAGTCCGGAACGAAATACGGGCGGTTCTTGCGCACGGTGATCTCGAAATACGGCTTTTCCAGCCTGGCCTCATAAGGCGCCGAGGAGATCGAATAGGCGCGGGTGACGACGCTTTTCCCGATCGTGAAATAGAAGCAGGCATACTGTCCCGCCTGGAACACCGGAACATGGCCGCTCACAGGTTCAAAGCGGAAGGTCTTCGCTGTCGGGCTCGCATCCGTCACGGACACGAGACGGTAGGTCTCCGGACCGGGATGCAGGGCATCCGCAAGAGCCCGGATCGGATCCTTCGGATCGGGAACGTTGGAAGCGGCCCGGATCGTGTCCCGGCGCAGTTTCGTGACGCGTGAAGCGCCGCCGACGTCTTTCAGAAATCCTTTGACTTTCATTTCGCGCTTCCTCCCTTCGCTTCGTCCATGGCTGCCTTGGTGTACTTGGCCGCGGCTCTGCCGTTCGTGACCGCCGGTCCCATGCCGTTGCCGCTCATGCCGGTCGCGCAGGCAAATTCAAGGCCGTCGATGAAGTGGTCCTCTTCGCGCATCTGGAGTCTGGCCACCGCATGGTTGTCGATCGAATGGGTATAGCCGTAGATGCTGCCCTTCCAGGCGCCCACGTAATGGGCGATCGTGGCCGGCGTGGAAACTTCGATCTCGACGATCCTGTCGTGGATCGTGACGCCGGAGACGCGTTCGTACTCGGCGATCATCTCGCGGGCCAGTTTTTCCTTGAAGGCGTAATAGTCTTCTTCCTTCAGGTCCAGGAAGCCGTTAACGCGCGGCAGGGTCGTGATGGAGAACTGCGTATAGCCTTCCGGCGTGCAGCCCGGGTTGGACAGGTTCAGGCAGATGCTGGTCAGATATTTGAACGGGCCTGCGGTCTGCCCTTCGGCACGGAGGTCGGCCGATTCCATCGTATCCGCCTGGAAGATGTTGTAGTCTTTGATCCCGATCTCTTCGGGCGAGCCCTTGAGGATCATCATGACCGAGCAGGTCGTCACGGACAGACGCATGCCGTTGATGAATTTCACCGCGCCTTCCGGCACTTCCGATCTCGGCTCGATCATCTGGGTATACACACGGTTCGGATAGGCGCCGCTGATGACGTAGTCACAGTTGATCACGTCGCCGCGCTTCGTCCGGACGCCGGTCACCTTGTGATCCTTCACGAGGATCTTTTCGACTTCCTGACGGAATTCGATCTGCGCGCCGTTCTCCTCGGCTTTTTTCTGCAGCTTCATGCTCATCTCATGCGAGAAGCCGCGGCACACATAGGAGCCGCCGCGGAAATAGTCGGCCATCAGGAAGGCGTAGATCGTGAACGGAAGGTTGTCGATCGGTTCGCCCACATAGATCCAGTACGGGCAGAGGATGTCCACGATATCCTGCGGGAAGCCCCAGGTATCGATGACTTCCTTGGCGGTATAGCCGGCAGTCTTGACGAAATCCGGATGCTTCATCAGCATCTGGACCTTGCTCATCGAATGCGTGGAGAGGAAGTTCATCGAATCGTATACCGTGTTGCACAGGAGCATGAATTCGTAGACCTTGTCTGCCCAGCCGGGATACTGCGCGCCGATCTCGTCCGCCATCGTGCGGAAGCCGGCATGCAGCGTGATATCGATGTTCTTCTTCGGTTCCACGAAGCGGTAGGCTTCCGGCACGCGCAGCCAGTCGATGTCCACGCCCATCTCGTCAAAGAAGGCGCCGACTTTCAGACGGTCTTCCTTCGGGCCGATCGACATCATCTCATGGAGCGTCGCCTCGATCTCGAAGCCGTCGCGCACGTAGGAGGTCGCCAGGCCGCCGGGAAGGTTGTGCTTTTCCAGGATCAGGATGTCCTTCACGCCGAAGGCCTGCAGCTGCAGGGCCGCCGACAGGCCGGCCAGCGCGCCGCCGATGATGACCACCTCATAATGATCTTTGTAAAAACTCATATCGGTTCCTTTCAAAAGAAACAGGCCGCCTGCAGTACTGTAAGCGGCCTGTGCATTTTCCTCCGCTTAGAAGAAGCGGTCGACCAGCTCGCGGGAGTATTCCGCGGTCTCGTCCATGTCGCCGAAGGCCATGATCTCGCCGGCATAGTAGGTATCGTACTTGCCCTGCATGCCTTCCACCTTGTCATACCAGCCCGCGGTGTAGTCTTCGGAGAAGACGTGCGGGAAGTAGTAGACGCTCCACTCGTTAATGACGTTCGAAGCGGGGTTGTGCATGGTCTTCAGGTCGTCCAGCACCATCTGGCGGCATTCTTCGTAAGGCACTTCCTTGGTATCTTTGTGCTTGCGGAGGGCGTAGGTGGTGATGACCTGGTCCTTGGTGTCTCTCCAGCGGCGGTAATAGACCATCAGATGGCCGAGGCGTTCCTTGGTCATGTTGTCGAAGACGTAGTAAGAGATCTCCGGATGGTCCTCGGGTTTGGTCTCGACGGCCAGCACGTCATAGCGCTCGTAGTCGATTTTGGAGAAGAGTTCTCTCTCGTCGTCGCGGGTGTCGAAGTAGTCGACCATGCCGACTTGGCCGTCCATGCGGGTACCGGGGATGAAGAGCGGCGCGGTCACGATGATCTTGTCATACTCTTCCACTTCGCCGTTCACGGTCACATAGACCTTGCCGTCGCGGCGCTCGACCTTGTCGATCTTCGAATTCAGGCGGGCCGGGTTTTTCAGCTTGCTGTTCAGGGTCTCCCAGATGAACTGAGTGCCGTCTTTCCAGGTCCACAGATTGATCTTGACGAAGTTCATGCAGGTCTGGAAATCCAGATATTTCAGCACGTACGCAGCCGGGATCTCATCGAAATAGCCGTATCCGAAGGAGGTGTACGGTCCGATCCAGACATCCTGGGTCAGCTCGACGCCGTTCAGTTTGCAGAATTCACTGAAGGGCAGGCACAGGTCTTTCAGGTTCGGGTTTTCGCCTTCCACTTTTTCGCGGCCGGGCGTGCAGGCATAGCCTTCGTAGCGGCCTTCGGCAACGCCGCGGTGGCCGTTCAGGTCGTAGCCTTTATACTTGGTCTCGAGGATCTCGCCGAGCTTCTTGATCTGCTTTTTCATCTTCAGCAGGCGCGGGATCTTCAGGATGTTCTTCTTCGGTTCGAAGGGTTCGATCACATCGCCCTTGCTGTTCTTGTAGTTGCGGTTCAGCTTCGGGCCGTCGTGAGTGATGCCGCAGAATTCCTCCACGTCATGCACGGCATAGTAGCTGGGCACGCCCATGATGGCGCCCATCTCATAGCGCCGGCCGTTGTAGTGAGGTGACCAGCACTTGCCGCCGACACGGTCCAGACGTTCCAGAATGGTGTAGTTGGTGTAGCCCTTCTGCTCCAGATACATGCCCGCGGAAAGACCCGCAGGCCCGCCGCCTACGATACAGATACGTACGTTTTTATCCATGAAATACCTCCAAATTATGGTTTGCGAAACCATTTCCGCGGATATTATACTCCACATCCCTCGAAAATGCACGGGTTATTTTTGAAAATATGATATATAATTACTCCATACGATTTTCCCGTTCTTGTGAAAGCGGCCGTGCGGTGATATACTGTAAAAAACAGTTGTCATCTTTCCCCGGATAAAGGAGCATATATGGACCTGACGCTTATCTGGATCATTTCCGGCCTGGTGTTTGCCGGGCTGCTGATCTCCCTCGGTTTTCAGCCGAAACTGCTGAATAAACTGCTGGGGGCGATATTCCTTTTTGTCGGAATTTCGGGCCTTTGCTTTTACGGTTACGGCTATTACTGTCTGAACGAAGGGACGCTGCTGACCGTTGCGAAAACGGTCTTCTGGGTCTTCTGCATGTTCCTCGGCCGCCACGACATCGGAACCATCAGCAAGGTGCCGTTTCTGGCCCGGAACGACATTCAGATCTGGATCTATCTGACTCATCTTCTGGCGCTGTATGCCACCGCAAGCACTGTCGTCGCCAACGTCGGAGCGCGCCTTATCCGCTCGCTGAACCTGTTTCTGCTGCATCATAAAAAGATCGACCTGATCTTCGGGGTACACGAAGGATCTCTCTGTTTTGCCGAAAAGCTGCAGCAAAAGGACAAGGGAGTCCTCGTATTCGTCGACGGCGGCAGCGGCAGCGGCGCGGACAGCCGTATCCTGAAAATGGGCGGTATCCTGATGAATGATGCGGCTGCCGCAGAGCCTTCCGCCGCATTTCTCAGGCGGATCCGGATGAAGCCCGGCCGAAAGCAGCTTGCCGTATACTGCCTGAGTGACGACCTGACCGCAAATCTGCGCTATGCCGAAGGCCTAAAGAAAATCCTGGAAGAAAAACAGATCCTTCCCGGACAGTGCAGGATCTCTCTGCTGACGAATGATGAACGCGCCGGAGAAGCGCTGCAGGCCAAAGAAGGCGGCTATGGCTTCGGCTCTGTTCTGGCTATGGAAAAGGAAGAACTGATGGCCCGGCTTCTGATCCGGGAATGCCCGCCCTGCAAAACGATGCGTTTCGAGGCGCACGGCCGGGCTGCGGAGAACTTTGAAGCTGTGATCGTAGGCTTCGGCGGAACGGGGCAGGCGGTCCTGCGGCAGCTCATTATGAACGGCCAGTTCGCCGGCAGCCGCTTTCATGCCATGGTCATCTCCCGGGATCACTCCAGCAGATCCGGTAATTTCGTCAGCCGTTATCCCTCTCTGATGTCCCATTACGGCATTGAGTTCCTCGAAGCGAATGCGAGGAGCCTCAGCGCTTACACTTACCTGCAGCAGCATGTTCAGGAGATCAATTACATCGCCGTCTGCACCGGAAACGAAGCAGAGAATGCCGAGATCGGCAAGGAGTTCCGCCGTTTCCTGGCTGATCACGGCAGCCGCGCCTCCGTCATCGAATGCACCCGTTCCTCCCTGACCACGTATCCCGGCGGGGACGGCATACCGAAGAAGCTCAGCATCTATTCACCGGAAATCCTATGCGGAGAGCAGCTGGACCGGATGGCCATGCAGATCAATCACCGCTACCATCTCGCGGAAGGTCATGATGCCGAAACCGACTGGGCCGCCTGCGATTATTTCAGCCGGCAGAGCTGCCGGGCCAGCGCCGACTTCAGCAATGCCTTTCTGTGCTCCGCCGAACTGACGGAAGACGAACTGGTTCAGAACGGCTGGCCGGATGACAGGGAACTTCTGGATCATCTCGGCGAGACGGAACATATGCGTTGGTGTGCCTTCCATTTTGCCATGGGCTACAGCTCCATGCCGGAGGAAGTATTCAAAGCCCGTGCGCAGGCCATGCTCGCCGAAAAGAAAGAAAAAGGCAGCAGCCGCATCCGCGTCGGGAAAGATACCGAGGCCAGGCTTCATGCCTGCCTGATCCCGTGGGATGACCTGCCCGAGCTGGAGCGGAAAGAAAAAGAACTGACCGGACGCGAAGTCGATTACCGGCAGATGGACCTGGACAATGTTCTGCTGCTCCCGGAACTGCTGAAGAAAGGAGGCTGACGAAGCCTGTGAATACAAGAAAAAAGAGCCGGATCCTTCCGATCTTCGGCGGACTTCTTTTCTATCTTCTGCTGCTGGAACTGCTGGTCCTCGCGGAAAAAGGCGCCGAGAACGCTTCCATTGTCTCCTTTC
Organism: Lachnospiraceae bacterium; assembly: GCA_017428265.1. GTDB lineage: Bacteria > Bacillota > Clostridia > Lachnospirales > Lachnospiraceae > UBA6987. The sequence goes on along the minus strand of JAFRRD010000036.1, from coordinate 1,628 downwards.
CGCTGGCGCTTTGGTATTCCCTGACCACGCTGACGACCGTCGGCTACGGCGACACTTATCCCGTCACGGCAGCCGGGCGGCTGATCGGCCTTTGTTTCCAGCTGATGAGTCTTGGGATCCTGGCTGCCGTCCTCGGCCTTGCCATACAGCTGATCCGGGGAAAGCTCCTGCCGCAGATCCGCCTGGCCTTTTCCAAACGGAAAATCTGGTACTTCTTTCCCGAGACGAACAGCAGCGCGCTTTTGCTGGCAACACGGCTGAAAGAAGCGGAACCCGGCTGTCTGATCATTCTGTCCCGTGCGGCGAAAAACGCGGCGGACACTTCTCTCAATGCGGTATTTACCGATATGGATGCAAAAGAGATCGTCCGCCTGCACCCGGACCCGGATAAGGTCCACGTTTTCCTCCTCAGTGAGGACGGTTTTGCCAACGAACGGCAGTCCGAAGAACTCTCTCCGCTTGGCTGCCGTATTTATCTCCTGAACGAGTTTGAACCGAAGACCATTCCGGAAAATGTCACATATTTCTCTCCGGCCGAAGCGACTGCGCGTCTGTACTGGCACAATTATCCCGTTATCAATACGACGGAAAAAATCGTGATCGTCGGCAGCGGCCGCTATGCCGCCGCTTTGCTGGAGCAGGCGCTGCTGCTGAACGTGATCTCTCCCGATCAGGCGCTGCGCTATGCCGTCTGCGGGAACTGGGATGAGTTTTTCCGCGAACACCCGATGCTCTCTCAGATACTGGATCCGGGCAGCAAAGAACCGAAGCGGGATTCCCTGACCTATATCGGAGGGGCCTGGAATCAGAACTGGGAGCCGTTCCGGGAAGCCGACCGCATCATTTTCTGCGAAGACAAAGAAGAGGAAAATGCTGCCGAAGTCTCCGTCCTGCTGCGCTGCTGCCCTCTGCGGGGCACCGTCTATGCCCGCTTCTCCGTACAGACGGACGATGTCGTCAGTTTCGGCGGTCCGGAGGAGTTATATACGCCTGAACTGATCATGAGAAGAAAGCTCAGCCGGCTCGCGATCCGTCTGCATGAAAGCTACTGCGCCGCTTCCCCTGTGCCGCAGCCGTCCTGGAATGAGCTGGGCAGTTTTCTGAGGCGCTCCAACCTGGCCTCCGCCGATCATCTGCTGATCAAAGCCAGCATCCTGCTGGGCACCGACGCCGAAGAAAAAGATTTTAAAAAGGCTGCGGAAAGGTATGCTGCGCTTTCCGCCTCAAAGAAAGATCTTTTCCGGCGGATCGAACATGAACGCTGGAACCGCTTCCACCTGATGAACAACTGGACGTACGGTCCCGTACGGGACAACGCCGCCCGTGTGCATCCTCTCCTCCGGCCCTTTGACGAACTGTCCGCAGCGGATCAGGCAAAGGATGATTATGCCTGGGAACTTCTCTCCGAGGCAGCCGGACAGCAAAACTGAACGAACCGTGAGATACAGGCAAAAGAAAACGGCGCTCTTTCCGGAGCGCCGCTTTTCAGGGTTATAGGACAAAAAGCGTTGGTGGCTAACTCCACAAATCAGGATACTTAGAAGATCGATGCAGATCACTCCAGACGACGGCATCTCCCCAGTTGGGAATGAAATACTCGAGCTGGCCTCTGGCTGACATACGATTGT
>JAFRRD010000035.1 GCA_017428265.1 Lachnospiraceae bacterium | reverse complement strand
GATGCTGACCGGCAAAGAGCCGAACAAATCGCTGAACCCCGATGAATGCGTGGCCATCGGCGCCTCGATCCAAGGCGGCAAGCTGGCCGGCGACGCCGGTGCGGGCGAGATCCTGCTGCTGGACGTCACCCCGCTGTCCCTGAGCATCGAAACGCTGGGCGGCGTGGCGACCAGGCTGATCGAAAGAAATACCACGATCCCGACCAAGAAGAGCCAGGTGTTCTCCACCGCGTCGGATAACCAGACCGCCGTCGATATCAACGTGCTGCAGGGCGAGCGTCAGTTTGCCCGCGACAACAAGAGCCTCGGCCAGTTCCGTCTGGATGGCATCCCGCCCGCACGCCGCGGCGTCCCGCAGATCGAAGTCACCTTTGACATCGATGCGAACGGCATCGTGAACGTGTCCGCGAAGGATCTGGGCACCGGCAAGGAACAGCACATCACGATCACCGGCGGCTCCAACATGAGCGACGCCGATATCGACAAGGCCGTCCGTGAAGCGGCTGCCTTCGAGGCGCAGGACAAGCGCCGCAAGGAAGGCATCGATGCGAGAAATGACGCCGACTCGATCATTTTCCAGACCGAGCAGGCCATGAAGGACGTCGGCGACAAGCTGGATCCGAACAGCAAGAGTGCCGTTGAGGCCGATATCGCTTCCCTGAAGCAGACGATCGAAGAGACCAAGGACAGCGACCAGCTGACCGACAGCCAGATCGATGCCCTGAAGAACGGCCGCGAACGCCTGATGAACAGTGCGCAGCAGCTTTTCGCCAAGGTCTATGAGCAGGCCCAGGGCGGCGGACAGCAGGGCGGCTTTAACGGCGGCTTCCAGGGCCAGCCTGGCGGCGGCTTCCAGGGCGGACCGGACATGAACGCCGGCGGCCGTCACGGCGACGATGACGTACAGGATGCGGACTTCAAGGAAGTCTGAGACAGATAAAGGAATCAAACACAGTTAACTTCGCACCGCGGGGGACGGCTTTCGGGCCGTTCCCCAAAGGTGTGTAAAACAGACAGAATCAAGGAGGGATCTCTATGGCGGATAAACGTGATTTTTACGAAGTCTTAGGGGTTTCGAAGACGGCCACGGAAGAGGAACTGAAGAAGGCCTACCGTGTCCTGGCGAAGAAGTATCATCCGGATATGAATCCCGGAGACAAGGACGCAGAGGCGAAGTTCAAGGAAGCTTCGGAAGCCTATGCGGTCCTGAGCGATCCGGATAAGAGGGCAAAATACGACCAGTACGGCATGTCTGCCTTTGACGGCAGCGGCGGTGCCGGTGGATTTGAATACAGCAGCGCGGACTACGCCGACATGTTCGGCGATTTGTTCGGCGACCTTTTCGGCGGCGCTTTCGGCGGTGCCTTCGGCGGTTTCGGCGGCTTCGGTTCGAGCCGTAATGCGAATCCCAACGCTCCGCGGCGCGGCGCCAACGTCAAGACGACCGTCCGCATCACGTTCATGGAAGCGATGCGCGGCGTGAAGAAGGATATCGAGATCAATTACAAGGAGGCCTGCGCAAACTGCGGCGGCAGCGGCTGCAAGCCCGGAACGAGCCCGGTCAGCTGCAAGGAATGCGGCGGCAAGGGTGTGGTCACGCTGACGCAGCGGACAATTTTCGGCATGGCACAGACCCAGAGAAGCTGCCCGTCCTGCGGCGGCGCCGGCAAGATCATTAAGGATAAATGCCCGAAGTGCATGGGCACCGGTTACGTGACCCGCAAGAAGACGGTGACGGCGGACATTCCGGCCGGCATCGACGACGGAGAAGGCATCCGCGTGTCCGGCTTTGGCGAGCCCGGAACGAACGGCGGCGAGCGCGGCGACCTGCTGGTGCAGGTGCGCGTGGCAAGCCACCCGACTTTCGGCCGCGAAGAATACGATATTTTCACCTCCGTGCCGATCTCGTTCGCTCAGGCGGCGCTCGGCGATACGCTTCGTCTTGAGACGATCGACGGTCCCGTGGAGTATGAACTCCGCGCCGGGACGCAGCCGAACACCCGCATCCGCCTGCGCGGCAAGGGCGTGCCTGTTCCGCGCCGAAACGAACGCGGCGACCAGTACGTGACCTTCATGGTCCAGGTACCGGACCGACTGAACAAGGAACAAAAGGAAGCCCTGCAGGCCTTTGACGCGGCCTGCGGCGGGACGCTCGCCGGCTCGGAGAAAAAGAAGAAGGGACTGTTCAAGTAATGCAGCATTTCTTTGCCCCTTCGGAAAATGCCGTAAGCGGCGTGATCACCATCACCGGCCCGGACGTGAACCACATCACGAACGTGCTGCGTCTTAAAGCCGGCGACCGGATCACCGTGGCCGACGGCCGTGACAGGGACAGCCTCTGCGAGATCGAAGAGGCCGGCCCCGCTTTCGTGCGCTGCAAAGTCCTGCCGGATGAACTCGCGGAGACCGAATGTCCCGTGCGGATCCATCTGTTCCAGGGCCTGCCCAAGGGCGACAAGATGGAACTGATCATCCAGAAGGCCGTGGAACTCGGTGCGGCATCCGTCGTACCGGTGGAGATGAAGCGCTCGGTCGTCAAGCTGGAAGAAAAGAAGAAGGCGGCGAGAACGGAACGCTGGCAGCGCATCGCGGAGAGCGCCGCAAAACAGTGCGGCCGGCGGATCATCCCGACTGTGGAGATCCCGATGAACTTTGTGAAGGCGCTGGAGGCGGCAAAGATGATGCAGACCGTTCTCGTTCCCTACGAGAATGCGGACGATATTGCGGCAACGCGGCGGATCCTTGCCGAAGTGCCGAAAGGAAGCGACTGCGCGGTCTTCATCGGGCCGGAGGGCGGCTTCGATCCGGCCGAGATCGCGGCGCTGCAGACAGCCGGTGCAAAGATCATTACGCTCGGCCCGCGCATTCTGCGGACGGAAACAGCCGGCATGGCCGTCCTGGCCATGTGCACGCTGATGATGGAGGGATAAATGGAGATCTATCTGGATAATTCCGCGACCACGATGGTGGCGCCCGAAGTCCGGGAGGAGATGCTGGCTGCGCTCGGCGAGGCCTACGGCAATCCCAGTTCCCTGCATAAAAAAGGTTCGGACGCCGAGCTGATGATGAAAAAAGCGAAGGAACGGGTCGCGCAGCCGCTGAAGGCCGATCCAAAGGAGATCTATTTCACCTCCGGCGGGACCGAGGCGAACAATCTGGCGCTGCTCGGCAGCGCACGGGCGAAGAAACGGCTCGGCAATCATGTGATCATCTCCGCGGTAGAACACCCCTCGGTCTCTGCGGCGGCGGACGAACTCGCGCGGGAAGGCTTCCGTGTGACGAGGCTCGGGACAGATTCCAGAGGTCTGGTGTCACCGGACGAACTTGAAGCCGCTCTGAGCCCCGAAACGGTCCTCGTTTCGGTGATGGGCGTCAACAACGAAGTCGGCGCGCGGGAACCGGTCGAAGAGATCGGCCGGCGCATCAAAGCATACAGCAATAAGATCCTGTTTCACGTTGACGCGGTCCAGGCCTACGGCAAGTTCCGGCTGAATCCGAAGCGGGACGGCATTGATCTGCTTTCGGCCAGCGGCCACAAGATCCACGGCCCAAAGGGCATCGGATTTCTGTATATCCGCGACAAGGTCCGCATCGAGCCGATCATCTACGGCGGCGAGCAGCAGAAGGGCATCCGCTCCGGCACCGAGAACATGCCCGGCATCGTAGGACTCGGCAAAGCGGCAGAACTTGCGTACACGAATTTTGACAAAAAGATCGCCGCACTTTACGAACTGAAGGAATTCTTCCAAAACGGACTGGAAAACCTTGACAACGTGCGGGTGAACGGCCCGCGCGAACGGGAACTTTCCGCACCGCACATCGTGAGTGCGACCTTCCCGGGCGTCCGCAGCGAGGTCCTGCTGCACGCGCTGGAAGATAAAGGCATTTATGCCTCGGCCGGATCCGCCTGTTCGAGCCACAAAAAGACCGTGAGCCCGACCCTGCATGCGATCGGCCTGTCTGACGAACTGGCCGGCTCGACGCTGCGCTTTTCCCTTTCGCACTACACGCAGCGCGAGGAACTCGAAGCGACACTGGCGGCGCTGTCCGAACTTCTGCCGCTGCTGCGGCGCTTTACCCGAAAATAAATCACAAGAGGAGCCGTATCTATGGAATATCAGGCCTTTCTCATCAAATACGCGGAGATCGGCATCAAGGGCAAGAACCGCTATATCTTCGAAGACAAGCTCGTAAGCCGCATCAACGCGGCCTTAAAGCGCGTCTCCGGCGGCTTTGAGGTCAGCAAGAACTCCGGCCGCATCTATGCGATCGCCTCGGAGCCTTTCGAACGCGAAGAAGCCGAGGCAGAGCTGCAGACCGTCTTCGGCGTCAGCTCGATCTGTCCCGTCGTCCGAAAGGAACTGATGCCGCCCGACGAACTGCTGGCGGCGGCCGTTGACTATTTCGGCAAAGCCCATCCGGGCTTTACGGGCAGCTTCAAGGTCGTCGCGACCCGCGCGGACAAGAGCTATCCCTGGGATTCCCAGACCATCAATTACAAGGTCGGCGAGGCGGTCCTGGCAGCCTATCCTGCGGTGCACGTGGACGTCCACACGCCGGATATCGTCTTCCGCATCGAGATCCGCGAGAAGGTCAATCTGTATTCGGAAGAGATCCCCGGCCCCGGCGGTATGCCGGTCGGTTCAAGCGGCAAGGCCATGCTGCTTCTGTCCGGCGGGATCGACAGCCCGGTTGCCGGCTGGATGCTTGCGAAGCGCGGCGTCACTCTCGAAGCGGTCTATTTCCACGCACCGCCTTATACGAGCGAGCGCGCGAAGCAGAAGGTCGTGGAGCTGGCGGAACTTGTGTCGCGCTATGCCGGACCGATACGACTGCACGTCGTCAATTTCACCGACGTCCAGCTGTTTATTTACGAAAATGCGCCTCACGACGAGCTGACGATCATCATGCGGCGCTATATGATGCGGATCGCGGAAACGCTGGCGGCACAGAACGGCGCCACGGCGCTCATCACCGGCGAATCGCTCGGCCAGGTGGCCTCCCAGACGCTGCAGAGCCTCGTCTGCACGAACGAAGTCTGCACGATGCCGGTCTTCCGGCCGCTCATCGCCTTCGACAAGCAGGACATCATCAATATCGCAGAAAAGATCGGGACTTTCGAGACCTCGATCCTGCCCTACGAGGACTGCTGCACGATCTTTGTCGCGAAGCACCCGGTGACCAAGCCGAACGCGGGCATCATCCGCCGCTCGGAGAGCAATCTGATCCCGGCGATCGACGAGCTCGTGAAGAAGGCCGTCGAGACAGAAGAGTGCATCGTCTGCGCGCGCTGAGACCGTGCGCAGGCAAAAGAAAAAAGAGGCCGGAGCCTCTTTTTTCACGGGACGGCAGTCCCGGTGCAGATGCTGTGATCAGGCCTCGAACGGTTTCAGAGCCTCGATGACTTCATCCAGGTTATCCTTGCCGTAGACATCCAGCTCGATCGGCTTGGACAGGTCCAGACTGAAGATGCCGAGGATGGATTTCGCGTCGACGGTGTAGCGGCCCGAACGGAGGTCAAAGTCATTGTCGAATGCGGTAATGATGCGGACGAATTCCTTCACTTTGTCGATGGAATCCAGTTTGATGGTCAGCGTATGCATAAATAAAACTCCTTTCAAGATTACGAAACAGTTTTACGAAACGTTCCTTTACGATAAGTATAGGGCATTTCCGGTAAAAGTCAAGGCGGAAACGGTATGGCGATCAAAGTTGCCTTTCACAATCTGGGCTGCAAGGTAAACAGCTACGAAACACAGGCGATGCTGGCCGGGCTGAAAAAGCGCGGCTATGTTGAGGTGCCCTTTGAAGAGGGCGCCGACGTGTATGTGATCAATACCTGCACGGTCACGAACGTTGCGGACCGCAAGTCCCGCCAGATGCTGCACCGGGCGAAGGCCATGAACCCGGATGCCGCAGTCGTGGCCGTCGGCTGCTACGTGCAGGCGGCGGGAGAGAAGCTGCTGGCCGATGAAGCCGTGGATATCGTGATCGGCAACGACAGAAAGCACGAACTGCCGGATCTCATCGAAGCCTGGTTCGACAGCCGCGAAAAGAAGGCTGCGCTGGATGACATCGGCCAAAGCCGCCGCTTCGAGGAAATGCCCGCGGAATGCTCAGAGCACACCCGCGCCTTCCTGAAGATCGAGGACGGCTGCAATCAGTTCTGCTCCTACTGCCTGATCCCTTACGTGCGCGGGCGGGTGCGGAGCCGCGATCCGGAGGACATCCTGGCCGAGGCCCGGCGTCTTGCGGAAAAAGGATATTCGGAGATCGTCCTGACGGGCATCCACCTCAGTTCCTTCGGATTGGACTTTGAGGGCGATGCGGGAATGCGCGCGGCCGGCTACGGTGCACCGCTTCTTACGCTTTTGCAGCGTCTGGATGAGATCCCCGGGATCCGGCGCATCCGTCTGGGCAGCCTTGAGCCCCGCCTGATCACGCCGGAAAATGCTGAGGCACTTGCCGGGATCCGGAGCCTCTGCCCGCATTTCCACCTGTCTCTCCAGAGCGGCTGCGACGAAACGCTCAGGCGCATGAACCGCAAATATACGGCAGCGGAGTTTGCCGAGAAGGTCCGCATCCTGCGCAAAGCCTATGACCGGCCGGCGCTCACGACCGACGTGATCGTCGGTTTCCCGGGCGAGACCGAAGAAGAGTTTGCCGCGACAGTCGCCTTCCTGAAGGAGATTCGCTTTGCCCAGACGCATATTTTCCGCTACTCGCGGCGGAAAGGAACTGTGGCCGACCGCATGCCTGACCAGATCCCGGAGCCGGTCAAGGCCGATAGAAGCAATGTGCTGCTCCGGCTGAACAGGGAAAACCGCAGACTGTACGCAGAGTCCTTTATCGGTGATACGCGGGAAGTGCTGCTGGAGACCGCGGAGGAAGGGCCGGACGGCCCCGTCTGGACGGGCTACACGCCGGAATACCTGCGCCTGAAACTCCGCTGCGAAGACGGGCGTCCCGGGCTGTACATACCCGTGAAGATCGAAAAAGACAGCCTGCTGCTGACGGAGGAATGAGATGTTTGCCGAACGTTTGAAAAGCGTTGAGGAAGAGATACGGAGAGCCTGTGAGAAGGCCGACAGGAAACGGGAAGAGGTCACGCTGATCGCGGTCAGCAAGACCAATCCGGCCGAGGCTGTGCGCGAAGCGATCGAGGCCGGCCAGCTGGATTTCGGCGAAAACAAGGCGCAGGAGATGGTCGCGAAAAAGGCGGTATGCCCGGACAGTGCCCGCTGGCATTTCATCGGCAACCTGCAGAAAAACAAGGTGAAATACGTCGTCGGAAACGCCGTGATGATCCATTCCGTCTCTTCGATCCCGCTGGCGGCCGAGATCGAACGGATCGCAGCAAAAAAGGGGCTGACGGTCAGCGTCCTGGCCGAAGTCAATATTGCGGACGAAGCGACCAAGCACGGCATCGGCCGTGAGGAGGCGGTCGAACTCGTGAAAGCGATGGGAGAGATGCCGCATCTTCATGTCGAGGGTCTGATGTGCATCGCGCCGCCGGTTGAGGATCCGGAGGAGAACCGCCCGTACTTTGCTGCCATGCGGCAGCTTCTTAACGAGATCAATGCCATGGGCCTGCCGGGTGTGCAGCTTCACGAACTGTCCATGGGCATGAGCGGCGATTATGCCGTGGCCGTCGAGGAAGGCGCGACCTTCGTGCGGGTCGGAACGGCGCTTTTCGGGGCGCGGAACTATCCGGTCTGAACCCGTTTTGAACCGACTTTCGAATTTTGCGCGTTTGATTAAGAATTAAATAAAATCAGGGCTTGCACTTTGATTTCTTTTGTGGTAGATTAATATTACTAAGAAACGAAGGTGCCCGAAATGGATCATATTGACAAGAAACTGATTCGGCTGCTTCAGGAGAACGCAAGATATTCGCTGAAACAACTCTCGGAGAGAGTCTATTTGTCGTCGCCCGCGGTCTCGGCGCGCATCGAGAAACTGGAGCGCGACGGCGTCATCAACGGCTATCATGCGAATGCCGATCTGGACAAGATGGGCTATCACATCACGGTCTTCGTGAACATCGAGATGAGCCCGAAGCAGAAGCCGGCTTTCATTGAATTCATCCGCGAGATCCCGAATGTTCTGGAGTGCAACATTGTCTCCGGCAACTATACCATGCTGATCAAGGCGGCTTTCCCGTCCACGGTCGACCTTGACCGTTTTATCCAGCAGGTGCAGCGCTACGGCGCCACGGAGACACGCATCGTCTTCAGCACACCGGTGCCCGCCAGGGGCATCCTCATTCCCGACAGCGAAGAAGAGCAGTAAAAACCATACAAAAAGGCGCCTGCGGGCGCCTTGTATCATACAGGAGATCAAAATGGAACGAAGCAGCGGCGTATTATTGTCGGTCACTTCCCTCCCCGGGCCTTACGGCATCGGGACGTTCGGCCGTTCGGCCTATGAATTCGCGGGCTTTCTGGAAAAAGCCGGCCAGCGCTGCTGGCAGATCCTTCCGCTCGGCCCCACCAGCTACGGCGACTCGCCCTATCAGAGTTTTTCGTCCTTTGCCGGCAACCCCTATCTGATCGATCTGGACATGCTGATCGAGGACGGGCTGCTCACGAAGGAAGAAGTGGAAAACCGCGAGTGGGGGGCCAACCCGCGCTATGTCGACTACGGGAAGATCTACGAGAACCGTTTTGCGGTCCTGAAGCTTGCAGCGGACCGCGGCCTTGTCCGCGACCGGGAAGCCGTCGATGCCTTTGTCCGGGAAAATGAACGCTGGCTGCCGGACTACGCGCTCTTCATGGCCTGCAAGCGCCACAACGGCATGCGCGCCTGGACGGAATGGCCCGAGGACATCCGGAAACGGCACTGGGACGCCCTGCAGCGCTGCCGCGAAGAGTACCATGAGGACATCGAATTCTTCACCTACATCCAGTTCCTCTTTTATAAACAGTGGAATAAGCTGAGGGACTACATCCACGGCAAGGGAATAAAGATCATCGGCGACGTGCCGATCTATGTGGCGATGGACAGCTGCGACGTCTGGGCGGAGACACATTTCTTCCAGCTGAACGGCGACAACATCCCGCTCGAGGTGGCAGGCGTACCGCCGGATTATTTCAGCGAGGACGGCCAGCTCTGGGGCAATCCCCTCTATGACTGGGAGGCGATGAAGAATGACGGCTACGGTTGGTGGATCCGCCGAATCGACGGTGCGGCGAAGCTCTATGACATCATCCGAATCGATCATTTCCGCGGCTTTGACACCTACTGGTCCGTGCCCTACGGCGATAAGACGGCAAAGGGCGGTCACTGGAACAAAGGCCCCGGGATGAGCCTGATCGGCGCGCTGAAGGGCTGGTTCCCCGGCCTGGAATTCATAGCCGAAGACCTCGGAGCCCCCATGGACAGCGTCGTGAAACTCCTGAAGGAGTCCGGATGGCCCGGCATGAAGGTCCTGGAATTCGCCTTCGACCCGAAGGAACCGAGCAATTATCTGCCGCATAATCACGTGCAGAACTGCATCTGCTACACGGCGACTCACGACAACTGCCCGCTGATGCAGTGGAAGGAAGACGCGGATGAAAAGAGCGTCGCTTTCGCGGAGAAATATCTCTCGATCCGTGAGGATGAAGGCTTCAACTGGGGCGTGATCCGCGGCGGCATGGGAAGCGTTGCGAAGCTCTTTGTCGGCCTAATGCAGGACTATCTGGGGCTTGGCCGCGGCCATACGATGAACAACCCGGGGATCGCCGACGGCAATTGGCAGTGGCGCCTCCTTCCGGGCGAAGCCTCGGAGGAACTGGCAGAAAAGATGCTGGATCTTACAAGGATGTACGAGCGCATCGAACTCCCGAAGACGGAAGAGGATGAACCGGATGAAAACTTCCTACGCCAGCAGAAATACAATGCGGACTGGAAATTCGGCAACTGATGGCAAAAACAGAATAAAAACAAAAACGGGCGGCCCTCTTCGGGCCGCCCCTGTCATTATATTTGCATATGCTTAACGGCATTCGCGCAGCGCCTTCCTGACCTCGTCGAAGGCTTCGTCGCCTTTATCCCGGTACATCTCAAGCAGTATCGTGAGTTTCCGCGCGGTCTCGGGATGCATCAGGCGCTGCGTCTGGTGCGACGTCAGGTAAAGGAGAGGCAGGTCGTTCATGAAATCGTCCGGATGATAGATCCTGGCTGCGGCCACGCGGTCGCAGAACATTTCCAGGATGTAGCGGTTCGGCATTTTTGCCGGACCGTAGCCGGGGCGGGCGCTGCCGGGAATATCGATGTAATCCCACCAGTATTCGTAATGGTGTTTGTTCCGTCCCTTGTGATGCATCCAGGCGAACGAGATGCCCTTGTCCCTGCGCTCGGCGTTGTTCGGGCTCTGCGTGCCCTGATAGTAGCGGGCGCCTTTCAGGAACTCGGCCGGCAGATATTTGGACAGGTCGTGCATCAGCCCCTGATAATACAGCCCGCAGCGGAAGCAGTAGCGCATGACAAGATGGCGGTGCTTCGTGATCGTCACGAAATGCTGCCGCGCTTTTTTAAGCGTGATGCGGTTGTCAATGACCGGTTCTGCCATGATTGCTCCTGTGTACGGATGCGGCGGCCCCTGAACCGGGGCCGCCGCGAGCGATATAATGACTTATTTCGTACCGAAGATACGGTCGCCGGCGTCGCCGAGACCCGGCATGATGTACTTGTTCTCGTTCATGCAGCGGTCAAGGTTGCCCACGTAGATCTGCACGTCGGGGCATTCGGTATGGAGCCTTTCCAGGCCTTCCGGGGCAGCGATGATGCACATGAATTTGATCTTCTTGCCGCCGTGTTCCTTGATCATGCGGATCGCGTCGACGGCGCTGCCGCCGGTCGCCAGCATCGGGTCGAGGACGATGATCGTGCGCTCCTCGATCGGGCTCGGCAGCTTGCAGTAGTACTCGTGAGGCTCGTGGGTCACGGGATCGCGGTACAGGCCGATGTGGCCGACCTTCGCGGTAGGTGTAAGGTTCAGGATGCCGTCGACCATGCCCAGGCCCGCGCGCAGGATCGGGACGATGGCCAGCTTGCGGCCGCTGATGACGGGAGACAGGCAGGTCTCGATCGGGGTGGTGACTTCGATATCTTCAAGCGGAAGATCGCGCAGGGCTTCGTAGCCCATCAGGGTCGCGATCTCTTCCACGAGCTTGCGGAATTCGTTGGTTCCGGTGTTGACGTCACGCAGCATCGTGATCTTGTGCTTGATGAGCGGATGAGTCAGGATGATGACGTTGTCCATGTTTTCCATAAAGAGCACCTCTTTCCGGTTGGATTTTCTGGTACATTTTAACAAACGTCCGTGGAAAATGCAAGGACTGAAAACAACTTTTCCACAAAATATAGAAAAACTTTATGACTTGTCCACAAAATGAGCGGTTTTGCAAATAACTGCCGGTTGATTTGACTTTAGCGAGCGGGCGTTGTATGATAAGGGCATCATTTCGATAAGGAGTCATATCATGACTTTGTTTGACGAACTGACTGCGCGCGGCCTGATCGCGCAGGTCACCAATGAAGAAGAGATCAAAAAGCTGATCAACGACGGCAAGGCCACGTTTTACATCGGCTTCGACTGCACGGCGGACAGCCTGACTGCAGGCCATTTCATGGCGCTCACCCTGATGAAACGCCTGCAGATGGCCGGCAACAAGCCGATCGCCCTGATCGGCGGCGGCACGACCCTGATCGGCGACCCTTCCGGCCGCACCGACATGCGCAAAATGCTGAGCCGCGAAGACATCGACCACAACGCGGAATGCTTCAAAAAGCAGATGGAACGCTTCATCGAGTTCGGCGAAGGCAAGGCCCGCATGGTGAACAACGCCGACTGGCTGACCAAACTCAACTACATCGATTTCATCCGGGACGTCGGCCCGCATTTCTCCGTGAACAATATGCTGCGTGCGGAATGCTACAAGCAGCGCATGGAGAAGGGCCTTTCCTTCCTGGAATTCAACTATATGATCATGCAGAGCTACGATTTCTACTATTT
>JAFRRD010000034.1 GCA_017428265.1 Lachnospiraceae bacterium | reverse complement strand
CGGGGGGCATGTCCACCAGCAGGTAGTCCAGGTCGCCCCAGAGCACGTCGCTCCAGAACTGTCTGATGACGCCGCCCAGGATCGGGCCGCGCCAGATCACGGGGGCGGTGGTATCCTGCAGCACCAGGTTCACGGAGACGATCCCGATCCCGGTCACGGTCTGCGCCGGCACGATCTCCTCTCCCACGGCGCCCAGCTGCTCCCGCACACCGAACAGGTGCGGAATGGACGGACCGGTCACGTCCGCGTCCAGGATCCCGACGCTGTATCCCATCCGGCGGAGCGCTACCGCCAGCAGGGCCGTCACGGAGGATTTCCCCACGCCGCCCTTGCCGCTGACGATGCCGATCACCTTTTTGATGTGGCTGTCCTTGTTCATCGGCGCCGACAGATCCGCATTTCCGCCCGCGGACGGGCATCCCTCGCAGCTCTCTCTGCTGCAGCTCGTATTATCGCATTCTCTGGCCATTGCAAGCCTCCATTCATAATTGTAGAAAAATCCGCAGAACAGTATAGCACACCTCCGTCCCCCTGTCACGCAAAAAATGCCTGTTTCCGCAGCCCCTGCAAACAGCCGCGGCCCTCACCGGCTGCTGCCGCACGGGGCGGCCGCAAGGGGCTGTTCCTTTACCGCCCGTTTCCCCCCGACCGCTCATCCGCACCTTGCCGTTTTTCCGAAAAAAATTACAAAAATCTCTCGCAAACCTCTTGACAATCCCGCTTTGCCGCGGTAATATACGCTTTGCCCCTTTTGGGAGCGGGTGCGTTTAGCTCAGCTGGATAGAGCGTTTGGCTACGGACCAAAAGGTCGGGGGTTCGAATCCTCTAACGCACAGAAAAGCGCCTTGCCATCAAGGCGCTTTTGCTTTTTCCGCGGTCTTGGCGAAACTGGCAGACGCGCAGGATTTAGGTTCCTGTATCGAAAGATGTAAGGGTTCGAGTCCCTCAGACCGCAGATATGAAAAACGACATGTTCCGGCATGTCGTTTTTTTCATGGAACGGACCCCTTTCCACGGGTCCGTCTTCCTTCCGCGCCGGTCCGGCGGTCTTCAGGTCCTTTTACAAAAAACTCTCCAGCACCAGGACGACGGTGCAGCAGATGCCGGCCACCAGCATCAGATTTCCCTTCCACAGAGCGGCCAGGATGCCGGCGACCAGGGCTGCCGCGCCGGCCAGCGGGCTGTTCGTCGCGCGGAGAATGGCAGGGAATGTCATGACGGCCAGGGTCACGTACGGAACGTAGTACAGGAACGAGCGGAGGAAGCGGCTGCGGATCGGCCGGCGGATCAGTGTGAGCGGCAGAACGCGGATCAGGCAGATCACGGAGAAGGCGACCAGGATGTAGACGATCTTACTGTGCTCCATCTTACGCCTCCTTCACCGGGAACAGAAGGGCTGCCGCGGAAGCAATCCCGACCGTGAGCAGGATCGTCCGGGTCCCTTCGGAAAGGCCCGCGATCAGCGGAACGGCCTGCGCGGCCAGACTGAACAGGAATCCTGCAGCCACACAGACGGCGATGGGGGCGCTTTTCCGGGCAGGCGGAATGATCACCGCCAGGAACATGCCGTACAGCGCCACGCTCAGTGCGCTGACGATCCGCGGACTGAGCAGCGTCCCCATCCGGATCCCGCTCGCGGTCCCCGCCGCCCAGAACAGCACGGGCAGCAGCATCGCCCCGTACGAATAAGCCGGCTGCACGGTCCTCGGCCGCGCGATGTTCAGTCCGAACAGCTCGTCCGTCACCTTCGTCCCGATCAGCACCCGGTGCAGCAGCGGCGTTTCCGGCGCGAATTTCTGGCTGAGCGCGCAGCTCATCAGAAAATACCGCGCGTTGGTGACCAGCGAGACGAGCGCCGTCTCCATATAGCCCGCCCCCGCCGCGATCAGCGTGAACAGCGCATGCTCTCCCGCCGACGCGCTGCACAGAAAACTGGCCAGAAACCCTTCCATCGGCATGAGCCCCGCATTACGCGCCGCGATCCCCAGTGAAAAAGCCACGGCAAAATACCCCAGGGCGATCGGGATCCCGTCCCTCACCCCCTGCGCAAACAATCTCATCCTGCTTCCGGGCTTCTCCATCCTCACTCCTTCCGGCCCCGTTCGGCCGATACACTCGGATATACCATCTTTCCCCCGGATTGGCAAGGCCCTTTTTCTGACAGGGGGACGGTTCCTTTGTCAGGTTTTCCGGCCGGGAGACGCTCCCCTGCCCTTCCAGGCGCGGGCAGGCCGTTCCTTTCCGGCTTTCTCCGCAATTATTTTTTCAAAAAGCGGTTGACAAAACCGTCTTTTCCATATATACTCTTCAAGGCAACGAGGCGTGGCTCAGCTTGGTAGAGCGCTGCGTTCGGGACGCAGAGGTCGCAAGTTCAAATCTTGTCGCCTCGATACCTGGTCCGTTGGTCAAGCGGTTAAGACGCCGCCCTCTCACGGCGGAAACAGGGGTTCGATTCCCCTACGGACTGCTTAAAAGGAACAGCGGAAGCTGTTCCTTTTATAACGGGAAGGTACTGAGAACCTCCCGATCTCATAGATGAGGCCGTCTTCGGAAAGAGACGGCCGCCAGGCAGCGGTATCGAAGTGGTCATAACGGGGCTGACTCGAAATCATTCCGGCCCCAGGCCGTTTCGTCCGCCGAAAACCGTTGAAATATCAAGGTTTTTCGACGGCTCGAATCATTGAAAATTTAATAGTTCTTGCGTAAAGTTCTTGCATTTTTTGCAGAGCAGTAAAAATAATTCGAGCTCAGGCAGAAAGCCGGAAAACTAACGCATTAACATACAAGCAGCGGTATCGAAGTGGTCATAACGGGGCTGACTCGAAATCAGTTTGCGGGCAACCGCACGGGGGTTCGAATCCCTCCCGCTGCGCTCAAATATGTAGGCAGGACAACGGTTTTCGACGTTTTGCCTACTTTTTTTGTCCTCTTTCGGCGCTTAATTTTATTAGGAATTCAGCGCCGAAAGACGACATTTTCCGGTCTCCGTAAAGCGGTCATTCCCAAAATGCAAGAAATTCGATCCTTCGAATATTCAGCTATAATCCCATATTTCGCACTTCCGCATCCGAAAATGCAAGAACTCTGAGCCTCATCCTTCCCGAATCACCCACTCCTTTTCGACCGTTTCCGGCATCGCCAGAGCATTATCCATCACGTTTGCCGACGCGATCTTGGACTTGTAATCCAGGTGACTGTAGATGTTCGCCGTGGTACTGATGTCGCTGTGACCGAGCCATTCCTGGATCTGCTTCATCGGGACCTCATTGGCCAGCAGCAGCGAAGCGCAGCTGTGCCGAAGATCGTGGAAGCGGATGTGCCGCAGCCCGTTCTGCTTCAGGATGGACGAGAAGTTTTCCGTGACCATCTGCGGCGTGAACAGATTCCCCATCGGATCCACAAAGACATAGCCCTTGTATTCCTTGTTGTAGCTGTTGCCGCAGACCTTCATGTTCACCTTCTGCTGCTCTTTCCGCTCAAGCAGTTTTGACTTAAATACGGCCACCAGAGGCAATGAGCGTAGCGACGATTTGGTCTTGGCGCTGTCTTTCGCTATCAGGATCCGCTTCCCGCCTTCCTTCGCTTCCGTGATCGTATGCCGGATGACGATCGTGTTCCGTTCGAAGTCGATTGCATCCCACTTGAGTCCAAGCACCTCGCTGCGCCGCAGGCCGTAGAAAGCGGCCATCTGGATCAGCAGGGAAAGCGGATGGTTCTTGGTCGCCTCGAAAAGCTGTTCCAGTTCCTCCGTCTTGTAGTAATCCGCCACATAACGTTCTTTCTTAGGCCGCTCCACTCTGTCGGCGGGATTTCCGGGAATCAGTTCCATCTTCATCGCATACTCCAGCGCACGGTGGATATTGGCGTGTTCATGGATCACGGTGTTGGCCGAGACCGTTTTCAGCTCATGCAGATAGAAGTTCTGGATGTGCCTTGCCTGAAGCCGCTCCAGGGTGATTCCCGTCTTGCGGAAATACGGGATGATCTTTCCCCGTACCATCTGCACGTAGGAGGTAAACGTCGTTTGCTCCACCGTGCTCTTGATGACTTCCAGCCAAGCTTCCATGAAATCCGAAAACAGCATATCCGGTTCCATTCCGCCGGCAGCGTCTTTGGACGGCGGACGGAATTCCATCCGTGCCTTGGTAAGCGCTGCCTCTGCCATTTTCTTACTTGTTTTTTTGCCGGTGGCCGGGATGTCAAGCGGTATCCACGGCTGTTTTCTTTTGCCGTCTGCGGTGGTATAGGTCAGCACGGCATAATAGTATCCATTTTTGATTTGCAGGTGTCCTGCTGTCATTTCTTTTCCTCCTTTCCGGGTGACAGCACCGGACAGACACCTCCTTCGGACTGTACAAAAGTATAGCCATCCGGAAAATCTCTGTCCAGTGTGCCACAGGGGTTCGAATCGAACCTTTAGTTGCCTTTATGCCTGCTTCTTCGTGTTACGTGGAGCAAGCGTGTAGTTGATCACGTTGATTTTCGGGACGCGGTAGGCGTTCCCGATCTTCAGCGCCGGGATCCAGCCGTCCGTGATCAGGTCGTAGACCGCATGGCGGCTGATGCCCAGCATGGACTGGATCTGCGGGACCGTTACGATGTCCGGGTAATCCGGGAACATCACTTTGTACAGTTCCGCGAGTTCTGCTTTTGTCATCTCGTTTTTCCCTCCTTCCTTACCGTTCATCGCGGTCAGCCCGCTTGCGCTCCAGATGCCGGGTGTAAAACTCCACAGCCTTGACAATCGTTTCGGACATCTGTTTAATGGAGGTGTCCGGACGGAAAAACTTCCGTACATCATCAACCGGCACCCGTATCATTTCCTTTTGATTGCTCTTAACTTCAGTCAGTACAGCGAGGATGTCTTCTTCGCTTACCCGCGCTTCCTGACTCATGCGGTGGAGACGCTGAGCCTGAGACAGCGAGGGAGTCGCGCCTTCATACTCTATCATTTCAAGCAGTGCCCGCTGCTCGTCCGATGTTAAGTAGGAAAGCTCGACGGCCGGAGTAAGAGCAATCTTGTTTTCATCGACCAGTTTCAGCAATTCCGGGATCAGATTCGTCAGCCGGATGTAGCGGTAGACCTGATCGCGGCTGTCACCGCTTGCCCGCCCGATTTCGGCTGCGGTGTCTGACTTTGTCGCAACATGCGACGAAGACAGATCTGTCCTTGCACCCTGATGACTTAACGCATCCATCTTCATCTTGTAGGCAAAGGCTTTCTCCGAAGGCAGGATGTGTTCCCGCTGCAGATTGGCGTCCACCATCGTGACGATAGCTTCTTCATCCGTCAGATCCTGGATGATGACCGGCAGGGTTTTCAGTCCGAGTTCCCTGCAGGCAGCCATGCGGCGATGCCCGCTGATCAGCTCATAGCCGCCTTCTTTTCGTTTTCTGGCCAGCGCCGGCACCAGAACGCCAGACTGGGCGATGCTCTGCTTTAAGCGTTCCATTTCTTCGTCCGCCTTGACCAGAAACGGGTGATTCCGAAACGGATGCAGATCTTTGATCGGGATCTCCTCCACGACAGGTTTCCGGATCTGAGCCCGCTCCGCGTCCGTCATGAACATTTCGTCGTACGCGGTGAATCCCAGATCGATCTTGGTTCTTTCTTTCATTGTTGCTCCTTTCATCGTTCATAGTCTTTTTGCGGAACTGCCTCGCCTCGCAGGGTCTGTTTTTCTTTGTCCGTCAGATACGGATCATTCAGTACCCGGCTCCTGTACTCGCACCCGATCAGCTCGCGGGCTTTGGCATAGTCCTCCAAAATCCACTTGGCGGTTTTTCTGCGTTTCCGCAGCTGCACCAGCCCCTGCGTCAGATGAGTACACTGGATCCTCAGCTCCGTCATATGCGTCGGATCCTTGCAGCTTTTCTGCTGATTGCGGACCTTCTCGCGTGCCTGCGTCAGCTCGGAGATCTCGGTTTCAGTGGTGCTGATAAAGCGTTCCACATCTGCCCGATCCTGGAACTTTTCCTGACTGCTCAGCGTAATTTCTGCCGTGTAGCGGTCCAGCCTGCGGCAGGCTTCGCGGCACTCGGGAGAGAGCGGTTTGCGGTATACTTCCTTCTCGATCGGTGCAAAACCGAGGATGATGGCCAGACAGCGGAACACCAGTTCGATAGTAGTAGCCCGAAGCGCTTCCCGGTAGAAAGCTCGGAAGCGGAAATACTCCGGCTTCGGCTCATGCTCCCGACGATACCAGTATGCATTGTGCTCTGTGAGCGCGTAGAATGCCCTCCGCGCTTCCGGGACGTCCTCGTTCTGCTCCATACGCTCCGCCATCGCTTCCTTTGTGTATTCGTCGCCTAAACGGTGGGTACGGACGGGCTTTTTGGCATTCAGGGATCGGATGGTCACATACTTGTGCCTCGGGTCGTAATCCAGAAAGTAGCCCTTCTTTTTCAGGATCTGCCGCAGCTCGCTGTAGTTGCTGGCAATGGACAGACCTTCGTCCAGAACTTCCCTCATCAGGTTCCAGTTCGTCGGCTCACCATTTTTCTCGGCAAAGTAGATGGCGCGCGGCGTCTTGTGCGGCTGCGGATCCTCCACAACGGACAGACCGCATTCCCGGCAAATCTGATCCGAAGCCTCCCGCATCCGGTAGTAGACGCCGAACTTTGCCTCCAGCTTTCTCCCGGTCCACATGTTCACTGCGTTAATCACGAAGTGGTTGTGATAGGTCCCGGTGTTGAAATGGGTCGCCACCAGCACCTGATACTCGTTGCCCCATAAGCGGCGGGCCAGTTCCACGCCGATCCGGTGGCAGCGTTCTGCCGTGACCTCGCCGGGCTTGAAGGACTGGTAAGCGTGATAGGCGACGTTCCCGCCTTCTTTTCCGAAACGCTGCTGCACGGCAGCCATTTCCTGCGCCGCCGTTTCCGCCTTGCAGTTGATGCCTGTCACCGCGAAGGATTCCTCGCCGACCTCCCTCGTTTTCTCGGCATCGCTCGCATACATCAGGACCTGCTCCAGATCGGTCATCCGGGTCTTTTCCGGATTGCTGCAGTAGTCAGTCACACGGCTCAGACTGTCGTGGATCGCCCAGATCTTCGTTACTGCCATCGTTTTCCTCCTTTCCGTAGTAGACCGTCATCAGCAGATCGCTGACGCGGTTCATTGCCTGGCAAAGCCTGGCCGAGTACGGGTCCGGATCGCCTTCATAAAAATCCCGGATCTTGGTTACGATCAGGTATGCCTCCTTCAGTTCTTCTTTCGGTGCTTCATGCACCGTCACACCTTTGCCGACCGTCCGCAGATACTCGGACAGGTTCATGCCGCATCTTTTGGCCTTCCTGGCGAGAAGCAACTTCTCGGTTGGATAGACCCGAACATTGATCTCTTGGTTACGTTTCCTCATTGTCATTCCTTTTCTCCTTTCTTTTTGAGGTGGTATGGTTGATGCCCGCTTGCGCGGACGGGGTACCAGGGGGATGTCCCCTTGCGTCCTAAAGGACGGGGTGGTTTGGAAGCCGGATGGCTTTACAAACCCCATGTTCGCTATCCTTACGGATTTGTAGGCGGTGTGTAGCCACGGTCTCAGATGTCAAATGGAATGTCATCATCAAGCCCGATCTCCTTGAATCCTTTATCCTCTGCCAGTGACGGTAATGACGGCGATGACGCTGTTTCAGACAGCAGAGCGTCGCTATCATTCTCTGCTGTTTCCGAAGCAGAACTGACGGTGTCCCCGCGCATTGCCGCGAGCTTTTCCCTGCGCTTTTTTGCGTCATTTTCGTCATGTGCGTCATAGCCGTTTTTGATCCGGATCATGTATTTTCGCGCATAGGAATACCGGTGGCTTATGATTTCCATATCCAGCGGAGCCAGGACGTCATTGGCAAATTCAGCCAGTTCTTTGCTGGCCACATTGGGCTTCAGATCCGTTATTTCCAGCTTTTCGAGCAGTTCTGAGATCGTACCGATAAAGTGTCCCCGGTCAAGAACCAGTTCCGGAACTTTGAAGATCCATTCCGGGATCCGGCTTCTCCAGATGCCTACACTGTCCAGCGTCTCTTCGCACTCCCAGACGACACCGTTTTTCTTCAGCCGCAGCTGCTTTTCCTCTACATCCCGGCCGGTAATGCTCAGGGTTGCCATGTTCCCGAAGCGGGTGTCCTTCCGAAGACTCCAGTTCGTGTCGGCTGCGCCTTGCAGCGCTTTCGTTCCACTCATATCATCGAACGGATTGTCACTAGCAGGTCCTTTTCTTGTGTGATGAACCAAAAAGATCCCGATTTGTTTTTCGTCCGCCAGCTTTTTCAGAGACGTCAGATCTTTGTAGTCTTTTGCGTAGGCATTGCCGCCTCCGGCGGCATTGTCACGGATCATCTGCAGGGTATCGATGAAGATGATCGCCGTGTTCGGATACTTCTTCAGTTCAGCCCGGATCTGATCCTCCAGTTCCTGTCCGATCATGCCGCAGCTGAAACTTATGACCAGATTGTCCGGCGGATCCTCAGTCAGCAGGTGCATCCGTTTTTTGAGACGCCATCGGCTATCCTCCAGAGCCAGATAGATGACGGTGCGTTTCTCAACCGGAATGCCCCAGATTGGTTCTCCTTTGGCAATCTGCAGGCAAAGCCAGAGGATGAGCCAGCTTTTTCCGATTTTGGAATCCCCGGCGAGCGTCGTCAGTCCGCATGGCAGGATCCCGCTGATCAGCGCAGGCGGCTCCGGGGTAGTGTCGTAGTAGACGTCACTGGCGTCCATTGTTTCAAGTTCTGTGAATGGCATTGTGTTTCTCCTTCTGTGTTTTCATTTTGTAGTTTCCTCCTTTCTTGTTTTGCGCTGCCTGCAGCTCCGTTCCCTGCCCGGGAGTCTCACCCCGGCGTCGCATCGCTCGGCGGTCCGCCATCCGCGTCCTGGCAATGTCGTATCTTCGGCTGCATCCAGCTATTCAGTTGTCAAGGTGCCGAGAGGGGCAGCTCTGCATTTGTCCCCCCAAGTGCTAGAGCACGAGAAAGGCCAAATTATGCATGTTCCCCCAGATTTTTCTAAGTTTTTTTCATGGCTCATCCTCCTTTCTTCATCGGCTCATGAAAAGTCCTCTCAACTGGTAGCCAGTGAGAAGGCCCCAAAAGTAAAGAGAAATCAGGATTTTTGAAAAAACTTTTTTTCTTAAGTGACCATCATAGATACCCCTCCATAAAATAGGCCTCGAAAAAGGCCAAAAATTGACGGTCTGTTGCGGGTTTCAGAAAATAATACCCGTACGTACCCGTATGAACTCTGAGCCATGGCCTAAAAATTAGATTCTTTTTGCACTGCCTGCAGCTTGGTTCCCTGCCCGAGGATCTCTCCGGCGTTGCATTGCTCGGCGGTAAAACCGCGTCATGGCGATGTCGTATCTTCGGCTGCAGCCAGTTATTCAGTTGTCAAGGTGCTGAGAGGAACCGTGGCTTCTGTTTTGTCCCCTCAAGTGCTGGAGCATGGGAAGAGGCAAAATATGCGCTTCCGGCGGTTTTTTTCAAAATCTTTCTTTTCTTAAGTCACCTCCTCCTAGGCAAAAGATGTTTGAGCATCATGGCTGTTCAGTTGTCAAAGAGCTCAACGTACCGAATACCCCGATAAAAAAAGCACCGTAGAGATCGAATGAAGAGTCGGCAGGTTTGCTCTGCCACGTTCTGTCATTCGACTTCTACGGTGCTTGGTAGTTTTTCAGTCCTTTCGGATCCTGCTCCGCTCGCTCGATTAAAAGTCGATTGCAGTATTCGGTTGTAGTGTCGGGAACTCGTCCCGAAACCTATTATACACACTCTGAAGAGAAATGCAAGAGAAAAATCGAAAATTTGTTCGATTTTTAATTTGCCTCTTTAGCAAACAAAAAAAGGACTTGATTTGCCTGGAAATGGTACCATTTCGGGGCGAAATTAAGCCCTATTACAGTTGAGAATCAGTTTTGGCGAGTTTCTACCGCTTCTTCCGACTATAGTGCTGTAATAAATACATACCATACAGAAAAGGAGCATCAATATGGCAATTGAGAAAATCACCGCTCTGTATTGTCGGCTTTCGAGAGACGATGAATTACAGGGCGATAGTAACAGTATAAAAAATCAAGAATGGACTATGTGGGTCATACTGTAAATTTCAAAACCTACAAAAAATCATATAAATCAAAGCAAAAAATAAAGAATAACCCATCTGAATGGGTAATTTTCGAGAATACTCACGAAGCCATTATCGACCAGGATACTTATGATATTGTGCAGCGCATTCGCGATGGTAGGCGACGACCAACCCCCTTGGGAACAATGCCTGTGCTTTCTGGGATGCTATTCTGCGCTGATTGCGGCGCAAAAATGTATCAAGTACGAGGGAAAGATTGGCCTACAAGCAAAGAGCATCTTGTCTGTGCTACTTACCGAAAAATAAATAAGCCTGCAGTTCGCGCTTTAAATTATTACCTTTATAAAAATTTTCGGTATTCCACACATACAGGGATATGAACTGCTGAACTTTCAGTACTTCTCTCCCTGAAAGTGCCCCACCTATGTACCAGGCATTGCAACAAAGGTTGCGTCCAAATTCGCGTTATGCCTTCACCTCGGCGACGATGCGTCCTGCAAAAGCGGGGCCGCCTTCAAGCCTGCCGCCAAGAAAGAATGTGTGGCGACCTGGACAGGGCAAAACCTTCTTCATCGGCTCGAATTCAAATTCCGCAACCCAGTGGTTTTTGCCCTCGCGGCGCAACGAGCCGCCGCATGCCGGTGCAAACGCATCGATAACATGCGTAAACTCCACACCAAAGCGCAGCGTATCTTCCTGTGGAATTCCCTCCATCGCAAATTCCACCGAAATCGCCGCCGCTTCAGTGCTCAGACGCATTTCTGAAGCGCTTACGACTTCAACCATATTGAATTTCCGTTTCGCATACGCTTCCAGCTTCGCAAGCGCCGCCTGCAAGAAGGCTTCGTCCCGCACCGCCGCATCCTTCAGCTTCAGCGCCTCGACGCTCTCCCTGCGCGCCTCGGCGAAAATTTCGCGCAGCAGCGGCTGCACGCCGTCAAACACATCGCTGTGCAGCATTTCTTCCGCGCCGCACAGCCTGCGGAAGCGATCAAAGGTGCTGTCGTTTGCACAGGTCGCGCCGGGCTGACGCTCAAGATGATGCGCCATCAGCTCCGCGCCGCTCCCATCGGCCTTTATGCTCTCGGGCAGCCCCATCAACGGATGTATCGGCAGATACGGTACCTGGCACGGGCGGCCAAACGCCGTGTATACGCAGGTCTGCCACGGTTCATCCGCAAATTCCCAAAGATCGCTTTCCAGCGTCGTTCCAGTGCAAATGCGGCGCGCGGTCGGAGAATTGTGCGGTGAACGTCCTGGACCAAAGCGGTCAACGTCATCCTGCGTGCCCTCGTAGTGACAACTCATCACCCGGGCAAGCGTTTCGATATCTATCGGCTTATGCGGATACACGCAGAATGGCGTGCCTTCCCTTTCAATATCCCAATCTCGACCGAGCACAATGCGCTGCCCATGCTTCTGGCGCAGCAAATTCCCCGCATGCCTCCAGGTCTTTTCACCCTGATACGCCTCGGCAAAATCAAAGTCGGAATAATCCGTCGTTTTGGGCACATACCAGCCCTTTTCGACGGCATAGCGCACAATATCCTTCGAATAGAACATTTCCGGGCAATCGCTGAGCGTATGGAAGGTATAATGATTGGGCATGACGACCACCGCATCATCCGGTACGCGCGCACCGACATAATGCCGCCCGCGGACAAGCTGGAACATGAACGCCTCATTCTTATCGGCAATGGTATAGGCGCGGCCGGAAGGAGCGTAGCCCCATTCGTCAATCAGCGCCATCAGCACATGCGCACCCTCGCGCGCCGTATGTGCGCGTTCCGCCAGCGCACGGCGCAGCACATAGCCAATCCCGCCGTCCTTAACGACGTTCGGGTCGTCATCGTCTTCCTTGGACCAACCCATCGAATTTGATGTGATAACAACGCCACACTCGTTCAGATAAGCATCCGCAGCGGTAACGCCGCCCTCATCCTCGACATATTCCACCCAGTAATAGCCGAGCGTATGCGGAACCTGCGGAATGCGTGCCAGCCCTTTCTCTGCCGGTATCAGTTCGCCCGACGCATGATCCGCTGCGGGCACGATTGCGTGCCGGACAATCACATGACCCGGATCATCCTCGTTGTGTGCGACGAGCACGCGCCCGCTTGCGGACACAGCTTTGCCCACAATCACAGTCATACAGTTCATCATTTTATCCTGAAGCATTGCGAATCTCCTCATTTGATCTTTGAAAGCGCAACCTTATCAAACGCAACGGTAAAATCGCGCATGTATTCTGCCATCGTATTGAGCATTTCCACGCCCCATGCCTGCGTTGCCTTCGTTGGCGGATCGATAGACATGCCATGCGTCAGCCAGCCATTGTCCGTAATGGAGCGAATCGGCCTGGGAATCGTAACGCTACCCCCCTTGAAGTTGACGTCCATCCAGCTGGCGCTGGGGAGTTCGTTGGAAACGTCGTTGCGGATGCCTTCGCCCTCTTCAAGGTATTCCGTATGGATCAATGCCGGGTCAATACCCATCACTGCAGCGGTCTCTTCGCCGCCGCCATGGCCGCCCTTCCATTCCGGACGAAGCTCTCCGGCAATCAACCACCAGTTCAGGTTAGCAAGAATCGCGCCCTTTGCATACAGATGATGGCCAACCTCCGTGATGGATTTGCTGTTTCCACCGTGACCGTTCAGAATAATAAAATGACGGAAACCATAATCATAGAGCTGATCGCAAATGCGCTCCAGCAGGGCGCGAAGTCCCTCCACGCCCAGCGAAATCGTTCCGGGGAAGCCGACGATATCCGCTGTCGCACCATAGTTCACAGTTGGCGCGATCACTGTGTCGGACATGGCTGAATACAGCTCTGCAATGCGATGTGGTATCATCGTATCCGTGCCGAGGGGCATGTGCTTTCCATGGTTTTCGATGCTGCCAACCGGGATTACAACCGTATCGCGGGTTTTCAGATATTTTTCGACGTCCAGATAATTCATTTTTTCAAGAAACATTTTATCCACCTCCAGTCTAAACTCAGCCATTATTATACTCTGCTTTGGAAATTCTGCAAGTGAGATACGTAAAATCAGGACGGCAATTTGCGCATGATAAAAAGCCGGGATTGTCATTGTTAATTTCAATAATTCTTGCGAATTGTCGGAGGTCAAAACCCTTTATGATAAGGGAGATGGTACTAATATCGATATCTTGCTGAAGGGCTTCGAAAACGGACAAGTAGCCTGGTCTGTTCCCCAAAATGCCAGCCCAGGCGATGTTATAGTATTTATGTGCGCGAAGGAGGCAAGACATAACCTTGGTATGGCAACTTCCCACATTCCAGCTAATTACGGAATTGCTTTTCAGGCGTTCATTGCTCAACAAAAGGCACTTTATAAACAGTATAGTGGATGTCTTCTTGGCTACGGTATAATCGCTTCTGTGCCTGAGCAGGATCTCGGCTGGTGGATGGCTGACATTCATCAACTAAAAATGTTCTCAAGGCCTGTTCACATTGATGAATTTAAAAGTTTTATTGCCATCAGTAAAAGAGGTTCGATTACATATCTGAAACCAGAGCAATGGGATCGCTTAAAGTGGCTTGTTAATCAAAAGAATCCTGGAACGTTTCAGAATGTGACTCCGCCTGACGCTAAAGATCTGGAAAAAGATTTTTTGTTTGCAGTTCATAAAGAATCTTCAAAATCATTAAGTAGCTTAAAGAAGGCGGCAGAAAAGAAAAGTACACGAGCTACCGCCAGTGCGGTGAATACAACAGTATACCATCGAAATCCGACTATTGCGGCGTATGTTAAAAAGAGAGCAGCAGGATTTTGTCAATTATGTGGCAAAAAAGCCCCGTTTAACGATCCGTATGGGGAACCATATCTGGAATGTCACCATATAAATTGGCTTTCAAAAGGCGGGATGGATTCTGTAAATAACTGTGTAGCCCTCTGTCCGAACTGCCATAGAAAAATGCATATCATAAATGATCCAAATGATATTCGCACACTGAAAGAAGTCATATCTTCGATAGAGTAGTAAAGCAGCAAAACTACAAAAATATATAGTGTCCCTTTAGATAGAATCTTCCCTGACCGCTGCTTCTGAGGAGACAGAGTGGCTTGTTCTTACTATAAGGCCCATTCCTATCGGAAATCACACAGCGGCCATCGGAAATATTTTTTGCTTTATCGGAAATCTATCGGAAATTCTTGACGGGATTTCCGATAGATGGTATATTATTTCCGATCGGAGGTATTGAACAATGGCAGAAAAGCTTATCAGCACGGCTGCTGCAGCCAAAATACTTCATATGACATCCCGAAGAGTCTCGGGACTGTGTCAGGAAGGCAAACTAAAAGGGGCGGTTAAAGTTGGACGGAATTGGAACATTCCGGAATCTTCCGTACTGGCTTTTCGACCCGGAATAAATATGCCACCAGTCACAGAAGAGGAAAGGAATCTGCTCCCGATTGCAGTCGGAAATACCTCTTTCGTCGAAGTTGCCGGTGACTGCTATTATGTGGACAAAACACTTCTGATCAAGGAGCTGATCGATGACCGCAACATGGTCACTCTGTTTACCCGTCCCCGCCGTTTTGGAAAGACATTGGCATTAAATATGCTGAAGACGTTCTTTGAAATAACGGATTCGGATACAGCCCAGTTCTTCCGGGACAAGAAGATATGGCAGTGCGGTGAAAAGTACCGTCAGTTCCAGGGGGCATATCCCGTGATCATGCTCACATTCAAGGATGTGAAATACGATGACTGGGGTAGCTGCCTGGAGGCAATCCGCCTTCTGCTGAAAGATGAATACAAGAGGCATTCTGAACTTGGCATGAATGATGTTCTTGATCAGGATGACCGGGATTACCTCCGCCGTATGGAGCAGGGCCTTTTAAGTGACGTGGAATACAGCCGGGCGCTTCTCAACCTGGTACGTCTTCTGGCAACGTATCATCAATCTAAAGTGGTGATCCTGATTGATGAATACGATACGCCGATTCAGCAGGGATACGCCAAAGGTTTTTATCAGGATGTTATCTCTTTCATGCGGAATTTCCTGTCCGGAGGCTTGAAAGACAATCCTGATCTTGCTTTTGGTGTCCTTACCGGAATCATGCGAGTCTCGAAAGAAAACCTCTTCAGTGGCTTGAACAATCCGACAGTTAACACGGTTTTGGACGAAAAGTACAGTCAGTTTTTCGGCTTTACTGAGGAAGAGGTTCGGGCTATGGCCTCATACTACGGGAAAGCAGACCGGATGGAGGAAGTCCGTCTTTGGTATGACGGATATCTGTTTGGCAACACATCGGTCTATAATCCGTGGTCGGTCACGAATTACTTTTCCAATGGCGGACAGGCAAAGGCGTATTGGGCAAACACCAGCGACAATGAGATCATTCATGAACTTATGCGCGGCCTGACGCCGGAAATCGCAGACAATCTTCAGTCAGTGATGCAGGGTGAAGAGATCCATGCTGCTCTCGATATGGAAGTGATTTATCCCCGAATTGCTGACGGAGCGGATACGATCTTCAGTTTCCTGCTTCTGGCAGGGTATCTGACGACGGTGGGGCTTCCGAAGGAAACGGAATTCGGGACATTTGCGGAGCTGAAGCTTCCCAATACGGAGGTTCGCAGAGTATACAACACGGAAATCTTAGGCTGGCTTCGGCAGCAGCCGGCAGGAACAGTTATTCCGGAAATTGAAAAAGCGATCTACCGCAGCGACGGTGACCGTCTGCAGCAAGCTCTCAGGAAGTACATGATCAGCTGCATCTCCAGTTTTGACGGAGCAGCAGAAGGTTTTTATCATGGTATGATTTTGGGATTGGTTGCCAGTCTTTCTTCACGGTATTTCATCCGATCAAACAGAGAAGCCGGCGACGGCCGATTTGATCTGCAGCTTGAGCCGAAAGATCTTAAGCTTCCCGGTATTTTAATGGAGTTTAAGGCTGCGCGGGAAGCCAGTGATACATCACTCTCCAATTTGGCAGAGGAAGCACTTTCACAGATAGAGAAGAAACAGTATGCAACAGAACTTTCCGAACGCGGAGTCAGTCAGATCGTAACATACGGCATTGCATTCTCGGGGAAACAGGTGGTAGTAAAGAGTGGGCAGATCTGAGATGGACCTCCTGATGCAAATACTTCAACAAAATTCGGCTAAATTATATAACTGCCGAAATTAGTTTAAATCTCAATAAGGTTTTGAAACGAGAGGAGGGGCCGCATTGCTGCGGCCCCATTCTTGATTCAAGGGTGCAAGGATGCAACATTACACTGTGTCAACCTTGCTTTTGTACTTTTTTAAAGGGTTGCGGGCAGCTGTTTTGTACTTTTTTAAAGGGTTGTGAGTTGAAATTACCCATTATTCTACCTGTCAAACCTTACCATCACTTCCCCGATCCCGTTTGCAGCCGCCGCCTTTCCTGCCGCTATAAACCGGTTCCTCCACTCGTTCAGGCACAGCAGGATCAGTCTGGCTTCACCGGGTTCCAGGCGGATCTTAGCCCGCCGGCCAGGTTTTAGCTGTTCACAGGTATCAATAAGCCTCAGAACGAGCGCTTCGATTTTGCCCTGCCGCTCTTTCCCCAAGGCAGTCCTGGTCTGAAACAGACCGTTGATCACCGCCCTTAGATCATACGCATCCAGTCTGACGGTCATTCCCGGCCTCCTTTCTGCGGGCCGGATTTATCACCCTTTTTCTTGACCAGTTCCCACAGCAGCATCTTGTGCTCGCTTGTCTTTCGGACGATTTTACTGAAACCGTCCGACATCATAAAGTCGAGCAAGTAGACCTTGGGGATCATATGCTTGTGTCCTACTCTGAGCGGCCGCAGTTTTCCGGTACTGATCCACCTGCCGACGGTGTGGCGGTTATAACCGGTGAACTCCGTCACCTGTGCCGTACTCATGACGTCAGGGTAAGCGGACATTTTACTCTTGTAAAATCTGCGGATAACTTCCGAATCTTTCGGCATCTGTGTTTTAATTCGGACAGAACTGATGACCTCCTGAACCGGTTCCGGTGCTGCGGGCTGTTGCGGCTGCTCTTTCCTGAATGACTCCGAGTTCTGCTTCCTGGCAAAAGCGATCACGTCGGCTTTGCGGATGATATAACAGCGCGTCCTCTTGCCGGTATCAATATGCGGGATCAAACCGTTCTCCAGCAAAAAGAGCGCGGTGCGCTTGCTGATATGGCAGGCCTTACAGAGCTGTTCTTTACTCATAATGTTCGGGTAAGACTTCAGTTCATTTAGGTCGATTTTCATGGAGATGCTCCTTCACATTTTTTGTCCGAAGGAGGAGCCTTTCCAATGTGCCAAAGACAGGTAATTTTCTTGCATTTGTTCTTGCATTTTTGCAAGAAAAAGCCTATTATTGATAAAAATCCGATCCTTATGATTTCAGGCCGGCACGAATCATTTTGAGGTCATCTTGGGTCAGATTGTTCAAAAATCCAGTAATGACGCCATTTTCGTCATGGACGAAGTGACCCGGATCAGCCTGAGCCAACCGGAATAAGCCAAACGCGCGTAAAACTCGAAATCAGTTTGCGGGCAACCGCACGGGGGTTCGAATCCCTCCCGCTGCGCTCAACAAAAAACAGGCATATCCGCGGATCCTGCGGTCTGCCTGTTTTTTCATTTCAGCGGAAACCGTATTTCAGTCCCCTTTTCCCGCGCCGGTCTCCGGAGATCCGGACCGCCCCCCTCATTCCTGCCGGCAGCGGATCTGCCGTGATTGAATAAAACCGCCGGTTGTTGTATGATGGAGGAAAATGGCACGCAAAAGAATTTTGCCGCCGCTGAAAAAAGGAGGACACCCATGAAACTCAGAAAAGCCATCGGCCGCGCCGCCCTCGGCGCCTTCGCGGTGTCAGTGATCCCGTACCGCGTGAAGAAGGATGAAGGAACAGGCACTCTGGAGATCCGCAGCCTGCTGTGGGGAGTCCGGAAGACGCCGGCCAAAGAAGGGGAGAAGAAGGACCGGTATGAGATCGCCATCCCCGGTTCCGGCCTGGACCTGGCAGCGGCAAAGGAAGCGGAAACGGCCGGCAAAGAAACGGCAGCGGAGGCATAAAGTGATCGAAGTCAGAGAAACGACCGCGGCAGATCTCGCCGATGTTCAGCGGCTGTGGGCCGACGGGGACGTCATGAAGTTCGTCGGGTTCCCGGACGGACTGAGCCAAACAGCTGGGCAGATGCAGGACTGGTTCCGGCGGATCGTATCCCGCAGGCCTGCTCTGAACCATTTTTCGATCTTCGAAGACGGGGAATACTGCGGAGAATCGTTCTATGAGATCGACGCAGCTCATCGGAGCGCCGCGCTGGACATCAAGCTGTTCCGCTCCGCGCGGGGGCGGGGCATTGCCGCGATTGGACTGTCGCGTGCGATTGGAGAAGCGTTCCGCAACGGCGCGGAAACGGTCTGGGTGGATCCGGATCCGGAGAATCGGAAAGCCGTCGCCTTATACAAAAAACTGGGATTTCAGCAGAAAGCCTTTCCGAAGCATCTCCTCTCCGGCGGCGAAGAGCCGGGCTCGGTCTACATGGAGCTGTGCAAAGACTCATGGCCGGCAGTGACTTTGTATGGCCGCCTCATGGAGGTGAAAGACGAGGCTTACCGGCAGTTCCAGGCCAGACTGGTCCCGAACATCCCGCCGGAGACCATCCTGGGCGTCCGGACGCCCGAGATGCGGCGCATCGCCAAAGAGATCTTCGCAAGCCCTGAGCGGGACGCGTTCCTGAACGCGCTGCCTCACCGGTACTACGAAGAAAACCTGATCCATTTCTTCGTGATCGCGATGATCCGGGATTTTGACGCGTGCGTTCAGGCCGTGGAAGCCTTCCTGCCCTACGTCGACTGCTGGCCGGTATCGGATCAGGCGACGCCGAAAGCCTTCCGGAAAAACCGCCGGGAACTTCTGCCTTACATCAAAAAATGGATCGCATCGGAGCACGTTTACACGGCGCGCTTCGGGATCCGCATGCTGATGAACGAGTTTCTGGACGAGGATTTCCGGGAGGAATACCCGGAGCTCGCCGCGAATAAAAAAGGGGACGATTATTACCTGAAGATGATGATCGCCTGGTATTTTGCCACGGCGCTCGCGAAGCAGTATGAAAAGACCGTTCCGTACCTGGAACAGCGCCGGCTGGACGATTGGGTACATAAAAAGGCCATTCAGAAGGCCCTGGAAAGTTATCGCGTCACCGACGCGCATAAGGAATATCTCAAGAGCCTCAGATGATCTCGGACGGGCTGCGGACCTTCGTGATCCGGACGATGTCCGCGTTTCTGTCGGACGGCGCCGCATACTCGAGCTCATACCGCTCGGAAACGTTGATGATCCGGGTATTTCCGCGGCGGGATTCCCGCGGCAGGTCATGCTCATAGCGCTGATGGATGTGCCCGTGAAGAAAAAGCGCCGGCTGGTACTCGTCGATCAGGTCGAGGAACGCCCGGAATCCCCGGTGGGCCGGGTCCTCCAGGTCCCCGATCCCTCTCGGGGCCGTATGCGCGATCACGATGTCCGCCCCGCCCGTTTTTCTGAGGTCGCGGCGGAGCCGCCGGATGCGGCGCGCCATTTCGGCTTCCGTGTACTGGTGCGGCCCTTCGTGATACCGGAGGCAGCCGCCGAGTCCGAGGATCCGGACGCCGTTATAGGTCACGAGCTTCCCGTCGATCTCGTCGCAGCCTTCCGGCGGATCCTGCGCATAGCGGACGTCATGGTTGCCGTGGACGTACAGGAGCCGGGCATGGCTCATGGTGACCAGAAACCGCAGGTACGCGGGCTTGAGATCCCCGCAGGACAGGATCAGGTCATAACCGTCCAGCCGGCCGGGCGTGTAAAAATCCCACAGCGCGGGACATTCTTCATCGGATACAGCAAGGATCTTCATGTCAGGGATACCACCTCTCAGCGGGTTTGATTATACACCCTGAGGGGGATGGCCGCAAGCGCAATTCCGGCCGCAGGGAAGGATCGCCGCCGCGCCGCGGCATTTGCATCTTTTCCCGGCAGATGATATAATGTTTTTCGAATCTGCTCTCCCGCTTTTCAAGGAGGTGTCTCATGAAAGATCCGGCGATCCGCAGCAACCGGATGCAGTGCCTGTTCGCGATGATCGGTGCGGCCGTCGTGGCCGTCTGCGTCATCATCGGCGTGACCATGAACCTGGTGACGCTGTACGACGAAAACTTCGACCATATGGGGATCCGCACGTTCTGCATGTTCACGGTCAATTCGAACATCATCGCGGGGCTGTCCATGATGCTCTGCCTGCCGTATACGATCGACGGGCTCCGGACGGGCAATTATCATCTGCCGGACTGGGTGGTGGTGATGATGCACGTCACGGTGACGGCGGTCGCGCTGACGTTTCTGGTGTCGCTCTGCATCCTGGCTCCGGTCAAGGGATTCCGGCTGATCTTCAGCGGCTCGCGCTTTTTCCTGCACGGGGTCTGCCCCGTGGTGTCCATCGTTACGTACTGCTGCTTCATCAACAGCCATCTGATCCGGAAACGGGAGGCCGGGCTGGCGATAATCCCGGTGCTGATCTACGCGGCGGTCTACGTCGTGATGGTGGTCGTCATCGGCGAGGCCAACGGCGGCTGGAACGATTTCTACGGCTTCGCCACGCGCGTCCCGCTCTGGGTGTCGGCGCTGGTGATCCTGCCCGCGACCTGCCTGATCTCCGTCCTGCTGCAGAAAGCGCACAATGCCTGCTGCCTGCGGCGGCGCAATAAGGACGCGGAGCTTTACCGGGCGGCGTACGGCGAAGCGGACCTGCGCGGAGTGATCGCCGAAATGGCGCGCTCGCGGAAGCGGGAACTCAAGCTGAAGAATCCCGCGATCCCGGTCCAGCTGATCGGCTATATGATCGGGAACACCGGCGCCGATCTGAGCGTCAAAGAAGGCACGCGGATCTATTTTGAGGCCTGGATGGAAGGTTGAACTCCTCTTCTGTTCAGGTGCGAACCGTCAAAAGCTGCCCCGTCCGGGGCAGTTTTTTGCTGAAAAACACTTGAATTTTCAGGGGCGGACAGTTATACTGGCACAAGGTTAGCATTCGCTAACCCGCAGACGGGTCCGGCAGGAGCACGGCACGGTGAAACAACTCGGAATGCCCGGGGCGGCTCCTGCCGCTTTGCCCGGGAACACACGCCGGCCCGGCGGTCCTTGCCGCGGCTGCGGATATCAACAGAAAGCAGGGACAGAAACATGATCAGAACGACGCTGAAGATCGACGGCATGATGTGCGGCATGTGCGAAGCGCACGTCTGCGACGCGATCCGGAAAGCGGTGCCTTCCGCCAGAAAGGTCTCCGCCTCCCGGGCGAAAAAAGAGGCCTCGCTCCTGACGGAAGCGCCCGTGGATACGGAGGCCCTGACTGCCGCCGTCAATGCCACGGGGTACCGCTGTCTGGGCGCGGAATCGGCGCCTTATGAAAAGAAAGGCTTGTTCGGACGGAAATGAAAACAGTCATCTGGGGACTGCTCATCCCCTTTGCGGGCACGGCGGCGGGCGCCGCCTGCGTATTTTTTCTGAAAAAGGACCTGCAGGCCGGCGTGCAGCGCGCGCTGACCGGTTTTGCCGCGGGCGTGATGGTGGCGGCGTCCATCTGGAGCCTGATCGTCCCGGCGATCGAGCAGGCGGCGGACCGCGGTCGCCTGGCGTTCCTGCCCGCCTTCATCGGCTTCTGGCTGGGCATCCTGTTCCTCCTGCTGCTGGACCACATGATCCCGCACCTGCACCGGCGCATCGACCAGGCGGATCAGACGGAGGGGCTGAAAAGCCGCCTGGACCGGACCGTCATGATGGTCCTCGCCGTGACCCTGCACAACATCCCGGAAGGGATGGCGGTCGGCGTGGTCTGTGCGGGACTGCTGTCCGGCTCGGCCCACATCACCGCCGGCGGTGCGTTTGCGCTGGCGCTCGGCATCGCGATCCAGAACTTCCCGGAAGGCGCGATCATCTCCATGCCGCTGTTTGCGGAGGGAAAGAACAGGAGGAAGTCGTTCCGGCTGGGCGTGCTGTCCGGGGCGGTGGAACCGGTCTTCGGCGGGCTGACGGTCCTGATTGCGGGTCTGGTGGTCCCCGCGATGCCCTATCTTCTCTCCTTCGCGGCCGGCGCCATGCTGTACGTGGTCGTGGAGGAACTGATCCCGGAGATGTCGTCCGGCGGGCATTCCAACATCGGCGTCATATTCTTCGCCGTCGGCTTCAGCCTGATGATGGCGCTGGACGTGGCGCTGGGATAAGGAATGGTCGTCTGCTGCCACCAGGGATCCGAGACCGGATCAGGCATGATGGCGGAAGGAAAACAGGGACAGGATCCCCGGAGATGCCGGTGCGGAAGCCGAAGGTTTTTACGGCCAAATGCTTCCCGCCGGTTTTTTTGTGATATAATAATTTCAGTCCCCCTGTCGCTTGCCCCGGAAATGCGGAGGTCCTGATGAAAACCGCCATCGTCTACTTCTCCCGGCACCACGGCAACACCAAAAAACTGCTGGACGCGATCGCGGCAGCGGATCCTTCCGTATGCCTGATCGACGTGACAGAACAGCCGGACGCGGACCTTTCCGCCTTTGAGCGGATCGGGCTGGCTTCCGGCATCTATTTCAGTTCTTTTGCGAAGCCCCTCATTGCCTTTGCCGAAGCACATCTGCCTGAAAACAGGGAGGTGTTTTATCTCTATACCCACGGCGCGCCGGCCGGCGGCTTTCTGAAGGGGATCCGGCGGGCTGCGGCCGGAAAGGGCTGCCGGGAGATCGGTGTTTATCACTGCCCGGGATTCGATACGGTGGGGCCGCTCCGGCTGATCGGCGGCATCGCCAAGGGGCATCCGACCGCGAAGGAGATCGCGGGAGCGGTGGATTTTTACCGTTCCCTGTGAAAAGCCGGAGGATCCGTGGAGTCATGGTACGCCAGAGGATCCGCGCCGTCATGCAATGCCGGCGGATCATGTTATCACAGCGTCAAACGCACCCGAGGAGGCGCCCATGGATATCCGAGAACTGAAACTGGCCGATCTGCAGCCGTCCCAGTTTTACGTTTCCGAAAAGAAGCTGCGGGAAGCGGAAAGCTGGTTCTCTCCGGCCGATCTTTCCGCGTTCGACCCCATCCCCGTGAAGATCCTGGACGGCGTGCCGGTCATGACGGACGGGCATACCCGCGCGGCAGCCGCGCTAAGGGCCGGGCTCAAGGCGGTCCCGCTGGTCCCGGACCCGGACGAGCTGGACTGGGAAATGTACCGACGGTGCGTTGCGGAGTGCCGCCGACGGGGCGTCCGCTCTCCGGCCGATCTGCTTGCCCGGATCGTCCCCGAGGAGGAATACCGCGAAAAATGGGACCGGTGGTGCGATAAGATGCAGGCGGAAGTGACCGCTGAAAGAGGAGGACGTGTCGTGAAGACCGACTGGTACAAAAACGCCGCAGTCTATCAGATCTATCCGTTCAGTTTCATGGACGCGAACAACGACGGCTGGGGCGACATCGAAGGGATCATCTCCAGGCTGGACTATGTCCGGGACCTGGGCGTCACCGCCATCTGGTTCTCGCCGCTGTACCGGTCGCCGGACAGGGATTACGGGTACGACATCAGCGATTACCGCGCCATCGACGAAAAATTCGGCACCATGGCGGATTTTGAGCGGCTGCTGGACGAATGCCACCGCCGCGGGCTGAAGGTGATCATGGACATGGTGGTCAATCACACATCCACGGAACACCCGTGGTTCAAAGCCGCGCTGAGCTCGCCGAATTCGCCTTACCGGGATTATTACATCATCCGCAAAGGGCGGAAAAAAGGCGGGAAACTGCTGCCGCCCACCAACTGGGCCTCCACGTTTACGGGCAGTGCCTGGGAGCGCATCGGGGACAGCGACGAGTTTTATCTGCACCTGTTCTGCGTGGAGCAGGCGGACCTGAACTGGGATAACCCGAAAGTGCGGCGGGAGATCGCCGGCATCCTGGATTTCTGGCTGGAAAAAGGCGTGGACGGCTTCCGCTTCGATGTCTTCAATATGTCCTCGAAAGTCCATCCGCTGCGCGACGACACGGCGAAGAAGACCTTCCAGAAAGGCGCGCAGTACTTCGTGGACGGTCCGCACATGCATGAATATCTGCAGGAGCTGAACCGGGAGGTGCTCTCCCGCTACGACTGCTATACGGTCGGCGAATCCTTTCATCCGTCGCCGGAGAACGCGCGGGAATATGTGCGGGCGGAAAACCGCGAGCTGGATACGATCTTCAATTTCGGCCACCTGGATTCCGACAACATCGGCGGCATGAAGTTTTTCAGGAAGAAATTCGACCTGCTGCAGTTCAAAAAAGGGCTCTTCGGGCCGCAGACCGCCAGTTTCGGGGAAGGCTGGAACACGCTGGTGCTGGAGAACCACGACAATCCGCGCTGCGTGAACCGTTTCGGCATCGACACGAAGCACTATCGTTATGAGGCGGCCACGATGCTGGCCACGGTCACGTACCTCGGTTTCGGGATCCCGTTCATCTACATGGGCCAGGAGCTCGGCATGACGAACTGCGATTTCCGCAGCATGGACGAGCTGAAGGATCCGGTGAGCCATTTCGTGTACGATCTCATGACCTCTTACCATATGCCGAAAAAGCTGGCTTTCCGCTTCATCCGGTACGGCGCGCGCGACCACGCCCGGGTGCCCATGCAGTGGGACGGCAGCGTCAACGCGGGGTTCAACCGGGGGCACGAGCCGTGGCAGTGCGTGAATCCGGTCTATCCGGAGATCAACGCGGAGAAGGATCTGCGGGCGGAACGGTCCGTGTACCGGTATTATCAGAAACTGCTGGAGATCAAGAAGACCTGTGACGCCGCCATTTACGGGGAAATGAAAGAGTTCGCGCCCGGCGACCGGAAGGTGGCCGCCTACAGCCGCGAATACGCGGGCGACCGGCTGTTCATCGCCGGCAATTTCACGAAACGTCCGGTGCGGTTCACGCTTCCCGAATGGGTCGGCGGAGCCCGGGTGCTGCTGGACAACTGCGGAGGGGCGGAAACAGGCGGCGGAGCGGTCAGGCTGAAGCCGTATCAGGCAGTGGTCTGGGAAGCGCGGGGATGAGGCGGAAAGGGTTGCCTTCTTCTCTCTTTCTGGTATAATGCTTTTTGCCGGTCCTGCCGCGGCGGGGCCGGGAATACGGAAAGGCCGGGAATATCGCGAGGCCAGAGACACGGCGGGGCCGGGAATACGGCAATGCCGTAAAACACGGCGGGGGCGGAAAGCGTCCGCTGCAGACGGGAGATTTTTATGAAGATCGCAGTAACTTATGAAAACGGCGCGGTGTTCCAGCATTTCGGACACTGTGCGCAGTTTAAGGTGTATGAAGTGGAAGACGGAAAGGTCGTCTCTTCCGGGATCGTGAGCGCGGAAGGCAGCGGGCACAGCGCGCTGGCCGGACTGCTGGCCGGGAAGCAGATCGACGTGCTGATCTGCGGCGGGATCGGCGGCGGCGCGCAGGCGGCGCTGGAGGAGGCCGGGATCGAACTGTGCGCCGGAGCGGCCGGGAACGCGGACGACGCGGTCGCGGCGTATCTGCGCGGGGAACTGGTGAATACGGGGGCGAACTGCGACCATCATGAACATCATGGGGAAGCGCACGCCTGCGGGGAGCACGGCTGCGGAGAGCATGACGGCGCGGAGCGCGACGCGGCTGAGGCGGACGGCGAAGGCTGCGGATGCGGCTGCGGCGCGGACGGCGGCGAAGGCTGCGGAAGCGACTGCGGGTCCGGATGCGGCGGCTGCGCGGGCTGCCGGCCGGTGCTGACCGGGAAAAACGTCGGACGGAAATGCGTCACGCACTACCGCGGGACGTTCAATGACGGGACCGTGTTCGATTCGTCCTACGACCGCGGGGAACCGCTGGAATTCATCTGCGGCGCCGGCATGATGATCCCCGGCTTCGACGCTGCCGTCGCGGACATGGAGATCGGCGAGACCGTCCAGGTCCATCTGATGCCCTCCGAAGCATACGGCGAGGCGGATCCCGACGCCGTCTTCACGGTGGAGACCGCACGCGTGGCCGGTTCCGAAGGCCTGGCCGTGGGCGATGAAGTCTACCTGCAGAACATTTACGGACAGCCCATTCCTGTCCGCGTCATCGCAAAAGACGGCGGCACCGTCACCTTCGACGCGAATCACCGCATGGCCGGCAAAGAGCTCAACTTCACCATCGAACTGGTGGATGTCTGCGATCCGGACTGACCGGCACGGCAAACCGGCAGGTCATCAAAAAAACTCTCAGTCATTTCCGGCTGAGAGTTTTTTAGTGAAGCGGCGGCAGGCAATGGCCGGCGCAAAGCAGGTTTTATTCGGGGGACCGAGAATCACCCCTGTCAGAAAAGCTGACAAAGGAACCGTCCCCCTGTCAGAAAAATCCCGGCCTGGGGAGGCCGGGAGAGGTGGTTGGTTGGGTGGTGAGGGGGAGGTCAGAAGCCGATGGTGAAGCGGGGGGCGGGTCTGACGGGTTTGATGGGCTTGATGGGCTTGATGATGCCGTGATCGATCGGGATGAAGCCGAAGCCGGTGTAGGTGAAGACGATGGTGTCGCCGTTGGAAGCCAGGTCGATGCTGGCCTGGTAGCCGAAGGCGGAGGCGCGGACGACGTAGCTGATCTCCTGCTTTGCGTCATTGCGTTTGGGGATGGAGGAGAAGCTGATGACGTAGGTGCCGCCGCGGTCTTCCACGGTCAGGCCGCTCCGGTAGAGGTCGGTGACGTTGCTGCCGTCCGCAAACAGTTCCAGGGCGGCGGCGAAAGCCTCAACACTGGGACGTTTGTGGTTCTTGTCGTTCTGGTCGTTCCACTCACAGAAGACCTTCACGGAGGTGGCTTCCCGGACGGAGTAGGCAGCTCTCCTGGTGGTAACAGGCTGGCCCGTGATCAGGCACTGGAAGCCGCCGCCTTGAGCGTCCCAGTTGGTAGGATAATAAATGTAAAGGTCATAGTTCGGATGAGTAGTGCATTCACGCAGATGATCATAGGCATTTTTGTAGTTCGAGAGCGCTTCTACCGCATTATAACCCGGTACATTCTTATGGTCTGCTGCCGCATGATGGACAACAGAGCCCCAGACGGTCCCGCCCGGTTTGAAGACATGGTTTACTCTGTCATACGTGCTTGTACCATCATCGTAATAGTTCTTGAATGCGGGATGCTCACAGTCCGTGTAGCTCTTGATGGCCATATAGGTCAGCCAGCGGCTCTGAGCCTCATTCAGGCCATAATTGGCAAGATCCTTTGAATGATAGATAATGCCAAGCACATGATCGTACAGATCCTGCTTCTGCTGTTCTATGTCTTTTTCCGGATCCACTTTCTTGTTCAGGGCATGATCCCAAAGAAAATCAGGACACGCTATCTGCATAATATATTCACTGCTTCTGTTCGGATTGGCCAGGCAGTGATTGAAGCAGTATGCGATCTGTCCGTTGATAAAGTATAATTCAAAGCCGACGTGGCTGGGATCAGTGCAGAAATCCGTGTTATGAATATGATCGTATTCACATTGCCCGACAAACACATTCTGCTCATCTTCCGTCAGTTCCACCGCAACATCCAGCGGATCCTCCAGCAAGTACCCTTCCGGCACTTCTATGCCATCGACCTTATACTGGCCTTCTTCCAGATACAGTTTCAGTTTGCTGCCGTCGGACTGCCAGGCCTCCAGCACGTTGTCGTCTTCATCCGTCAGCTGTACGGATACGCCGGGAAGCGGTTCGCCCAGATCGTCAGTCACCGTGATCTCTACAGGTTTTTTGATCACCGGGAGATCTTCCCCGCTGCCTTCCTGTGCTGCCACGCTGCAGACCGATAACAAAAGCGTGAAGGTCAGTACAAGTGATAATAATTTTTTCATGTTACATCCCTCCTATTTTCCGCCAGCCGGTATTAAAAAATATCAACTGTCATTTCTTGATTTGATTATACCGCTTTATACTTAATTTGTCAAAGATATTGCAAAAAATAGTTTCATTTCATTCGCGCCGATTTCCTAACACGCCCTGTGTCCCGGTTTCCCGCGGCCACGGCCGGGAGCGGGCAGACCGCCTCCGGCATGAGGAGAACCGGCCTCCGGGTCCGGGACCATAAAGAAAGGCGGTCTCCGGCGCCTGTTGAACCGACCTTCGGTACCCCCAAAAAACAGCCGCCGTCGACTCAAACCCCCCTGTACGCCTCCGGACTCATTTCCCCGCATATTTTCACGCTGAAAGCGTTAAAACCCGTCTGGAGGCGCGTGAGGGGCCTTAAACGCAAAAGAAAAGCCGCCTGAGACCGTTAAGATCTCAGGCGGCTGCTGTTTTTCTCAGTCCCCGTGACCCGATGGATCACGGGGAGCCGTTCCGAGGGGAAGAATTACTCTTCTTCGTCCTCTTTGCGTTTCTTCTTGGTGACCAGGAGCACGCCGCCCAGAGCAGCAACGCTGCCGCCCATGGCGATGGCCCAAGGCAGGATCGAAGTATCGCCGGTGTCCGGAATGCGTCTGTTGATCACGCTGTAGCCGCTGTACTCGGTGATGTAGCCCAGCACCCGGTCTTCGGTGATCGTGTAGCTGATCAGCGTTCCGTCCGTGTTGTACTTCAGCAGATCGCCGAAGGTGTAGGTCCAGTTGTCTTCCTTCGTGACGACCTTGTGCGCGATCTCCACGCCGTCCGCATACAGGCGGATCGTGATGGAGACAGGACGTACATGCTCTTCGAATTCGTCGCCGATCCAGGTCTTGATGCCGCTGACCTCGGTCCGGAACTCTTCGTACTCGTTCTCGACGATGACCACGACCTTCGTGCCGTCGATGTCGGCTTCGCCGCCGTCCACGGTGACGGAGTTGACCGTCAGGTCGCCGCTGACGTCAATGACCTTGACCTTCAGGGTCTTCGGCGTGGTGTCGTAGGTGAAGCCCAGGGCTTCGTCGTCGATCTCGGTGATCT
Organism: Lachnospiraceae bacterium; assembly: GCA_017428265.1. GTDB lineage: Bacteria > Bacillota > Clostridia > Lachnospirales > Lachnospiraceae > UBA6987. The sequence continues at coordinate 3,153 of JAFRRD010000034.1, read as the reverse complement.
CGAAGGTGTACAGGCCGGCCTTCGTGAAGGTGATCTTATCGAAGGCAACGGGTTCGCTCTCGAACTCGCCCGCAGGCAGGAGCGTCTCGACCAGGATGGAGTCGTCCGCCGTCAGGCTGCAGCCGCCTTCCACGTCGGCTTCCACGAACTTCAGCAGGAAGCGGAAGGTCGCGTCGGCTCTGGTCAGGTCGCTGTCCTCGGACAGGACTTTCTGGACTTCCGGATTCCACTCGACCGGGTTCGGCTCGTAGTAGTTGATGAACTCGGCCGTGGTGCCGGTCTCTTCGCCCGCGGTGTACAGAGTCTCGCAGGCCAGGAAGCCGTCGGTATCGGTGACCGTGACGGTGAACGTCCACACGACCGCGCTGTAGGTCCAGCCGTTGGCGTGAGTGTCGGTCTCGGTCAGGGTGTAGGTGTAAGTGCCGGCCTTGACGTACTTGATGGTGTCAAAGTCTACCGTGCCGGCGCCCACGATGGTCTTGGTCCAGTTGTCGCCGACCATGATCTCTTCATCGCCCATGAAGCTGCCGCCCGGGACCAGGGTCGCCGCGGTGAGCACGAACTCGAAGGTCGTGTCTTCGGAAGGCGTCTGGCCGCTCAGGGTCTTGGTGACGTGAGCGTATGCGTTGATCGGGCTCGGGGCGTAAGGGTTCTCGAAGAACGCCAGCTCCAGGCTCGGCGCCTTGTCTTCCGCCTCGTACTGCGTGTCGGAGATCTCCAGGATGCCGTCGGTGTCGGTCACGACCACGGTCAGCGTCCAGACGGTGCCGTCGTAGGTCACGCCTTCTTCATCCTCCAGAAGCTCGGTGATGGTGAAGACGAACGTGCCGGCCCGGTCGAAGGTCACGGCCTCGAAGAAGGCTTCCACGCCCGCACCGGTGGTGCCGGCAGGGACCTTGATCTCCACGGCCAGGGCTTCGTCGGAGCTCGTCAGGCTGGCGCCCGCCGGGTTCTCGTCGGAAGCTTCCATGATGAAGTGGAAGTACTTGTCGGCCACGGTCGGTTCGCCGATGACGGTCTTCATGACCTTGGCGGGGTACTCGGTCGGGGCAGGCTTGTACGGGTTGATGAACTCGGCGCCGATCACGGTGTCGGCCACTTCGTCCACGACCTTGCCGGTCTCTTCGTCGAAGGTGGCTTCGGAGTGGTCGACCACTTCGCCGTCCTTCTCGTAGGCGTAGCTTTCGACGACCAGTTCCGGATCGGTGTCGCGGATCACCACGGTCAGCGTCCATTCGGCCGCGTCGTAGGTGATGCCTTCCTCATTTTCAGCGGTCTCCACGATCTGGAAGGTGTAGGTGCCCGCCTTGACGAACTCGATGTCGCCGAACAGGGCGATGTCGGTGACCTCGCCGGCCGGGATGGTCAGCGTGGTGTGGTCGCCGCCCTCAGGAATGATGGCGCCGCCCTCGATCTCGTTGCCGGCCGCGTCGACCTGGGTCAGGAGCGTCAGTTCGAAGTTGAAGATCTTCTCCGCGACGGTCGGGCCGTAGCCAAGCTCGATGACCTTGGTGACCTTCGGCTGGTAGTTGGTCGGTTCAGGCTTGTAAGGGTTGATGAACTCGGCACCGATGACAGTGTCTTCCACCGGCTCCACAAGCTTCAGCGTCTCTTCGTCGAAGACCGCCTCGGACTCGGCAACGATCTCGCCGTCCTTGATGTACTGGTAGCTTTCGACTTCCAGTTCGTTGTCGGTGTCGCGGATCACGATGATCAGCGTCCACTCGGCCGCGTCGTAGGTGATGCCTTCCTCATCTTCAGCCGTTTCCACGATCTTGAAGGTGTAGGTGCCCGCCTTGTCGAAGCGGATGTTGCCGAACAGGGCGATGTCGGTGGTGCCGCCCGCCGGGATGATCACGGTGGCGTGGTCGCCGCCCTCAGGAATGATGGCGCCGTCCTCGATCGGATCGCCGGCCGCGTCGACCTGCTCAAGCAGGGTCAGTTCGAAGTTGAAGATCTTCTCGCGGACGATCGGGCCGTAGTCAATGGTGATGACCTTGGTGACCTTCGGCTGGTAATTAGTAGGTTCAGGCTTGTAAGGGTTGGTGAATTCCGCACCGATCACGGTGTCGGCTACCGGCTCCACAAGCTTCAGCGTCTCTTCATCGAAGACCGCGTAGGATTCTTCGACCACTTCGCCGTCCTTGATGTACTGGTAGCTTTCGACTTCCAGTTCATGGTCGGTGTCGCGGATCACGAGGATCAGCGTCCACACGCCCAGGTCGTAGGTGATGCCTTCTTCATCTTCTTCGGTCTCATTGATCTGGAAGGTGAAGGTGCCGGCCTTGACGAACTGCAGGGCCTCGAACAGGGCGGTGTTGGTGACTTCGCCGGCCGGGATGGTCAGGGTCAGCTTGTCGCCACCTTCCGCAATGATCACGCCTTCTTCCATCGCATCGCCGGCCGCGTCGACCTGGTCGACCAGCGTGAGTTCGAAGTTAAAGATCTTCTCTCTCACCAGCGGACCGTAGTCGATGGTCACGACCTTGGTGACTCTCGGCTGGTATTCGGTAGGTTCGGGCTTGTAAGGGTTGGTGAATTCCGCACCGATCACGACTTCTTCCACCGGCGTGACCAGCTTCAGCGTGTCGGGATCGAAGGTGGCGGTGGATTCCGCGACCACTTCGCCGTCCTTGATGTACTGGTAGCTCTCGACCTCGAGTTCGTTGTCGGTGTCGCGGATCACGACGATCAGCGTCCACTCGGCCGCGTCGTAGGTGATACCTTCTTCATCCTCAGCGGTCTCAACGATCTTGAAGGTGTAGGTACCCGCCTTGTCGAAGCGGATGTTGCCGAACAGGGCGATGTCGGTGGTGCCGCCCGCCGGGATGGTCAGCGTGGTCTTGTCGCCGCCTTCCGGAATGATGGCGCCGTCCTCGATCGGATCGCCGGCCGCGTCGACCTGCTCCAGCAGCGTCAGTTCGAAGTTGAAGATCTTCTCGCGGACGATCGGGCCGTAGTCGATGGCGATGACCTTGGTGACCTTCGGCTGGTATTCGGTAGGTTCGGGTTTGTACGGGTTGGTGAATTCCGCACCGATCACGACTTCTTCCACCGGCGTGACCAGCTTCAGCGTGTCGGGATCGAAGGTGGCGGTGGATTCCGCGACCACTTCGCCGTCCTTGATGTACTGGTAGCTCTCGACCTCGAGTT
>JAFRRD010000033.1 GCA_017428265.1 Lachnospiraceae bacterium | reverse complement strand
TTTGCGGACAAAAAGGAATACGGCTACGGCAGCGTGAAGATGGTGATCGCCGTGCTGGTCCTGGTGTGCGTCGTCGGGTTTACGATGCTGCTGGACCTCGGCATCGCAGGGCTGGTGTTTGACGTAATACGACAATAATCTTTTGCATCTGAAAGGAAAGATCCATGCAGATTTATGAAGAGCTGACTGCGCGCGGCCTGATCGCGCAGACGACGAATGAAGAAGAGATCCGCGAGCTTGTCAACAACGGGAAAGCGGTATTCTATATCGGTTTCGATCCCACCGCCGATTCGCTGCACGTGGGACATTTTATGGCGCTGTGCCTGATGAAGCGCCTGCAGATGGCGGGCAACCGCCCCATCGCGCTCATCGGCGGCGGCACGGGCTACGTGGGCGATCCCTCCGGCAGGACGGACATGCGCTCCATGATGACGCCCGAGACCATTGAACATAACTGCGCCTGCTTCAAAAAGCAGATGGAAAGGTTTATCGACTTCGGCGAGGGAAAAGCGCTGATGGTCAACAACGCCGACTGGCTGCTAAAGCTCAACTACGTGGAATTGCTGCGTGAGGTCGGCGCACATTTTTCCGTTAACAATATGCTGCGCGCGGAGTGCTATAAGCAGCGGATGGAAAAAGGCCTTTCCTTCCTGGAATTCAACTATATGATCATGCAGAGTTACGATTTCTACTATTTGTATCAGAAATACGGCTGCAACATGGAATTCGGCGGGGACGACCAGTGGAGCAACATGCTCGGCGGTACCGAACTGATCCGCCGCAAGCTCGGCAAGGATGCCCACGCGATGACCATCACGCTGCTGACCGATTCGAACGGCAACAAGATGGGCAAGACCGCGGGCAATGCCGTGTGGCTCGATCCGAACAAGACCTCGCCTTACGAATTCTACCAGTACTGGCGGAACGTCGGCGATGCCGAAGTCCTGAAATGCATCCGCATGCTGACTTTCCTGCCGCTTGAACAGATCGAAGAGATGGAAAAGTGGGAAGGCAGCAAGCTGAACGAAGCCAAAGAGATCCTGGCTTACGAGCTGACGAAGATGGTCCACGGCGAGGAAGAGGCGGAGAAGGCGAAGGCGGCGTCCCGTGCGCTCTTTGCCGGCGGCGCTGCGGCGGATGTGCCCACCTGTGTGCTTGCGGCTGACGAGATCCCGGAAGGCGGCGTCGACGTGATCACGCTGCTGGTGAAGGCCGGCCTGGTCCCGACCCGTTCCGAGGGCAGGCGCGCCATCGAGCAGGGCGGCGTCTCCGTGGACGGCGGGAAAGTCGCGGACGTCAAGGCGGTGCTGACAGCGGACAAACTTTCCGGCGACGGCATCCTGCTGAAGCGGGGCAAGAAAAACTTCTGCCGGGTGAAACTGTGATTTTCCGCTGAGCATCGGGAAAGACGCAATATAGTTTGGATGAAAAGGGCTGTCGGGGGAAAGTTTCCCTTGACAGTCCCTTTTATTTTCGTTAAAATAAATCGAATGTGTTTATTCATCACTGTTAACATATTCCGTACCATGAAAATTCAATAAAGGAGGTGCTCCTGTGACGCAACTTATGATGATCGCTGCGGCAGGCCCTGCAAAGCCGTTCCCCATTCTCTGGATCGGCATTGCCGTCGGGTGTGCCATCATTGCAGCTGTTTGCGCGTGGATCCTCTCCGCCAACCACCAGAAGAAAGTCTTCGAGGAAACGGTGGGAACGGCCGAGGTGAAATCGCGTGAGATCATAGATGAAGCCATTAAGACAGCAGCAGAAAAGAAACGGGAAGCTCTTCTGGAAGCCAAGGAAGAAAATCTCGCCGCCAGGAACGACCTGGAGCGGGAGACCAAGGAAAGAAGAGCCGAATTACAGAGGACCGAACGCCGCCTGCAGAACAAGGAAGAAAGTCTGGATAAGAAGATCGAATCCCTGGAGAGGAAGGAACAGAGCGTTCAGGCCCGTGACGAACAGTTGAAACGCAAAGACCAGAAAGTCCAGGAGATCATCGACCAGCAGCAGAGCATGCTGGAACAGATCTCCGGTTTTTCGAAAGAGGAAGCCAAGGAATACCTCATCCGCAGTGTCGAGGAAGACGCCAGACACGACATCGCGAAGAAGCTGAAGGAAATCGACGCACAGGCCAAGGAAGACGCCACAAGGAAGGCGAAGGAATACATCGTCACCGCCATCCAGAAATGTGCCGCCGACCACGTTGCCGAAGTGTCCATTTCCGTGGTGCCGCTTCCCAACGATGAAATGAAGGGCCGCATCATCGGACGCGAAGGCCGCAACATCCGTGCGCTGGAGCAGGCGACGGGCGTGGACCTGATCGTCGACGATACGCCGGAAGCCGTCGTGCTTTCGGGTTTCGATCCGATGCGCCGCGAGATCGCCCGCATCGCCCTGGAAAAGCTGATCCTGGACGGCCGGATCCATCCGGCCCGCATCGAGGAAGTCGTCGCGAAATCCCGCAAGGAAGTCGAAGAATTCATCAAGGAACAGGGCGAAGCCGCCGTTCTCGAGGTGGGCGTGCACGGCATCCATCCGGAACTCGTCAAGCTTCTGGGCCGCATGCATTTCCGCACGAGCTACGGGCAGAACGCGCTGAAGCATTCGATCGAAGTCGCGCATCTGTCGGGGCTTCTGGCCGGAGAGCTGGGACTGGACGTTCGCCTGGCGAAGCGTGCAGGTCTGCTGCATGACATCGGCAAGAGCCTGGACCACGACATGGAAGGTTCCCACGTGCAGATCGGCGCAGATCTGTGCCGCAAGTACCATGAGAACGCCATTGTGATCAATTCGGTGGAATCGCACCACGGCGACGTGGAAGCGACCAGCCTGATCGCCTGCATCGTGCAGGCGGCAGACGCGATCTCCGCTGCACGGCCCGGTGCGCGCCGCGAGACGCTTGAGGCGTACACGAACCGCCTGAGCCAGCTCGAGGAGATTACGAACGGCTTCAAGGGCGTGGACAAGTCCTTTGCCATCCAGGCAGGCCGTGAAGTCCGCGTGATGGTCGTCCCCGAACAGATAAACGACGACGCCATGACCATTCTGGCGCATGACATCGCCAAGCGGATCGAGGATGAGATGGAATACCCCGGTCAGATCAAGGTGAGCGTGATCCGGGAATCCCGTTCCGTCGATTATGCCAAATAACTACCCTGAAAAGACCCCTTTCCGGAAACGGATAGGGGTCTTTTCCTGTGAAAGAACCTCCTTTTTGACAACAGCAGGAACCTCTGCTACAATCGTCGTAACAAGATTTTGAAAGGCTGCATGATGAAGCTTATTTCATGGAATGTGAACGGTCTCAGAGCCGTTCTGGGAAAGAATTTCACGGAAGATTTTGCCGCGCTCGACGCGGATATTTTCTGTCTGCAGGAGACGAAACTGCAGGAAGGCCAGGTCAAAATGGACCTGCCGGAGTATCAGGAGTACTGGAACTGCGCGGAGAAGAAGGGCTACAGCGGGACAGCCGTCTTTACGAAGATCCCGCCGCTTTCGGTCAGCTACGGCCTGCCGGAAGAGGAACATAACCACGAAGGCCGCGTGATCACGCTGGAATTCGAGGATTTTTTCCTCATCTGCTGCTACACGCCGAACTCGCAGGACGGCCTGCGGCGGCTGGACTACCGCTGCCGCTTTGAAGATTCCCTGCTGAATTACATGGTCAGCCTGGATGCGAAAAAGCCGGTCATTCTCTGCGGCGACCTGAACGTGGCGCACGAGGAGATCGACCTGAAGAATCCTTCAACGAACCATATGAACGCGGGCTTTTCCGACGAGGAAAGGGGCAAGATGACCGAACTTCTCGCCGCCGGTTTCGTGGATTCGTTCCGGTATTTCTACCCGGATAAGGCCGGCGAATACAGCTGGTGGTCCTACCGGATGAAGGCCAGGGAGCGGAACGCCGGGTGGCGCATCGACTATTTCATCGTCTCGGCGCGGCTCGCGGAACGCATGGCGTCGGCTTCGATCCACCAGGAGATCTTCGGCTCCGACCACTGTCCGGTGGAACTGGTGCTGAAGTAAGAAGATCCTTCGCTTGTACCCTGCGGGTACGTCGCTCAGGATGACAATCGAAGCAAATACTTGAGTTTCTTTTGCTGAAATGCTATACTCACATATATTTTGAATCAGAGGTGTCTTTATGCACTGGTCAGATGAGGTGGCGGCAAAGATCATTGCCCGCCGTCCGGACAAGGAAGAATATGTCTGTGCCGCCGGGATCAGCCCTTCCGGTTCGATCCATATCGGCAATTTCCGTGATATCGCCACGAGTTATTTCGTGGTCAAAGCCCTGGAGCGCGCCGGCAAAAAGGCCCGGCTCCTGTTCAGCTGGGACGAATTCGACCGCCTGAGGAAGGTCCCGAAGAACGTGTCGGCCGTCCGCGACGATTTCGAGCAGTACGTGGGATATCCTTACGTCGACGTACCGGATCCCTTCGATTCCGGCGCCGAGTCCTACGCAGCCTATTTTGAAAATGAATTCATCGCTTCGATGGAGAAGATCGGGATCAGTCTCGACTACCGCTATCAGGCGAAAATGTACCGCAGCGGCGCCTATAAGGAGCACGTGCTGCATGCCCTGCATGAGCGCGGGCGCATCTTCGACATCCTCGACAGCTTCCGCACGCAGGATGCGCAGGAAGGCGAACGCGAGGCCTACTATCCGGTCAGCATTTACTGCCCGGTCTGTCACCGCGACACAACGAAGATCCTGAGCCTGTCGGATGACGACAAGGCGGAATACGTCTGCGCCTGCGGCCATCACGGGATCTTCGATTTCCACACGGATTTCAACTGCAAGCTGGCCTGGAAGGTCGACTGGCCCATGCGCTGGCTCCATGAAGGCGTGGATTTCGAACCCGGCGGAAAGGATCACGCGAGCCCCGGCGGCAGCTACGACAACGGCAAAGTGATCGCGAAGGAGATCTTCGGCTATGAAGCCCCGCTGTTCCAGGGCTACGAATTCATCGGCATCAAGGGCGCGACCGGCAAGATGAGCGGTTCGAGCGGCCTTAACCTGACCCCGGATACGCTTCTGAAGATCTATCAGCCGGAGGTCCTCCTGTGGCTGTATTCCCGCTGCGATCCGACGAAAGCCTTCGATTTCTGCTTTGACGACGGGATCCTGCGGCAGTATTTTGAATTTGACAAGCAGTACAATGACTATGTGGCCGGCAGGACCAATGAATACGGCACGATCGCGATGGAAGACTGCCTGACCCGCGGCGCGCACTTAAAGACGCCGCCGATGAGCCTCCTTGTCCAACTCGGCTCGATCGTCAATTTCGACGTTCCGCTGATGGAAACGATCTTCAGAAAGATCAACATGCCCTACACCCGCGAGGATTTCAATGACCGGCTGGAACTGGCCAGGTATTGGCTGGAACAGTGCGCGCCCGACCAGGCGAACAAGCTGAGAAAGACCCGCGATTTCGATCTTTACGAGTCCATGACGGAAGAGGAGAAGAAGGAGATCGAGCTGCTGCGGCAGTACATCGCCGCCGGCGGCTATACGCTCGATGACCTGAATACGAAACTTTACGACATCCCGAAGGAAGTTTACGGGGCGGATGCGCCAAACCTGAAGGCCGTGCAGGGCCGCTTCTTCAAGCTGGTCTACCTGCTCCTTCTGGCAAAGGAGAGAGGCCCGCGCCTCTATCTCTTCCTGAATGCGATGAAGCCGGAGGACATCCTTCCCCTCCTGGATTTCACGGCGCCGAAGACCGAGGCGGAACTGCATCCGGAACTGCTCGAGGAAGCGCCTGAAGAAGTGAAAAAGGAACGCGTCTACGGCGAGCCCGATCCGGTGGCGCCGTTCGATACCCCCGAGATCAGTAAGGCTGATTTCATGAAGACGGACCTTCGGGTCTGCCGCATCGTCAAGGCACAGGAGATCCGCAAGGCGCGCAGCAACCTGAAACTGACGCTCTTTGACGGCATTAAGGAGCGCGTGATCGTATCCTCGATCAAGGACGAATACAGCTGTGAGGAACTGGTTGGAAAGAAGATCATCGTGGTCTGCAACCTGACGCCGGCGCGGCTTACCGGCGTGACGAGCGAAGGGATGCTTCTCGCGGCGACGAACAGTGCCTGCGGCGTGCAGGTCATCTTCGTGGACGACCGCGTCCCCGAAGGAACGAGGATCTGCTGATCCGTTTATGATAAATATAACGGGCAGCGGCGAAGAACCTGAAGATTTTCCGGAAAATTTTTGATGAGGCCGCAGGGATAATTGACTTGACAGATGTTCTGTGCTAACATCGGTTTATTAGTTCGGAAACCGTAAATATCCTGCAGGAGGAGGAACAATAATGACTCAGGGTATCTTTATCAGTTACAGGCGTGACACCGGCAGCACCATGGCCCGCATGATCTATGACCGGCTGAGACTGGAGAAAAATTACAAGTGTTTTCTGGATGTAGAAAAGCTGAATGTCGGGAACTTTCACGAAAACATCGTTTCGGAACTTGATAAATGCAGGATCTTCGTGCTGATCCTTTCGAAAAACGCCCTGGACCGCTGCGTGAATCCTGATGATGTGGTTCGCAAGGAGATCCTCGTCGCCATCGAGAAAGGGCTGGAAGTGATCCCGGTAACATCGGAAGATTTCAAGTGGCCCGAAACCATGCCGGAAGGTCTGGAAGGGCTGAATGATTTCAATGCCATCCCTTATATCCAGGTCTATTCAGACCGCTTCTTCGAGCGTCTGTACTCCTTTATCGAGAACGTCTTTGCAAAAGACCGCGCCAAGGAATCCGCCATCCGCTCGGCCGAATTCGCCGCCAAACGCGCAGAATTCACTAACAACGCGAAAGACAAGCTGAAAACCATCGGAAAGAACTCTGCCAGTACCATCTCGGACTTCAGCAAAGCCACCTCGAAGGCTGCGAAAAACTTCGTGGTAGAGAGCGTACAGGAGAAAAAAGTGAATCCGCTGCCCATCGCCGTCGGCGTGGCCGTGATTGCGGTACTGGCTCTGATCATCGTGCTTCTGGGCAGCCGCTGGAAGATCATTATCCCCATCGCCATCGTGGCTCTGGGCCTGGTCATTTATCTGTGGCGGAAGAAAAATCCCCCGAAAACGGAAGTGAGCGGGGAGGATCCGGCAGGAGTGAACGAAGCCCCGGATGGGACGGACCAGAATTAAGCATCAAAACGATATAAAAAAAGGAACCCGGCCTGTTGTTGTGAAACAGACCGGGGCTTTTTTATCCTGACAAACGGGAATGCGGGCTTAGTTCTGCCCGCCGTCTGCCTGACCGCCGGCGTTATCCGCGGATGCCTGCTCGCCGCTGTCGTCAGAAGACTGCTCAACAGGCTGGGTTTCGGTCTCCTCCGGCTTCTTTTCCGGTTCCTTGTGCCTGGTGCAGACTTTGGGGCTGACGCCGTACTGGTAGATCTTCGCGGAATCCACGGTCTCCGGAGACGTTTTCGGGATCGAATAATAGAGCTTGGTATAGGTATCGGTGCACCACGGTCCGGCTTCGCATTTGGAATCATTGCAGATCCGGATCAGCACGTGACAGTCGCAGTACTCCGTCGGTTCTGTACCCATCGCGAAATACTCGATGTACGGCGGATTGACCGTATCTTTGTCACAAAGGCCGGAGACGGCAAGCTTGCCGCAAAGCGGACAGATGCGCGCGCTCACGATATTTCCGGGCTGAATGAACGGGACGACCTCTTTGTCTGCATGAATGCGGTCCATCACCTTTTTCCAGACGACTTTCTGATAATGGTTCTTGGTGATGTTGCCGGTGAGCGTAATGCCGCCGTCATCAAAACCGGTCCAGACACCCATGGTGTAGTAACCGGTATAGCCGATGAACCAGTAATCACGTCCCTTGCCGGTCGAATCGGTGGACGTGCCGGATTTGCCGGCAGCCGGCATGCCGCGGTCAAGCGCCGCCATGGAGGAATTGGTGCCGACCTTCCCTTTGGCTTTCTGATCGACCATCGAATCGGCCATGGCACTGCCGAGAAGCCAGGCAGTCGACGGCTCGACGACGCGGTGGCTTTCCTGTCCGCGTTCCAGAAGGACCTTGCCGCTGTGATCGGTGATCCTGGTATAGAACGTCGGCTCGATGTAGGTCCCGCTGTTGGCCAGTGCGGCGAAGGCATCGGTCAGTTCCAGCAGATTGACGCCTTTGGTCAGGCTGCCGATGCAAAGCGCAGGACCGATGTCGGAATAAACTTTTCCGTTGATGGTCTCCTTGCGGACGAGCGAGGTGAAGCCGAACTGGCTGAGCGTATCAAAAGCCCGCTCGATGCCGATCTTGTTGACCATGAAATTGGCGGAAATGACGTTCATGGAATAAACGATCGCCATCCGGGCATTGCAGCGGCCGAGCCAGAGGTCGCTGTCCCACCAGTTCCGCATGGTATAGCCTTCATAGGTGAAAGGCAGATCGTTCTGCCAGTCGGCCAGCGTGATCTCGCGGCTGTCAAGCCCCGGAGCGAAAGTGGAGAGGATCTTAAAGGTGGAACCCGGGGAACGGTAGGTGTCGGTCGCGCGGTTGAAGGAACGGCTCACGCTCTTTTCGCCGCGGCCGCCGCAGATGGCGAGGACCTGGCCGGTAGTGTGGTCGATGACGACGGCGGAAAGCTGCGGCTGCAGCGTATAGTAGACCTTTTCGTCGATCACGGATGAGCCGCCGGCTGCAAGGTCTTTTTTGAACTGCGTGATGAGCGCGGCGATCTCGTCTTTGGTTTCGAAGACCAGATCGCTCAGCTGATACTCTTTTTTGATCTGATTTTCACTGTAGGTTTTTGTGGATCCGTCTGCGGTTTCCGCCATGATCTGGCAGGTGAAGGACCATTTAAAGCAGTCTTCGGGATAATTCGACGGATCGTTGACCTCCTCGTCCACGATGGCCTGGATGCTGCTGTCCAGCGTCGTCTGGATATTCAGCCCGCCGCTGTAAAGCATCGTGTAGGCATCGTCTTCACTGTAGCCGAGCTCGGTCTGCAGATCTTTCAGGACCTGATTGATGACGGCGTCGGTGAAATAGGTATAGGTCGAGGAATTCTCACGGATGCGGAGGTTGTTTTCGGCGATCCGTTCATAAAGGGAAGCCGTGTCGGCGAGCGCTTCCGCATATTCATCGGCGGTGATCAGTTTCTGGTCCAGCATGTGGTTCAGGACCGAGAGACGGCGCTGCTCGTTGTTTTCCGGGAAGCGGATCGGGTTGTAGCGGTAGGGGTTCTGTGTGATGCCGGCGATACAGGCGCATTCGGAAAGCGTCAGATCGCCCACGTCCTTGCCGAAATAGCGCTGGCTCGCGACCTGGACGCCGAGGCTGTTCTGCCCGAGGTTGATCGAGTTCAGATAACTGATCAGGATCTCTTCCTTGGGCACTTCCTTTTCAAGTTTAATGGCCAGGTACTGCTCCTGGAACTTGCGAATGAAGCGCGCGCCCCAGCCTTTTTCCGAGCCGCCGTTGAAGACGTTGTTCTTGATGAGCTGCTGGGTAATGGTGGAGGCGCCGCCGTTGATGCTTCCTTTCAGAAGAAGAGAGGCCATGGAACGGAGGACACCGCGGATGTCCACGCCTTCATGCGTCCAGAAACGCTCATCCTCGATCGCAACGAAAGCTTTGATGAGGTTTTCGGGAACGGCGGAATAGGCGACCGGATCGCGGTTCGAGCCGGATTTGATCAGGGTCTCAACCGCATTGCCGTCCCTGTCATAGAGGGTCGAAGCGATGCCGAGCGGTGAGATGGTCAGGGATTCCGCTTCGGGTGCCTGGTCAACGATGCCTTTTATTGTGCCGTAAAGAAAGCTGCCGCCGATCGCTGCGGCCAGCACGGCCAGCAGAACAATGAGCTTCAGCGCATGGAGAATCAGGCGGCTCGTCATTTTACGCGAACGGTGTGCCGCATGCTCCAGCTCATATTCGACAGTTTCGGCATCAAAAGTCATCAGACACCTCCTTGAAGTGATATTATAGCAGAAACGGCGGAAATGTGGAAGAGGAAAGTATCCGCTTGGCAAAAGTCCGCCGCCGTGCTATGCTGAAGCGGACAAAGGAAAGGGCGGCAGAACCATGGCAGAACCTTATGCGATCCTGACAGAGACCGGATACGGTTATTACGAAGAGAAACGGTCACGTTTTCCGGCGGCGGCATATCCCGTCCGCACGGAAGAAGAGGCTCTGTCCCTGATTGCTGCCGAAAAGAAGAAGACCTACGATGCAAGGCACCACTGTTTTGCCTATGTGATCGGTCCGAACCGCGAACTGGTCCGCTTCAGCGATGACGGCGAACCGTCCGGCACGGCGGGAAAGCCGATCCTGGAGGTCCTGCTCGGGCGGGACATTCATGACGCACTCATTATCGTGACCCGCTATTTCGGCGGAACGCTCCTCGGAACGGGCGGGTTGGTACGAGCCTATACCGCGGCTTCGCAGGACGCGCTGGACAAGGCCGGGACCGCCCTGGTCCTTCCGGCAAAAAAGGTCAGTGTGACCTGCGGCTACACTGACCTTGCACGTGTGGATAAGTTCATCCGCAACGATCCGTCCGTTTACGAAGGCGGACGCAGCTTTGCCGAAAATGCGGAACTGCTGCTGTACCTAAGCGCCGGCGGGGAGGAAGGGTTCTCCGCTGCGCTCGGTGATGCTTCCGCGGGCAGGGCAAAGCTTGAACTTATCGGAGAAACGGAGATCGTCACGGCCGGGGAGGCTTTCCTCCGGGAGTACGGCCAACCGTAAATATCAATCCTTTGCAGCGTTTCCGCTGTCCGGAAGATTCGGGGCGGCGGCATACGCATTCCTTGCGGCGGCCTTGCGGGCACGCCGTTTTTTGATTGCGCGTTTGATCAGCACGACAATCAGCACGATGATGCCGACGAAGATCAGCAGCACGGGCAGGCTGCCGGCCAGGAAAATGATAAGATCCTTGAAGAACTCACCGGCATCTTCCAGACCTTCCTTGAAGGCGGCCGCCAGGCGTTCGCCGAAGGTCTCAGGCTCTTCTTCGGGTTCGGTATAGACCTTGACTTCCGTCAGCTTGAGCGAAACGGAAGAATATTCCACCTGGTTGTCATACAGACGGAGCTGGGAAGCGTAGTTTTCCAGCTCGTACTGGATATAGGACAGATGGTCCTGGATGGTCAGCAGGTCTTCCAGTTTGTCTGCCTTGCCCATCATTTCAATCAGGGCGTCGCGCTGGGTCTCCAGGGATTTCAGACGGCTGGCGGTGTCCGTGTAAGTCAGCGTGATGTCCTGGACTTTTTCGGAGCGGGAGGTGATGTTGCCGATGCCGCCGACTCCGTTTTCGAATTCAGCAAGAGAGGCGACCGGGATGCGCAGCACGTATGTCGCGGTGCGGGTATCGGACTTGCGGGAACTGTTTCCGGAAACGCTGGCGTTTTCCACATAGCCGCCGAGCCGGTTCACCATCAGGGTGATATCGGCAGTCGACTTGTCGAAGTCCTGCGTTTCAATATTGAAAGACATCGTCTTGACGAGCTTGCGGCCGTCTGAGGCGCTGCTCTGGGAGGCAGGCTTTTCTGTCTCGGGTTCCGCCGCCTCGGCCTTCCCGTAGTTGGAAGTCATTACGGTATAGTAAGAACTGTCACGCATATCATCGGCGGCAAATTCCATCTCTCCCGGGGAACTGCTGTAATAGCTTCCTTGGTTTTTGGCCGAAGATTCCGGCGCCTTTTTGCTTCCGCAGCCGGCAATCAGAAGGGCCAGGGCCGCCAGGACGGCGATGACTGAAGTTATTCTTTTTTTCATGATCAATATCCTCCTTGCGCTTTTTTTCAGCGTACGAAAAGTCCGATTCGCCTATAATACAATCGGGTCGCGTCAAACGTTGCAAAAGCGCGAAAAAAAGTTTAAAATACTTTCCCGGAGGCTGAAACGTTTGGCCCTTCTCATTTGTATTCTTGACGGAAAGGAAAAAACCAGTGAAGACAGCGGAAGAGATCGTACTCAAATACGAAAATCTGCTCTATCGCGCCGCGCTCACCATCACGCAGAACCGGGAAGACGCGCTGGACATGGTTCAGGAGACCTTCATCAAATGGATCACCAGCCGGCCGGATTTCCAGTCTGACGAGCATGAAAAAGCCTGGCTTCTTCGCGTGGTCATGAACCTTTCCCGCAACCTGGTCACGTCGGCGGCTCACCGCCTGTCCTGCGAACTGCTGGACATCTACCCGGCCGAGGACGAGGAAGAACAAAGCGTTCTGGAAGAGGTCATGAAGCTTCCCGAAAACTACCGTGAAGCCATTTTCCTCTATTATTATGAAGGATACAGTACCGCAGAGATCGCACAGATCCTGAATGAAAACGTCAGCACGGTCAGAACGAGGCTGGCCCGCGGACGCGAGAAACTGAAAGGCATGCTGAAGGATTACGGGGAGGCACGCGATGAAAGCCTATAAGAATTATATGGACAGGATCCGGCTGGATGAGGAGCAGCATGACCGCCTGATGGAGGCGGTGAAAGCTGCCGAGGCCGCCGAAGCCGCAAAGAAGGCCGGACCGGAAGCCGAGGCGCCTGCAAAGGTCAGCCGCTTCCCGCTGAAGCACCTCGGGTGGATCGCCTCCGCAGCCGCAGTGATCGTACTGCTCGTTGCCGTGGTCCCCAATAATCACAGATCCGAGCCAACTTCGGCAAATGACCGCGTCACCGAAGCCAATGCCGGGCACAACGCGGCTCTGGAGTTCGTCGAACAGGACCTCAAATCGAACGAAACACCGGCACCTGAAATGGAGGCCCCGTCGTATTATATGAATGTCCCGACGGCAGATACAGCCGTTACGACGGCGCGAATGGAAGGGGAACTCGAAGATCTTAGTTTCAGCGTCATTTACGGCACGGCCGAATACCGCATCAGCAACGCATTAACGACAGTTATGCTGTATATGAATGTACAGGACGGCAGCGCAGAAAAGACGGCAGAGGAAGCGTCTGAAGTTACGGCTGAACTGCCGGTATCCGTTTTGGAACAGATCTGCGAAATCGTCAGCCCGATGACAGGCCTCATGGAGGAAGTTACTGTTCCGGAAGATGTTTCTGCGGAAGATCCCGATGCGTCTTTACCGGCCGAAAACACCGAGTCGGATGAGAGCGCGGAACCGGTTGAAAACACTGAGCCCGCTGAAAGTACGGAATCGCCGGAAAGCACCGATCTGCCGGAAAGTGCGGAGCCGGATGGGCGTGACGGATCAGAGGCCTGCACGGAAGACGGGACGGGGACGGAAAAAGCAACAAGCATGGAATATGCCGTGACGTCCGATGATGCGATCGCTTTCGCGATCGGGGAAGACCGTTTCGATTATGACAGCGAGGAAGGCCTTCTGAGTGCGGACGGCAGGGAATACCGCCTGTCGGAAGAAGAAAGGAAAGAACTGAACAGCCTCCTTGACAGCATAATTGCGGACAGATAAAAAGATGGCTGCATTTGTCTATATCCTGAAATGCGGCGACGGGACGCTCTATACCGGATGGACGAACGATCCTGCGCACCGCCTGATGATGCATAACGCCGGCAAGGGGGCAAAATACACAAAATCCCGTTTGCCGGTTGAACTTGTGCATCTGGAAGAGTATAATTCCAAAGAAGAAGCGATGAAGCGCGAAGCCGCGCTGAAAAAGCTCAAAAGGAAGGAAAAACTCGAACTGATCGCTCATGGCTAAAGCCCTTTTCATTGCCGAAAAACCAAGCGTCGCGCAGGAATTTGCGAAGGCGCTGCATGAACCCATGACCCGTAACGACGGTTACCTCGAAAGCGAGAGAGCCGTCGTCACTTGGTGTGTGGGCCATCTGGTGACCATGAGTTATCCGGAAGTCTACGATCCTGCCCTGAAAAAATGGTCTCTTGAAACCCTTCCCTTCATCCCCGAAGAATTCAAATACGAACTGATCCCCGCCGTAAAGAAACAGTTCAATACGGTAAAAACCCTTATGCACCGGAAGGACGTTGACCGCATCTACGTCTGCACGGACTCGGGACGTGAGGGCGAATACATTTACCGTCTTGTCGCGCAGATGGCCGGCGTCCCGAAGACGACGAAGCAGCTGCGCGTCTGGATCGATTCGCAGACCGAGGAGGAGATCCGCCGGGGCATTCAGGAGGCAAAGGACGAAACGGAATATGACCACCTGTCCGACGCCGCGTACCTCCGGGCCAAGGAAGACTATCTCATGGGGATCAATTTCTCACGCCTGCTCAGCGTCAAATACGGTTACGAGATCCGGGATTTCCTCGGCGATCCGAAACTGAAGATCGCAGTCGGGCGCGTCATGACCTGCGTGCTCGGCATGGTGGTGCGGCGCGAACGCGAGATCAGGAGTTTCGTCAAGACGCCCTTTTACAAACTGGTCCTGCATCATAAACCGGAAGGCGATGAAGGCAGGACACTCGATACCGAGTGGCGCGTGACCGACGATTCACGGCATAAGGATGCGCCGTATCTCTACCGGAACAACGGTTTTAAGGAAAGAGCGGTCGCGGAAAAGACGGCCGCGGATCTGATGGCGCCGCAGCCGGCCGAGGCGGAGATCGTCAAGCTCACATCGAAGAAAGAAAAGGTCAATCCGCCGCTTCTGTTCAACCTTGCAGAACTGCAGAACACCTGCTCGCGGAGCCTTAAGATCAGCCCGGACGAGACCTTGAAGATCGCACAGGAACTCTACGAAAAGAAACTGGTCACCTATCCGAGGACCGATGCGCGCGTGCTTTCAAGCGCAGTCGCCAAGGAAATCGACAGGAACATCCGCGGCCTCGCGAAGATCGGCGACGTGGCCGGCTTTGCGCAGCACATTCTCGAAAACGGACTGTACAAGGGCATCGGGAAGAGCCGCTACACCAACGACAAAATGATCACGGACCATTATGCGATCATCCCGACCGGGCAGGGGCTACAGAACCTGGTGTCTCTGAGCCAGACGGCCCGCAGTGTCTACGAAAAGATCGTCCGCCGCTTCCTTGCGATATTCTATCCGCCCGCGGAATACCAGAAATACGAACTGGAAGCAAAGATGGACACGGAACATTTCTTTGCCTCCTACAAGACTCTCGTGAGCGAAGGCTTCATGGCGGTCAGCGGCCTCTGGCAGAACAAAAAGAAGACCGACGGAGAGGAAGAGGAGCAGGATGCCGCCGGCCTCGGCGAGCTGCTCGCTTCACTGAAAGCAGGGCAGAAACTTCCGGCTGCCGGGATCGACATCAAGGAAGGCGAGACGACGCCGCCTTCACGCTACAACACAGGTTCTCTGATCCTCGCAATGGAAAATGCCGGCCAGTTCATCGAAGACGAAGAACTGCGTGCGCAGATCAAGGGCTCCGGCATTGGCACGAGCGCGACACGCGCGGAGATCCTGAAAAAACTCGAGACGAACCGCTACCTGTCCGTGGTAAAAAAGACGCAGATCGTCCAGCCCACGCAGCTCGGCGAGATGATCTTCGACACGGTCCTTTGCTCGATCAAACCTCTCCTTAACGCCGAACTGACCGCGAGCTGGGAGTTGGGCCTGACCCGGACCGCCGAGGGGACGATCACCGCGGATGAATACATGGCGAAACTGGACGATTTCATCCGTCGCCGTGTCGAAGCCGTCAAGGAAACGGACAACCGCCCGTGGCTGCGGAGCGCCTTTGCGCACACCGCCGGCTTTTATCCGAGATGGCAGGAGACCGGTACGGAAAAGAAGACAAAAGGAAGCCGTAAGGCTTCAGCCAATAAGAAAAAGACAGAAAAGAAAGCAGAGGAAGAAACATGAATACCGAAGCCCTGAAATGCAGCAGCCTCCTGGACCTTGAACATACCGCGGCAGCGAGCCTGTTCAAAGCGGTCGTTTATCCCTGGGAAGTCCTCCCGAAGATCAAGGAATTCGTGGCTGAATACGGAAAGAGCCTCGATCCTGAGGAATACAATGAGATCGCGCCCGAAGTCTGGGTACACAAGACCGTCAAGGTCGCCCCGACAGCCTCGCTGAACGGCCCCTGCGTCATCGGCGAGGGGACCGAGGTGCGGCAGGGCGCCTTCGTGCGCGGCAGCGCCCTGATCGGCAAAAAATGCGTGATCGGCAACTCCACGGAGGTCAAGAATGCGATCATTTTCGATAACTGCGAAGTGCCGCACTACAACTACGTGGGCGACTCCGTACTCGGCTTCCATGCGCATATGGGCGCAGGCTCGATCCTGTCGAACATCAAAGCCGACAAGAAGAACGTGACCATCGCCTTTGAAGGCGAAAAGGTCCCGACAGGTCTCAGGAAGATGGGCGCCGTTCTCGGCGACTGGGTCGATCTCGGCTGCAATTCGGTCTGCAATCCGGGCAGCGTCATCGGCCGGAAGACCAATCTGTATCCGCTGTCCTTCGTGCGCGGCTTCGTGCCCGCCGATCATGTATACAAAAAGCAGGGCGAGGTCGCCGAAAAACATTACGACTGACCGGCCCTGCCAGAAATGTTCGGATGATGCCCTGCGCGGCTGTGCAGCTTATTCCTGGGCAATCTCTGCAGCGATCCTGAGGAATTCCTCCATCGCCCGCGTGACGTATTTGCCTTTCTTGTGGAAGAAACAGAGAGCGCGGTGCGCGTATTCGGGCTCCAGTTTATAGAAGATGACGTTAGGGTTCTCGTAAGTGTTCATGACGAGCGTATCGGTGACGAAGCTGATCCCGATGCCGGAACAGGTCACGTTGTAGCTGGTCATCTGCTGATCGAGGCTCAGGAGGATGTTCGGCCGGATATCGTGTGCGGCGAAGATCTGCATGGCCCGGTCGCGGGTATCGTTGCCGGCTTTCAGCATGATGAACGGCTCCTGCGCGAAGACATCGAAGGGAACGGCCGGAACATCGTCGTTCAGGAAACGTTTGCTCTTGATGTCGTCCGCCGTGATCCGGTAAGCGGCGAGGGCTTTGTTGACCGGGAATGCTGCCGGAACGGCAAGGACAAGGTTCTCCATACGGTAAAGCACCGAAGAGTGCGTCTCCGAGTCGAAAACGAAGTTATCCACGATGAGGTCGAGGCTCCCGTCCATGAGTTTCTGGTCCAGAAGGGGTGTATTGGCTTCGACGACATTGATCTCCACGCTGGGATAGCGGGCGGCAAAGCGCGCGATGACCGGCGGAAGGATGCAGGACGTAAAGAGGTTGCTGCCGCCGACGTTGATGCTGCCGACCTTGAGCTCCTCCAGATTGCTGAGGTAGTTCAGAAATCCGTTTTGCAGGTCCATGTACTGCTTGATGACCTCAATGTATTTCTGACCGCACTCCGTCAGTCCGACCGGATTCGTACTGCGGTCGAAGATCGGGGTGCCGATGCGGTTCTCGATGCGTTTGATCGTAACACTGAGGGCAGGCTGGGAAATGTACAGGTTCTTCGCGGCCTTGGAAAAGCTCCGCTCTTTGTAGACCTCGTAGACGTACTCGGGATTGCTGAACATGATATTCTCCTTGTGGATGTTATGGATACTGCCGGTGCATTATAAATTGTTTATATATTATCATTTGTTTATGAAAAACACAACAAAAATCTATGGCTTTTCGGCGGCCTGCTGAAAAGAAGAGGAGGTATGGCATGCAGGATATTCTGGTTTTAGGCGTAGCAGGCGGTTCCGGCAGCGGCAAGACGACGCTCACCGAGAAACTGATCGATCGCTTCGGCGACGCCATCGCCGTGGTGCATCACGACAATTATTACCGGGCGCACGACGATCTGACCTATGAGGAACGTTCGCGCCTGAACTATGACTGCCCGGATTCCTTCGAAACGGAGATGATGGCGGAGCATCTGCGCCTGCTCAAAATGGGCCGGAGCGTACACTGCCCGGTCTATGACTATACCGTGCATAACCGCAGCAGTGAAACGGTCCTGATCGAGCCGCGGCCGGTCATCCTGGTCGAAGGCATCATGATCTTTGCCGAGCCGGCACTCGTCGAACAGATGGATATCAAGATCTTCGTGGATACCGATGCGGACATCCGCCTTTGCCGCCGCGTGGTCCGCGACGTTCGCGACCGCGCCAGGACCGTGGAAAACGTCACCCGCCAGTGGCAGGAGACGGTCAAGCCCATGCACGAAATGTACGTGGAACCGTCCAAGAAATGCGCGGATATCATCGTCCCCGAAGGCGGAAAGAACAAAGTCGCGCTTGACATGATCATCGGCTGCATCGAGCGGCATCTTGCCGGACAGCGCGGGCAGGAATGACAGCGGCACCGTATCCGTTGCGGGCGGCTTCGGCCGCCTTTTTCTGTTCGCGAAACAGAGGCATTCTTTCGTCATTTTTCACGAAACATTCATACTTCAGACGCATTTTTTGCTTGAAAAGAAACCCGTGTTGTTCTATATTGTAGGTTGTATATTTATGCATACTGATTCAGTATGCCCTACACCCGTCTTCGGAAAGGAGACTGAATGAGACCTGACAGAAAACCCGGCTTTTTCACCATGCTGTGGGGCCTTTTATACCCGTTCCTGCTGTATCAGGGGATCGTGACAGCGATCTCAATCGCGGTCGGAAGTCTTGTACTTGCAGGCAATTTTGAATCACTGGCAGCGTCGGTCAACGGCAGCAGTTTCTATGCTGTGCTGCAGAATATGATCTACGAGCACTACGGCCTGATCGCCGGAGTCGGCGCCCTCTGCACCCTGCCGATCCTGATCTACCTGTATCATTATGATACCGGGAAGGAAAAACGCTGCGGCATGCATGAAGAATGGGAAAATGTTCCGTTTTTCCACTTCATCATTGTGCTGATCATGGGAGCGGCGGTCTGTCTGGCGCTCAACCACCTGTTCATCTACAGCCGCCTGACCGAACTGCTGCAGGACAGCTACGAGGAGACGGCCTCCCTGCTGTTCCAGGGCAAGCTCATCCTGGAGATCGCTGTGGCGGGCGTCATCATTCCAATCGTGGAAGAACTGATCTTCCGCGGGCTGGCTTACCGCAGGATGCGCTGGTACATCAAGCCGGTCCCGGCCATGATCCTGTCGGCGCTGTATTTCGGCGCCGTACACGGCAACTGGCTGCAGGGCATCTACGCGTTTATCATGGGCATGCTGCTGGCCTTTGCCTATGAACGCTTCCACAGCATTCTGGCCCCTACCCTGATCCACATCGGGGCGAATACCGTTTCGGTGATCATCAGCGAGACTGAACTGCTGAATTTCGTCTATGAGGACGATACGGCGTTCCTTATCGCGACGGTCATTGCCGCGGCGGTCTTCGTCATTACATTCTATATCATGGTCACATACGTCTGGCCCCGGAAGACCGCAGAGGCTTCCGCAACCGCGTCAAACCGGCCGGACGGCATTCAGAGGAGGTAATTTATGGAAAAAGCACAGCTTACCCAATGCATGAACAAACTGCTGGACAAAGCCAGGGCAAAGAAGAGCGTTTTGGACGTCGCCGACATCAATGAGATCTTCGCCGGTACGGACCTTGCCCCCAGCGAGCTGGAAGAAGTCTATACTTTCCTCGAATCGCATAACGTGGACGTTCTGCGTGCCATGAACGAAGAACTTTCCCAGACCGAATCCCTGATCCTGGAAGACGAAGAGGACTTCGAGCCGGACGAAGGGCTCGGCGAAGAAGAAAACATCAACCTGGACGCCGTGGAACTGCTTGAAGGCGTCGGGACTGAGGACCCGGTCCGTATGTACTTAAAGGAGATCGGCACGATCCCGCTGCTCACTCCTGAAGAGGAACTGGACCTGGCCGTGAAGAAAGCCGACGGCGACGAAGATGCGAAGAACCGCCTGATCGAGGCGAACCTGCGTCTGGTCGTCAGCATTGCGAAGCGCTATACCGGCCGCGGCATGAGCTTCCTGGATCTGGTGCAGGAAGGAAACCTCGGCCTGATCAAGGGCGTGGAAAAGTTCGACTATACGAAGGGCTATAAGCTCAGCACCTATGCGACATGGTGGATCCGTCAGTCCGTCACCCGTGCGCTGGCCGACCAGGCCAGGACGATCCGCGTCCCCGTCCACATGGTCGAGACCATCAACAAGATGAGCAAGATGCAGCGCAAACTGACGCTGGAACTGGGCTACGAACCGTCCATCGCCGAACTGGCCGAGCATCTTGACATGTCTCAGGAGCGTGTGATGGAGATCATGCAGATCGCCCGTGAACCCGCGTCGCTGGAAACGCCCATCGGTGAAGAGGATGACTCGAACCTCGGCGATTTCGTGGCGGACAACAATGCCGTAACGCCGGAGAGCAATATCGAGAGCGTCATGCTGCGTGAACAGATCGACGAACTGCTTGATGACCTGAAGGACCGCGAAAAGCAGGTCATCATCCGGCGTTTCGGTCTGGAAGACGGCCATCCGAGGACCCTGGAAGAGGTCGGCCGTGAGTTCGATGTGACGCGTGAGCGTATCCGCCAGATCGAAGCAAAGGCCCTTAGGAAACTCCGCAACCCGGTGCGCAGCCGGAAGATCCGCGATTTCCTGAACTGAAGCGCCTGAAAATAACTGAAGAATTAAGAAAGAAGACACATATGAAGAAGTTAACAGCTATCCTTATTGCCGTGTCTCTGATCCTCGGCCTGACTGCCTGCGGCAGCACGCCGGCTTCCACGGCTGACCCTTCCACCGCTGCGGAAAGCAGTACTGCCGCGCCGACGGAATCTGTCGCACCGCAGGAGACCTATGCCCTGATCGCCGAACAGACCGACACGGACGCCGTTGCCGCGACATCGGAACATTTCTCCTTTACCAAAGGCGAAGTGTCCTACTTTTTCGCGCTGACATTCAAGAATTATTATTCTTATCTCAGCTATTTCAACGTGGATCCGAGTGTTTCGCTGAAAGAACAGCAGTATACGGAAGACAGCACCTGGTTCGATGCTTTCCTGGAAGAATCCATGAAATATGTCCGGAATTATCTGCTGTTCAGCGAGGCAGCTCTGGACCGCGGTCTTGAACTGAACCAGGACGATCTGCATTATATTGCGCAGCAGAAGGCGGAGATCGCCGAGGAAGCGGAAGGCTACGGATGGGACAGCGAGACCTATCTGGAGCAGATCTTCGGCACGAATATCAACTGGGAGATCCTGGAAGGGTCGATGCGGAAAATGCTTCTTGCCGATAAGGGCTACAATGCCGTCAATGACGAGTTGGAAGCCGCGATCAGCGAAGAAGACATTCAGCAGCATTTCGAAGAGAAAAAGACGGTATTTACCTATATCGACTATGTGGACCTCAATTTTCTGGACGGCGAAAAACTGACGGACAACGACAAGGAAGAACTGCTCAAAGCGTTTAAAGAGGCATCGGATGAAGCATCCTTCATGAAGGCAGTTATCCTTTATGTGGACGAAACCGTTGATGAGGAAGCGATCAAGGAGGCCGGTTCTTCGCTGAAGTATGCGGAAGAACTGATCAAGGCCAACACCAAATCGATGCAACAGTACGTTCAGAGCGATATGATGGACTGGGCATTTTCCGACGGGCGCAGCAGCGACGTCTTTGTCGATGCCGAAGCGAATGACGGGGCACAGCACGCCTATCTGCTGAAAAGAGCACCGTACCGCGATGATGAGACCTACGTCAACGTACGTCACATTCTCCTTATGACCAGTACCCTCGGGTCCGCGGAAGCCGCGCGGGCAAAAGCGGAAGAGATCTATGCCAAGTGGCAGGCCGGCACGAAGACGGAAGATTCCTTTGCCGACCTGGCAAGGCAGTATTCCGAGGACGGCGGCAGCGCGTCGGATGGCGGCCTGTATGAGGATGTCTACCGCGGAGAAATGGTCGAACCGTTCGAAAACTGGTGCTTCGATGCTGCTCGCAAGCCGGGCGATACAGGCATCGTTGACACTGAGTCCGGCTCGCATATCATGTATTTCGTTTCCTCAGACACCGGCTGGCACCTGGATGTCCTGAGCGATCTGATGGACGAGGCCTATACGGCGGCTGTTAACGAACTGCGCGAAAAGCATCCCATTACGGAATACGAGGAAGTTTTAAACGCAATCAACTGGTAAAGCATAGAAAACGGAGAAGATATGAGCGGCAGGATCCTGATCGTTGACGGATACAGCATACTGAACCGGGCCTACTACGGTGTGCCTTTCCTGAGCAATAAGGAGGGCTTTCCGACCAACGGCATCTACGGTTTCTACGGCATCCTGCTGCGCCTTCTGGACGACCGGAAGCCGACGCACATCGCCGTCGCCTTTGACGTGCATGAGCCGACTTTCCGGCACCTGCAATATGAAGATTACAAGGCGGGGCGGAAACCCATGCCCGACGACTTAAAGCGCCAGGTGCCCATGCTGAAGCAGCTGCTGGAGGATTCAGGCATCCCGATCCTGACACTGCCCGGCTATGAAGCCGACGACCTGATCGGGACCGTCGCGCTGAAAGCACAGGAAAACGGCATGGAAGCCCTGATGCTGTCGGGCGACCGGGACCTGTTCCAGCTGGTCACACCGAACTGCACGCTCTGCATTCCGCGGACGCGGAACAAGGTCACGGTGACCGAATACTACCGGGAAGAGGAATTTACCGCGGAATACGGCGTGACGCCGGAGGAATTCATCGCAGTCAAGGCCCTGATGGGCGACTCTTCCGACAATATCCCCGGCGTTCCGCACGTCGGCGAGAAGACGGCGCTGGATCTGATCCGGACCTTCCACGACCTGGACAGCCTTTACAGCCGCCTGGATGAAGTTAAGTCAGCGCGCGTCCGTACGCTTCTTGCGGAAAACGAGGCGCAGGCCCGGATGAGCTATGACCTGGCAAAGATCGAGCAGCATGCGCCGCTTGATTTTGACCTGAATGAAGCGGAGTTTTCCACCCTGTATACCGCAAAGGCCTACGGGGATTTTGAAAAACTCCAGATATATTCTCTGCTGAAGCGCTTTCCGGAAAGTGCGAAAAATGCCTGGAAAGAAGAGCAGGCCGCTGCGGCTGCAGGAGATAAGGCGGTACGGGCGGAGAAAGCGTCCGAAGGAAGCAAAAAGACTGTGATCGGCCTGACCGGCGGCGTCGGCTGCGGCAAGAGCACGATCCTGTCTTTCCTGAAGGAGGACTACGGCGCCCTGATCCTGCAGGCGGACCGCGTGGCCGAAGAACTGATGCAGCCCGGCGGTGCCTCTTTTGACAGGTTGGTGGAACTTCTCGGAAAAGACGTCCTCCGCGCCGACGGCACGATCGACCGCGGCCGGATGAGCGAACTGATCTTCGCGGATCCCACGCTTCTCCTGAAGGTCAATGCGATCGTCCATCCGGATACGCTGGCCGAGGTCAAACGCCGCATTGCCGAAGCAAAAGAACACCTGATCGTCTATGAATCCGCGATCCCGGAAGAAGCGCACTTCGACGAGATCACGGATGCCGTGCTTTATGTATACGCCTCGGAACAGGAACGTCTGGAACGGCTGTTTTTCGGCCGCGGCTACAGCTTTGCAAAAACCGAAAGCATCATGCGGCGGCAGATGAGCGAAGCCGAATTCCGCCGGATCGCCGACGCCGAGGTGAACAACAACGGCAGTGAAGAGGAAGCGAGAGTTTCCCTTGCGGCGGCCATGGCGGCGCTGAAAGAGAAAGGCAAGCTTGCATGAAACTCGTTTCCCTTGCGAGCGGCAGCAGCGGCAACGCCTTTCTGGCCGATTCCGGCAGCGGGCTTTTGCTGCTGGATGCCGGCATTTCCTACAAAACGCTTCGGGATGAAATGGCCGAACTCGGCTGCTCGCCCGATGAGATAGAGGCCGTACTGCTCACGCATGAGCATGCGGACCATGTTTCCGGGCTGCCCGCCTGGATCAGACATCACCCGGATGTGCCGGTCTTTGCCTCGTACGGAACTTATGAAGGCCTGAGCCGGGAAAAGATATTCCCTCGCCTGCAGAAAGGCGCATTTGAACTGGTACGCCCGCGCGAGCACATTTCAGCCGCGGGATTTGACCTGCTCCCCGTACCGACATCTCACGATACGCCCGGTTCTCTCGCCTGGCGGGGCGACAGGGACGGCGGCAGCTTTGCGGTCATCACGGACCTGGGCTGCTGGACCGAAGATCTGGCGCAGGACATGGAGGGCGTTTCCGTGCTTTGCCTGGAGGCCAACCACGACATCCGGATGCTGGAGACAGGCCCCTATCCCTACCCGCTCAAGCTGCGGATCGAAAGCAGCAGCGGCCACCTTTCCAACGACGATGCCGCGGCCCTTCTCATCCGGCTGTGGCATGACGGGCTGAAGGAAGTCCTGCTGGCGCACCTTAGCCGGGAGAACAATTATCCGGACCTTGCGGTCCAGACCATGATCAGCGAACTGAAAACAAACGGCATCGATCCGGCGGCCGTACCGATCACGGCGGCGCCGCGCACCGGCCTTTCCCATATCATCTGTTTTTAAAAGGAGAATGAGATGAGCAATATTCTGGAACTGCAGCACGTGTCAAAAAAGTTTGACAATGACCTGGTCCTGGACGACCTCTGCCTGGAAGTCAAGGAAAACACGTTCATGACGCTGCTGGGGCCTTCGGGCTGCGGCAAGACCACAACGCTCCGGATCATCGGCGGTTTCATTACGCCGGACCAGGGCCGTGTCCTGTTCGAGGGAAAGGATATTACGAATCTTCCGCCGAATAAACGGCAACTCAATACCGTCTTTCAGAAGTATGCGCTTTTTCCGCACATGACCGTCGGCGAAAACATCGCTTTCGGCCTGAAGATCAGCGGGAAAAGCGACGAATATATCCGCGACAAGATCAAATACGCGCTGAAGCTCGTGAACATGGATGACTACGCGAACCGCGACGTCACCATGCTTTCCGGCGGCCAGCAGCAGCGTATCGCGATCGCGCGCGCCATCGTGAACGAGCCAAAGGTCCTGCTGCTCGACGAACCGCTGGGCGCTCTCGACCTGAAACTGCGCCAGGACATGCAGTATGAACTGATCCGACTGAAAAATGAGCTCGGCATCACCTTCATCTACGTGACGCACGACCAGGAAGAGGCGCTGACGATGTCCGACACGGTCGTCGTGATGAACCAGGGCTATATCCAGCAGATGGGCACGCCCGAGAACATCTACAACGAGCCGGAGAACGCCTTCGTCGCGACCTTCATCGGCGACAGCAACATCCTCGGCGGCATCATGCTGCGCGACAAGCTGGTCCGCATCCTCGGAGTGGATTTCCCCTGCGTGGATACGGGCTTCGGCGAGAACAAACCGGTAGACGTGGTCATCCGGCCGGAGGACGTGATCCTCGGCGAGGCCGGAAAAGGCCAGATGGACGGCGTAGTCAGCCATCTGATCTTCAAGGGCGTCCATTACGAGATGGAAGTCCAGGCGGGCGGTTTCGAATGGCTCGTGCAGTCGACTTCGATGTTCCCCGTAGGACAGCCGGTCTCCCTGAGCGTGGATCCCTTCAACATCCAGATCATGAACAAACCGGAATCGGAAGACGAGGAGGCAGTGGTGGTAGATGTTTAAGAAGAAATGGCTCACGGCCCCGTATCTTGTCTTTATCCTCTGCGGCACGGTCATCCCGCTGCTGGCCATCGTTTATTACGGCTTCACGGATCAGGAAGGGCATTTCACGCTGGCCAACATTACGGCGATCGCTGATGAGGAGCATGCCAAAGCCCTTGGGCTGGCGCTTCTTCTGGCCCTCATCTGCACGGTAGTCTGCCTGCTTCTTGCCTACCCGGTCGGGCTGATCCTCCGAAAACACGCCGGCGGAAAGAAAGGCTTTGTGGTCTTCATCCTGATCCTGCCGATGTGGATGAACTTCCTGCTGCGCACCTTCGCCTGGAAGGCTCTGCTCGCCAACAACGGCGTTATAAACGGCATCCTCGGCTCGCTGAACCTCGACCCGATCCGGATCATCAATACGCCGGCTGCGGTCGTTCTCGGCATGGTCTATGACTTTTTGCCCTTTATGATCCTGCCGATCTACAATGTGATGGCGAAGATCGACAACAACCTGATCGAGGCGGCCTACGACCTCGGCGCGTCGGGCAAGACCGTGCTGACGAAGGTCCTCCTGCCGCTTTCCATGCCGGGCATCATCAGCGGCATCACGATGGTCTTCGTGCCGGCCGTCACCACCTTCGTGATCTCCCAGTTCCTCGGCGGCGGCAAGATCTACCTGATCGGAAACATCATCGAGCAGGAATTCACCTTAAACGGCAACCGGCAGCTCGGTTCCGGCCTGTCGCTCGTCATGATGGTCTTCATTCTGATCAGTATGGCCCTGCTCAACAAATTCGATAAAAACGGGGAGGGCTCCATCGTATGAAGAACTTCCTCAAACGTTTTTACCTTATCATCATCCTGCTGTTCCTGTACCTGCCCATCGTCACTTTGATCGTGCTCAGCTTCAACAACACGAAGACCATGGGCGTGTGGAAGGGCTTCACCCTGAAATGGTACCAGGAAATGTTCAGCAACCCGCAGGTACTGAACGCTTTCTGCAACACGCTGTTCATCGCGCTGATTGCCGCGGTCGTCTCGACCGTCGTCGGGACCGTGGCCTGCGTGGGCATCATGGCGCTGTCCAAGCGGCAGAAGAATACGGTCCTGCAGCTGACCAACATCCCGCTGCTGAACGCCGATATCGTGACGGCTGTTGCGCTCCTTCTGGCCTTCGGCATGTTCGGAATCTCCCTGAGCCTCGGCACGGTGGTCTTTGCGCACATCACCTTCTGTCTGCCCTACGTCATCCTGAACGTCCTGCCCAAGCTCCGGCAGACCGGGACGATCCATTTCGAAGCGGCGCAGGATCTCGGCGCGACGCCGGTCTATGCCTTCCTGCACATCGTGCTGCCGGACATCATGCCGGGCGTGTTCTCCGGCTTCCTGCTGGCCTTCACGATGAGCCTGGATGATTTCATCATCACCTATTTCACGCGCGGCGCCGGCATCAATACGATCTCCACGCTGGTCTACAGCCAGGTGAAGGTCGGCATCCGGCCGACGATCTTTGCCCTGTCCACGGTCATCTTCGTGATCGTGCTGATCGTGCTGCTGATCTCCAATTTCCTGCCGGAGAAAGTAGAGAAGGCAAAGGAAAAGGCGGAGAAAGAAGGCCGCGAACTGACGCCCGAACAGCGCCGGAAACGCAGGACAGCGAAGAAGGTCGGCTACGGCGTGATTGCCGCGGCGGTCGCTGCCGTGTGCATCCTGGCCAGCCCCTATGTCGGTGCAATGGCCGGCAAGGGCGAGGTGATCTATTTCTACAACTACGGCGACTATATCGATCCGGACCTGATCTCTGCCTTTGAAGCGGAGACCGGCATTTCAGTCGTCATGGATACCTTTGACACGAACGAAAGCATGTATCCGATCATTGAAGGCGGCCAGGTCAGCTATGACCTGGTGGTGGCCGGCGACTATACGGTCGAGAAGATGATCGAGAACAAGCTCCTGCAGCAGATCAACTACGACAACATCCCGAACGCGGCGAACCTGGAGCCCTCCTACATGGAGATCCTGGCGCGCTCGGATCCGGGCAATCAGTATATGATCCCCTATGCCTGGGGCACCGTGGGCATCCTCTACAACAAGACGATGATCCCCGAAGGCCGCATCACGAGCTGGAAGGATCTGTGGGATCCGGAATTGGCCGAATACGGCATCCTGATGATGGACAGCCTGCGCGACACCTTCATGGTCGCCGAAAAGATCCTCGGCTATGACATGAACACCAAGGATCCGGAAGAACTGCAGAAGGTCGTGGAACTGCTGATCGTGCAGCAGCCGCTGGTGCAGGCCTATGAAAACGACACGGCCCGCGACGACCTGATCACGGAGAGCGCCGGCCTCGGCATGATCTACTCCGGAGAATACCTCTACTGCCTGGACGAGAACGAGAACCTTGACTATGTCATCCCCGAAGAGGGCACGAACGTCTGGTTCGACTGCTTCGTAATCCCGGCCAATGCCAAAAACAAGGAAGGCGCCGAGAAGTTCATCAATTTCCTGCTGGATGCGGAAGCGGGCCTTGCCACCTTTGACTATTTGACCTACCCCACGCCGAATGCAGCGACCATGCAGCTGATCGAGGAGGATATCCGCGAAGACGAGAATGTGTTCCCTTCCCAGGAGACGCTCGATCTCTGCGATATGTACCACTATCTGGGCAAAGAAGGCGATCTGATCCTGGCTTCCTACTGGAAGCGCTTCAGAGGAAACTGAGTTACAGCCTTATTCAGGAGGACAGTATGACGGATAACGAATTGAAAATGACGAAGAGCTTTCAGCCGATCCAGGAACGCACCCTGCCGATCGACGAGATGCTGGAGCAGGTCTACCGTGCCCTGCAGACCAAGGGCTACGACCCCGTCAGCCAGATCGTCGGCTATATCATGTCGGGCGACCCGACCTACGTGACGAGTTACCGCGACGCCCGCTACCTGATCTCCCAGGTGGAACGCGACGAGATCCTGGAGGAGATCCTCCGGGCCTACATCGCGAACGTGATCGAAAAACAATGAGGCGCCTGCTGGGCCTTGACTACGGTTCGAAGACCGTAGGCACTGCGGCGACCGATCCGCTGGGGCTGACCGTCCAGCCGGTGGAGACGATCGTCCGGAAAGAGGAAAAGAAACTGCGCCGCACGCTGGCGCGGATCGAAGCCCTCTGCCGCGAAATGGAGATCTCTGCCGTCGTGGTCGGACTGCCGCTCAACATGGATGATACGGAAGGAGAACGCGCGCAACTGGCCCGGCAGTTCGGGGAGGCTGTCGCAAGACGCACAGGCCTTCCGGTGTACTACGAAGACGAACGGCTGACCACGCTGGAAGCCGGTGAGATCCTTGACGAGACGGGCTTTGCCCGGAAGGACCGCAAGGAGGTCATCGACCAGCTGGCTGCCGTACTGATCCTGGAGAGCTTTATTTCACGGGAGGAGGTGAAGCATGGAGAAGATCAGATTTAAAGGAGACCTCGGAGAAGAGATCGAACTGTATGTGATCGACACGACGAAGCTGGCCGGCGAGGATTATCTGCTGGCTTCGGACGTGGAGGCCGGAGACGGAGAGTGCTACATCTTTAAGGATGTTTCTCCGGAAGGGAGCGAGGAGGCGGTCTACGAGCCGGTGACCGACGACAG
This sequence comes from Lachnospiraceae bacterium, assembly GCA_017428265.1. Classification (GTDB taxonomy): domain Bacteria; phylum Bacillota; class Clostridia; order Lachnospirales; family Lachnospiraceae; genus UBA6987. Next base: position 58,500 of record JAFRRD010000033.1, on the reverse strand, counting down.
CGCCCTGGACTATCTGCTCAGCGTATTTGCCGAGCAGCTTGACGACATCGATCTGCAGTTCTGACAAATAAATCAGGAGAAAACAAATGAGCAAACTCCGCATTATCCCGCTTGGCGGCCTCGACCAGATCGGGATGAACATTACTGCATTTGAGTACGAAGACGATATCATCGTCGTGGACTGCGGGCTGGCCTTCCCGAGCGACGACATGCTCGGCATCGACCTGGTCATCCCGGACGTGACCTACCTGGAGGAAAACCTCGACCGCGTGCGCGGCTTCTTCATAACGCACGGACATGAGGACCACATCGGAGCGCTGCCGTACATCCTGCGAAAGGTCAACGTTCCCATTTACGGCACCAAACTGACCATGGCGCTCATCGAAGGAAAACTCGAGGAGCAGGGCCTGGAAAATACCGCACGCCGGAAGATCGTCGGCTACGGGCAGACTGTTACGACCGGTTCGTTCAAGGTGGAATTCATCCGCACGAACCACAGCATCGTGGATGCGGCGGCCTTCGCCATCAGCTGCCCGGCCGGCACCGTGGTGCATACGGGCGACTTCAAGGTCGACTACACGCCTGTTTTCGGCGATCCGATCAATCTTGCCCGCTTCGCCGAACTCGGCCAGCAGGGCGTCCTGGCGCTCCTCTGCGATTCAACGAATGCGATACGCGAGGGCTTTACGATGTCGGAAAGCACCGTCGGCCGCACGATCGATAATATCTTCGCCGAGAACCAGAACAGCCGCATCATCGTGGCGACCTTCGCCTCTAACGTCGACCGCGTGCAGCAGATCATCAACGCAGCGGTACGCTACGACCGCAAGGTGGCCGTGGACGGCCGCAGCATGACGCGCATCCTGAGCACGGCTTCGGAAGTCGGCTACATCAATATTCCCGAGGAGACGCTGGTCTCACTGGAGGATATCCGCAACTTCCCTCGTGAGAAGACCGTGCTGATCACGACGGGCAGCCAGGGTGAGAGCATGGCTTCGCTTTCCCGCATGGCCGCGAGCATCCACCGCAAGGTCACGATCGATCCGACCGACGTCATCATCCTGAGTTCCACGCCGATCCCCGGCAACGAGAAGGCTGTCGCTAAGATCATCAACGAGCTGACCGCCCAGGGCGCGAAGGTCATTTTCCAGGACGTGCACGTATCCGGCCACGCCTGCCAGGAAGAGATCAAATTGATTTACTCCCTCTGCAAGCCGAAATTCGCGATCCCGGTGCACGGCGAATACCGCCACCGCCAGGCGCAGGCGTCCATCGCCGCCGATCTCGGCATTCCGCGCGAGAACATCTTCCTGATGGAAGCGGGCGACGTGCTCGAGGTGGACGAGGAAGGCGCTTCCGTTGTGGATAAGGTCGCGAACGGCCGTATCCTCGTGGACGGTCTCGGCGTCGGCGACGTGGGCAACATCGTCCTGCGCGACCGCCAGCTGCTGGCGCAGCACGGCATCATCATTCTGGTATCCGTGTTCCAGCACGGCACGGGCGAACTGCTTGCCGGACCGGATATCATCACACGCGGCTTCGTCTACGTCCGTGAGTCCGAAGAACTCATGGAGGAGGCACAGGAAGTCGCGTACGGCACCATCGTCAGCTGCCGCAGCCGCGGCGTTGCCGACTGGACGAAGATTAAACAGGAAATGAAGGACGATCTCGGTGACTTCCTGTGGAAACGCATGCGCAGGAGCCCGATGATCATTCCGATCATCATGGAGGTCTAGGCAGTGGCTTTTTCCGAAAAGAGTTCCGGTAATACGGTCCAGGACCGCTACGAGGAACGAAAAGACAGGGAAGAGCGGGAAGCAGCACGGTCGATCCTGACACACGGACTTCACGTCGTGTTCAAGATCGCCGTTGCGGCTGTGTTTGTTATGGCACTCTTTTACGGCATGCGCTGGGCCTACCGCTTCGGCTACTCGGTCTTTACGACGCCGACAGTCGATCAGGCACCCGGACGCAATGTCGAGTTTACGGTTCTCGAAGGCCAGTCGCTCCGTTCGGTCGGAGAGGAGCTTGTCCAGAACGGACTGACCGCGAACAGAGCCGTCTTCGTCGTCCAGGCAAAGATCTACGGCTACGAGATCCTGCCCGGGACCTATACGCTGAATTCGTCGCAGACCATCTACGAGATGCTGCGCATCATGTCGACGCCGCCGGAGCAATAGGCCCGGAGCCGCGCGCCGAAAACAATATCCGCATCTGAGGAGACAGTATGGAACAGATGAGATTTCCCGAAACTTATGAACTTGTGAAGGAGTCCGGGCTGGAAGAGCTCGGACTTACTGCGTATGTGCTCCGCCATAAAAAGACCGGTGCCCGCGTGATCTGCCTTCCGGCGGAGGATCCGAACAAGGTCTTTGCCATCGCTTTCCGCACGCCGCCGATAGACGACAGCGGGCTTTCCCACATTCTGGAGCATTCGGTACTCTGCGGGAGCGACAGATTTCCGGTCAAGGATCCTTTCGTCGAACTGATGAAGACCTCGCCGAATACCTTCCTAAACGCGATGACCTATCCGGACAAGACAGTCTATCCCGTGTCCAGCTGCAACGACAGGGACTTCGCGAATCTGATGGACGTCTATCTGGACGCGGTCTTTCATCCGTTGCTGCACGGCGACAGCCGCATTTTCCGCCAGGAAGGCTGGCGTTATGAACTGGAGAGCGAAGACGCTGAGCTGACGATGAACGGCGTGGTCTACAGCGAAATGAAAGGGGCATTTTCCTCAGTTGACGGGATGCTCGACCGCTATGCGAAGAACAGCCTGTTTCCGGATACCTCCTACGGTTTTGAAAGCGGCGGCGCTCCGGAAGCGATCCCGACGCTTTCCTATGAGAAGTTCTGCGCCTTCCACAAAAAGCTGTACCATCCGTCCAATTCCTGGATCTACCTGTACGGCAACTGCGACATGGACGACCGTCTGCGCTTCATCGACGAAGCCTATCTGGCCGCTTACGAGCGCGAGGAGATCGATTCCGCGCTGAAGCTTCAGCCTGCCTTTGATGCGCCCAGGACGTTCAGCATTGCCTATCCCGTCGGTTCCGACGAGGACCCGGAAGGCCGCAGCTGCTATTCGATGCAGTGGGTGACCGGAGAAGTGAAAGACATCCAGACGATGGCTGCGCTCAGCATCCTGGAGCAGGTCCTTCTGAACGCGCCCGGTGCGCCGCTCAAGAAAGCGCTGCTGGACGCCGGCCTCGGCAAGGATGTTTCCGGCATGAACGATCCGGAAATGCTGCAGGGCTTCTTCTCGGTCACGGCAAAGGATGCGCCGTCGGGCAAAAAAGAGAAATTTGCCCGTGTGATCCGTGAAACACTTGAAAAACTGGCCTCGGAAGGCCTGAACAGGACCGCATTGAAGGCGGCGATCAGCAACAGCGAGTTCCAGACCCGCGAAGCCGATTTCGGCGGCTTATCGAAGGGCCTGATCTTCGGGCTTGAGATCCTCCGCAACTGGCTCTATGACCTGGATGATCCTTTCCGCCCGCTGCGCTACGACGCCGATTGCGCATATTACAAGGCACACGTTGAAGACGGTTATTTTGAAGGACTGATCCGTAAGATCTTCCTGGAGAACCCGCACTGCACGCTGCTGGAAATGGTTCCCGAGCCCGGAAAGGCAGAGAAGGACGATGCCGCGCTGAAAGAGAAAATGGCTGCGCTCAAGGCCGCCATGACGCCTGAGGAACTGAAAAAGCTCGTTGAAGATTCGGCCGAACTGAAGCGCTGGCAGGAAACGCCCGACCGCGAGGAAGACCTTGCGAAGGTCCCGAAGATCACGGTCGCAGACCTTTCCCGCAGAGCACGGCATATCGACAACGAAGAGGATGAAGCCGGCGGCGTGAAGCTGATCCATCGCAGCGAGAAGACCTCGGGCATAGATTATCTGCAGCTGTTCTTCCCGCTGAAGGACCTGCCGGAAGAACTCATCCCCTGGCTCGGCCTGTACAAATCCTGCTTCAACCAGGTATCGACGGAAGACCACGACTATCGCGAACTCTATGACATGGGCATGGAACTGACCGGCGGCATCACCTTCGGGATCGAGACCGTCGCCCGTTATCACGAAAACAGCTGGGCGCCGATGGTCTCCGTTTCGGTGAAGGCACTGGACGAAAAGCTGGCGCCGGCGCTGGAACTCCTGAAGGAGGTCCTGCTGAAAGCCCGCTTCAATGAAGAGGACCGCATCCGCGAGATCCTGGCCGAGACCGTGACCGGCCTGCGCCAGACGCTGATGGGTGCCGGTCATCAGGCCGCCATGCGCCGCGCCTCGTCCTATTATGACGACAAGGCCCTGCTCAGTGAACTGACCGGCGGTCTGGAATTCTTCCGCTTTGCAGGTGATCTGGAGAACAGTATGGAAAACCGGAAGGAAGAGATCGCCGAAAAACTCGCCGGGACGGCTCGCCGTATATATACTCGTTCCGGCATGATCCTGAACGTCACGTCGGAAGCGGAAGCCTATCCGCGCATCAAAGCCCTGCTTGCGGATTTTGTAAAGGCTTTCCCGGAGACAGCCGGAGACTGCTTCCGCCTGCCCGCGCCGGAAAAGAAAAATGAAGGCGTAAAGACCAGCGGTGCGGTCGGCTACGTGGCAATGGCCGGGAGTTTCCTGGAAGCCGGCCCTTATACCGGCGCCCTTCCGGTGCTGCGTTCCGCTCTGTCTGCCGGGTATCTGTGGCAGAATGTCCGTGTGCTCGGCGGCGCGTACGGCTGCATGTGCCGCTTCACGATGGGCGGCGACGCCTTCTTTGTATCGTACCGGGACCCGAACGTCCGGAAGACCAAGGAAGTCTACGAGGCGATCCCGGCCTGGCTGGAGAAACTCGAACTGCCGCAGGAAGCCGTGGACGGTTTCATCATCTCCACGGTCGGCGGCGGTTTCGATTCACCGCTCACGCCGTCGATGAAGGGAAGCACAGACTTCAGGCTCTGGCTGTCAGGCATCACGCAGGAAGACCTGCAGAAGGAACGCGACGAGGCCCTGGCCTGCACGCCGGAAACGCTGAAGGCGCTTGCGCCTTACGTCAAAGCCGTGCTGGCGCAGAACAACTTCTGCGTATTCGGAACGGCTGCCGGCATTGATGCGGACAGTGACCTGTTCCTGCACACTGAGACCCTGTAGGAAAGGCTGCTTATGGAAGGATTTCATTCCGGCTTCGTGACCCTGATCGGCCGGCCGAACGTGGGCAAATCCACGCTGATGAACCGGCTGATCGGGCAGAAGATCGCCATTACTTCGGAAAAGCCGCAGACGACCAGAAACCGCATTGAAACGGTTTATACGGATGAACGCGGGCAGATCATTTTCCTCGATACGCCCGGGATAACCCACGCGAAGAACAAGCTGGGCGACTATATGATCGCAGCGGCGGAAGGCACGCTGAAGGAGGTCGACCTGATCCTGTGGCTGGCCGAACCGTCGGCGTATTTCGGCGAGGGAGAGGCTTTTGTTCGCGAGAAGTTGAAGGGCGTGAAAACGCCTGTGTATCTGGTCATCAACAAGATCGATGCAGCCGCGCCGGAAGCAGTATCGGCCTGTGAGGAAGCGTTCCTGAAGGAATATCCCTTCAAAAAGGTGATCCGTGTCTCAGCCCTGACCGGGGAAAATACGGACGCTCTTATGGCGGCGATCTTTGAGGCGTTGCCCGAAGGACCGCAGTACTTTGATGAGGATACGCTGACGGACCAGCCGATGCGGCAGATCGCCGCGGAGATCATCCGGGAAAAGGCGCTCCGGAATCTTTCCGACGAAGTGCCGCACGGCATTGCCGTGGAGGTCGAACGGATGGCGGAACGGCCTGACGGACTTTTCGACGTCGATGCGTCGATCGTCTGCGAGAAGGAATCACACAAGGGCATCGTGATCGGCAAAAAAGGCGCAATGCTGAAAAAGATCGGCACCGAGGCACGCCTCGAGATCGAAGCCCTGATGGACGCACGCATCAGCCTGAAACTCTGGGTAAAGGTGCGCAGGGATTGGCGAAACGACATGAGCCAGCTGAAGGGCTTCGGCTATTCGGCAAAGAAATGAACCCTCCTGCGGCAGCGGCGCCGCGGAAGGCAGAAGACAGGACAGGCAGATGAAGGATACCGTAACGGCAACCGGCATCGTGCTCAGCACGATGCCCATCGGCGAATATGACAAGCGGCTGCTCCTCGAAACGAGGGAATGCGGCAAGGTCAGCGTATTTGCCCGCGGCGCGCGGCGGCCGAACAGCCCGCTGATCGGCGCGGCGGTCCTCTTTGCCTTCGGCGAATTCGAACTGTCCGAGGGAAGGAGTGCCTACAATCTGCGCTCCGCCCGCATCAGCGAGCATTTCGAATGGGTCTCGAACGACATGGAAGCCCTGTGCTACGGCTCCTATTTCGCCGAACTGACCGATTACTACGGCCGCGAGAACCTAGATGGGAGCGAAGCGATAAAACTCCTGTTCTTTGCCCTGCGGGCGCTGAAGAACGATAAACTGTCACGGCCGCTGATCCGCCGCGTCTTCGAACTGAAGGCGATGCAGCTGGAAGGAGAGTACTTCGAGGAGCCGAAGACGGAAGTTCCCGAAGCGGCGCGGAAAGCCTGGCATTACGTTCTGGAAACGCCGCAGGAGCAGCTTTTCCGCTTCACATTGGATCCGGAGGCGGAAGCCGCTTTCGGCAGAGCCGCAGAACAGATGAAGCAGACCTTCATCGAAAGGCAGTTCCGCTCGCTGGCGGTGCTGGAAGAGACGCTGGCCCTGCAGGCGGCGGTCAGACCGAAGCCGGAGAATCAGGAAGCATAAAAAGAGAGGATCCTTTGCAGGGTCCTCCTTTTTGGATATCCATGATGTTTCGGGAACAGAGGGTGTTGCTCCTAGGCCATCTTGTTGACCATCTTGGTCAGACGTGAAACTTTACGGGAAGTGGTGTTTTTGTGGTACACGCCCTTCGTGGTCGCTTTCTTCAGTTCGATCTCAGCTTCCCTTAAGGCGGCCACGGCTACGGCCTTGTCACCGGATTCGACGGCTGCGTCAACTTTCTTGACGTAGGTCTTCACGCGGGACTTGATCGCTTTGTTGCGCTGCGCATCGCGCTCGGCAACAAGAACACGCTTCTTCGCAGATTTGATGTTAGCCAATTGTTCTTATCCTCCGCATCATATTCCGCCGGGCGGCGGGTCATTCCGCCCTTCGGTAGGCGCCTGCCGAAAAGAAGACACGGGTCTTTCCGACGTGCAGGTATACTTTAGCGGTTTTCTCCGCGCGTGTCAAGCGAAAAGTCAAAGGTTTTCGGCCTTTTTATTTGACAATGTTCCGCCTGCTTTTTATAATGGGATCAGCAGAAAAGGAGAGCTTATGTCTTTAGATAAACTGGAACGGAAACTCGGCCGTTTTGCCATCAGAAATCTGATGATCTACCTGATCATCCTGTACGTGGGCGGCTTTGCCCTCGTTTATTTCAGGCCCGGCTTTTATGAAATGTATCTCAGCCTCGACTGGTCCATGATCTTCAAGGGACAGGTGTGGAGGCTCGTTACCTATATCATGTATCCGCCGTCCACCTCGGTCCTGTGGTTTTTGCTTGAGTGCTTCATTTTCTGGTCGCTCGGCAGCAGCCTGGAGAAGATGTGGGGGACGTTTTATTTCAATCTGTATGTCTTCATCGGCCTGCTGGCCAACGTCGTCATTTCCTTCCTGGTCTATACGATCGGGCACATGAACCTGTATTTTACGGCGTCCAATCTGTACATATCGTTTCTGCTGGCCTTTGCCATGACGGTGCCGGAAATGCGTTTCTATCTTTACATGATCATTCCGGTCAAGGCAAAGTATCTGGGGATATTTTATCTGGTCATCATGGGGCTGGAACTCGTGCTGGGAGACTGGGGCCTTCGTTTCTCGGTCATTGCGAGCCTGGTCAACGTTGCGATCTTTTTCCTTTTCCTCCGCAAGCCGATCCTGCGGGTGAAGCAGTTCGTCCGGCGCCGGGAGTTTCAGCAGAATATCCGGGCAGCGGAGCCGACGGTGAAATACGGCGGCGCAAGGCACCGCTGCGCAGTCTGCGGCCGTACCGAGCTGGACGATCCGAACCTGGAATTTCGCTACTGCAGCAAGTGCGCGGGCGGCCGGGAATACTGCCTGGATCATCTGTACACGCACGTGCATGTGACGGCCGGGCAGCCGGAAGAGCAGCGCTGATTTTTCTCCGGCGGGCTTGACAGAAAGCGGCTTATCCTGTACAGTGGGAAACGGGAGATGGCGCAGGCTGTTTTCCGTTTTTTATGCAGAAAATGACGGAAAAAAGCTTGACAAGTACGGGAAAATATCATACGATAGAGGAAATCGAACATAAGTTCGAATGGAGGAATCATGAATCAGGAAGATAAGAGAAGAGCACTGGAAACAGCTGTTGCGGCGATCGAAAAAGATTACGGCAAAGGTTCTATCATGAGACTTGGCGACAATACCGCCATGAATATCGAGACCATCCCTACGGGATCCGTCTCGCTTGACATAGCCCTCGGCCTGGGCGGCATTCCGAAAGGCCGCATCATCGAGATCTTCGGACCGGAATCCAGCGGCAAGACAACCCTGGCCCTGCACGTTGTCGCCGAAGCGCAGAAGCTCGGCGGCATTGCCGGTTTCGTGGATGCGGAGCACGCCCTGGACCCGAAATATGCAAAGGCTATCGGCGTCGACGTGGATAACCTCTACGTCTCACAGCCGGATAACGGCGAGCAGGCGCTGGAGATCGCCGAGACCATGGTGCGCTCGGGGGCGATGGACGTCGTAGTCATCGACTCGGTCGCGGCGCTGGTCCCGAAGGACGAGATCGACGGCGACATGGGCGATGCGCAGATGGGCAAGCAGGCCCGCCTGATGAGCCAGGCCTGCCGCAAGCTGACGGCGGCGATCGGCCGCAGCGGCTGCGTGGTCATTTTCATCAACCAGCTGCGTGAGAAGGTCGGCGTGATGTTCGGCAATCCCGAAGTGACGACCGGCGGTCGCGCGCTGAAGTTCTACAGTTCCGTACGTCTGGACGTCCGACGCATCGAGTCCCTGAAGCAGGGCGGCGAGATGATCGGCAACCACGTCCGCGTGAAGGTCGTCAAGAACAAGGTGGCTCCGCCCTTCAAGGAGGCGGAATTCGACATCATGTTCGGTACCGGCATTTCCCGCGAAGGCGACATTCTCGATCTGGCCGCAAAGGTCGGGATCATTGAGAAGAGCGGCGCCTGGTATTCGTATCAGGGCAGCCGCATCGGGCAGGGCCGCGACAATACGAAAGCCTATCTGAAAGCGCATCCGGAGGTCCTGGAAGAGGTCGAAGCGCTGGTCCGGGATCACTACGGACTTCCAGCCGTGAAGAAGGCCGAAGAGTAAAAATGACGGCAGGGGCAGCCTCCGGGAGGCCCCTGCTTTGCCGCATTTATCTGATCATAAAAAACAATTCATGGGCAAGGAGTTTTCCACATGGCAAAGTATGTAATGGCTCTTGACGCAGGGACGACCAGCAACCGCTGCATTCTTTTTGACGAAAACGGCGACATCCGCAGCATGGCGCAGCGTGAATTCACGCAGTATTTCCCTCAGCCCGGCTGGGTCGAACATGAGGCGGAGGAGATCTGGAACACGATGCTGCTCGTGGCGCAGCAGGCCATGGCCAATATCGGCGCGGTCTGCACCGACATCGCCGCGATAGGGATCACGAACCAGCGCGAGACCACGATCATCTGGGACCGTCTCACCGGCGAACCCATCAGCCGCGCGATCGTCTGGCAGTGCCGCCGCACCTCGGAATTCACCGAGCGGCTGAAAGCCTCGGATCCCGGGATCGTCGAACTGTTCCGGAAAAAGACCGGCCTGGTCATCGACCCGTATTTTTCCGGCACCAAGATCCGCTGGATCCTGGACAATGTTGAAGGAGCACGTGCACTCGCCGACGCCGGCAGACTGGCCTTCGGTACGGTGGACAGCTGGCTGATCTACAAACTGACCAAGGGAAAAGTGCACGTCACGGACTACTCCAATGCTTCCCGCACCCTGTTGTTCAACATCAATACGCTCGAATGGGATAAGGAACTGTGCGATATCCTCGGCGTGCCGATGAATATCCTGCCTGAGGCGAAGCCGTCCAGCTGCGTCTACGGGACGTCAGATCCTGAATTCTTCGGCGGGCCCATCCCGATCGCGGGTGCGGCAGGCGATCAGCAGGCGGCCCTGTTCGGCCAGACCTGCTTTGAACCCGGCGAGGCGAAGAATACCTACGGCACCGGCTGCTTCATGCTGATGAACATCGGGGAGAAGCCGATCTTCTCGGAGAACGGACTGCTGACGACGATCGCCTGGGGTCTTGACGGCAAGGTCGAATATGCCCTGGAAGGCTCGGTCTATGTGGCCGGTGCAGCCGTCCAGTGGCTCCGTGACGAGATGAAACTGGTGGATACCGCCCCCGACTCCGAATACTTTGCCCGGAAGGTGCCCGACACGAACGGATGCTACGTCGTTCCGGCCTTCACCGGACTCGGTGCGCCTTACTGGGATCCCTTTGCCCGCGGAGCGATCGTCGGCCTGACGAGAGGTGTCAACCGCAACCACATCATCCGCGCGACGCTTGAGTCGCTTGCCTTCCAGACGAGCGACGTCCTGCATGCCATGGAGAAAGACTCCGGGATCCATCTGTCGGCTCTCAAGGTCGACGGCGGCGCCTGCAAGAACGATTTCCTGATGCAGTTCCAGGCCGATATCATCAACACGGCGGTGCGCCGTCCCGGCTGCGTGGAAACGACCGCGATGGGGGCTTCCTACCTGGCCGGTCTGGCCGTCGGCTTCTGGAAGAACAAGGCGGACGTCATCCGGAACTGGACGATCGACCGTATCTTCGAACCGCACATGGACGAAACGCGGCGGCAGAAGGAACTGGCCGGCTGGTCTAAGGCTGTCGCCTGCACGCGCGGCTGGTCTAAGGACTGAGCCTGCAGGAAAGCATATTTTCCCTTTATCAGGTGAAAAATAATAATTTTTGACAGTTTTTCGTCAAAAAAAGCGAAAAATTTGACAAAAAGGGCTTGATTTTTATTGAAAAGCCCCCTATAATGCCAATGTTGATAGTTGACTTTGTTGGAAAAGAGTGGTCGAAAGCCACTCTTTCCGCTTTGTAAAGGGGTATGAAATGATCCGAAAGGAAGAATGCGAAAAGAGAGCCGAAGAGCTGCTGCAGCCGATCTGTGCGGCACAGGGCCTGGAGCTCGTGGACGTGGAATACGTCAAGGAGGGGGCGACAAGATATCTCAGGGCCTACCTCGACAAGGCAGGCGGGATCAAAATCGGCGACTGCGAAGCCGCAAGCCGCGCCTGGGAGGCCGAACTCGACAAGGCGGACTTCATTGAAGAAGCCTACACGCTCGAGGTAAGTTCGCCCGGACTGCTCCGTCCCTTCAAAAAGGACAGAGATTACCAGAGAAACATCGGCAATGACGTGGAACTGCATCTGTTCAAGCCTGACGCCGATAAGAATAAGGAATACATCGGGATGCTCGATGCATTCGACAGCGAAAGCGTGACCCTTTCCTTCGGCGAAGGGGAAACGAAGACCTTCGCCCGCAGGGACATTTCCCTGGTGCGGCCCTACATCGATTTTTCGGATTTTTGACGATAGAAACTGACGGAGGACAGCGGAAAAATGAACAAGGAACTGATGGACGCCCTGAGCGTACTGGAAAAGGAAAAAGATATCAGCCGCGAAGTGATCATGGAAGCGATCGAGAACTCGCTGCTTACGGCCTGCAAGAACCATTTCGGCAAGGCCGACAATATTCACGTCCATATGGACCGCGAGACCGGCGACTATGAAATGTATGCCGAAAAGACCGTGGTGGAGACCGTGACCGATCCTGCCCTGGAGATCTCGCTGGAAGACGCCCGCAAAAAGAACGCGATCTACCAGGTCGGCGACGTCGTCCGTGAGGACATCCGTTCCGCCAGCTTCGGCCGCATCGCAACGCAGAATGCAAAGAACGTCATCCTGCAGAAGCTGCGTGAGGAAGAGCGCAAGTCGGTCTACGACCGCTACAATTCCCGTGAACATGACATCATTACCGGTGTGGTCCAGCGCCATATCGGCAAGAATATCAATATCAACCTGGGCAAGGCCGATGCGATCATGCCCGAGAACGAACAGGTCAAGACCGAAAATTACCGCCCGACCGAGCGCATCAAGGTCCTGATCCTCGAAGTCAAGGATACGCCCCGCGGACCGCACATCCTGGTCAGCCGGACCCATCCGGATCTCGTCAAGCGCCTCTTCGAAGCCGAAGTGGCCGAGATCCAGCAGGGCATCGTCGAGATCAAGGCGATCGCCCGCGAAGCCGGTTCCCGCACCAAGATGGCCGTGGTGTCCTACGACGAAGGCGTGGATCCGATCGGTGCCTGCGTCGGTCTGAACGGTGTCCGCGTGAATGCTGTTGTTGACGAACTGGGCGGCGAAAAGATCGACATCATTCACTGGAGCGACAACTCCGCCGAACTGATCGAGAACGCCCTCAGCCCTGCCAAGGTCATCTGCGTCCTGGCAGACGATGAAGAGAAGGAAGCCCTGGTCATCGTGCCCGACTTCCAGCTGTCGCTTGCCATCGGCAGAGCAGGCCAGAACGCCAGGCTTTCCGCCAAACTGACCGGCTACAAGATCGACATCAAGAGCGAGACCGAGGCGCGCGAGTCCGGCCTGTTCGAAGAGATCGGCTACATCGACGACTACAACAACGACTATAGTGAAGAAGGGGAATACGTCCCCGAGGAAGAGGCATAACTGACAGCATGAAGGAACGAAAGCAGCCGCAGCGCACCTGTGTCGGGTGCCGCGAAGAAAAAGACAAAAAGGATCTGATCCGGATCGTACATACGCCTGATGACGATTATCTCGTCGATCCCGGCGGAAAAGCGGCTGGCCGCGGCGCCTACATCTGCCGCAGCGCCGCCTGTCTGGAGAAGGCTTTCCGTACGGAGGCGCTCAGCCGTTCCTTCAGGACCCATGTGCCGAAAGAGGCGCAGGAAAAGCTTCGGGCGGAGGTGAAGGCGCTTGTCGGAGAATAAAATACTGGGACTGCTCGGTATCGCTGCCAAAGCCGGAAAACTGGCGAGCGGCGAATTCGCCGCCGAGCAGGCGCTCAAAGCCCGAAAGGCATGGCTGACCATCGTCGCGGAAGACGCGTCGGCAAACACGAAGAAGCAATTCCGCGACAAATGCGAGCATGTCCGCTGTCCGCTGCTTGTCATCGGCACGAAGCAGGAACTCGCTCATGCGATCGGCAAAGGAGAACGGTCCTGCATCGCGGTGCTGGATCAGGGGCTGGCGGCAGCGATCAGCCGCACTGCAGAAACAATTACGGATAACCGGGGAGAATAAAGCATGGATAATGAAAAGAATGTCAATATGAACTCTTCCGAAGGAGGCGAACAGCCGAAGAAGAAAAAATGGAGCGTGGTGTTCCATGCGCAGAACAGCCAGCAGAACAGTCTGAAGATGCGCCCGCAGACGCCGGGTGCGCCGAAGAAGCCTGCCGGCACTTCATCTGTTGCAAGACCCGCTTCGGGAACTTCAGCTGCAGGAAAAACGCCTGCAGGGACTTCTGCTGCCGCGAAGATGCCGGCAAGACCTGCCGCAGCGTCCGGAACAGTTGCTCCTGCAGCGAAAAAACCGGCTGCCCCGGCACCGGAGAAGCCTGCCGAGAAGGCGGCGGAGAAGCCCGTAAAGGCTGCGCCTGCAGCGGAAACGGCTGCCGAGGTTAAGAAGCCTGCGGAAGAGGCTGTCAAGCCGGCGAAGACTGCCGCCAAGACAGCGGAAAAAACGGCAGAAGCGGTGGAGACCAAGCCTGCAGCAAAACCTGCCGAAGCCGCCGAGACCGTACCGGCCGAGCCGGCAAAGGCCGCCGGGAAAGAAACCGCAGCCGAAAAGCCGGCCAGAAAAACGACGAAGAAAGCGGAAACTGCCGCAGCTGAGGTGAAAGCCCCTGAGACCAAGGCGCCGGAAGCAGAAGCCCCCAAGGTCGAAGAACCGCCGAAGCCGGTACGCCGCTTTGTCGATATGAGCAAGGTGCGCCAGGCCGAACAGGAAGCCAAGGACCGTACCGAGCGTCTGGCCCGGGAACAGAAGGAACGCCGCGAAGCCGCGAAGAGCGGCACAGGCACACGCCCCGAAGGACGCCGTCCTGCCGGGCCCGGCCAGGGTACGCAGGGCCGTTTCGGACAGACCGGTCGCGGCGCCTATACGCAGAATGCGAACGGCGAGACCCGCGCCTATCATTCCGGCGGTACCGGAACCTACCAGCGTACCGGCAACACCTACAGCCAGCGCACCGGAGCGACCGGTAGCCAGGGCTTCATGAAGGATAAAGACGACGACCAGAGACCGCGCCGCCCTGCCGGAGCAGGTGCCGGAAAACCGGCCGGTTCACGCAGCAGCGGAGCCGATTTCGGCGGTCTCGGCCTGTCCAAGAACGGCAAGAATACCAAACAGACCCGCACGCAGCAGGGCAGCAGCAAGACCGCGAATTCCCGCTACAACAAGGGCGATTCCGGCGAACTGCGGCGTCCCGGCGGCAAGACCGCCAAGGGCAAGGGCATCAAGGATCTGGACCGCCTGGCCAAGGAACAGAAGGCCGAGCCGAAGGAACCGCAGATCAAGACGATCACGATCCCCGAGAAACTGACGCTCAAGGAACTGGCGGATGCCATGAAGATGCAGCCCGCCGCCATCATTAAGAAACTCTTCCTGGAGGGCAAGGTCTATACCGTCAATCAGGATCTGGATTACGACACCGCAGCCGACATCGCGCTCGATTTCGACATCGTTGCCGAGAAGGAAGAGACCGTCGACGTCATTGCCGAACTCCTCAAGGATACCGTTGAGGACAAGGAAGAGAACATGGTGCCCAGACCGCCTGTGGTCTGCGTCATGGGCCACGTCGACCACGGCAAGACCTCCCTGCTGGATGCGATCCGCAAGACCAACGTCACCACCGGCGAGGCCGGCGGCATCACGCAGCACATCGGTGCGTACATGGTCGAGATCAACGGCCGGAAGATCACCTTCCTGGATACCCCCGGACACGAAGCCTTCACCGCCATGCGTATGCGCGGCGCGCAGGCGACCGATATCGCGATTCTGGTCGTAGCGGCCGACGACGGCGTCATGCCGCAGACGGTCGAAGCCATCAACCATGCGAAGGCAGCCGGCGTTGAGATCGTCGTTGCCATCAACAAGATCGACAAGCCCGGCGCCAACATCGACAAGGTCAAGAAAGAACTGTCCGAATACGGCCTGATCGGTGAGGAATGGGGCGGCTCCAACGTCTTCGTCCCTGTTTCCGCGAAGCGCGGCGACGGCATTGAAGACCTGCTGGAAATGGTCCTTCTGGTTGCCGACGTGCAGGAACTGAAAGCCGATCCGAAGAGAGCGGCCCGCGGCCTGGTCATCGAGGCGCAGCTGGATCCGACCCGCGGTCCCGTGGCGACCGTGCTCGTCCAGAAGGGCACGCTCCATGTGGGCGACAACGTCGCGGCGGGCGGCTGCTACGGCAAGATCCGTGCGATGCTGAACGACAAGGGCGAACGCGTCAAGGAAGCGACGCCCGGCATGCCTGTCGAGCTGCTCGGCCTTTCGAGCGTGCCCGGCGCCGGCGAGGTCTTCATTTCCACGAAGGCCGAGAAGGATGCCCGTGCCTATGCCGAGACATTCATCGCCGAAGGCAGAAAGAAACTGCTGGAAGAGACCAGAAGCAAACTGTCGCTGGACGATCTGTTCAACCAGATCCAGAGCGGCAATATGAAGGAACTGAACCTGATCGTCAAGGCCGACGTTCAGGGCAGCGTGGAAGCCGTCAAGACCAGCCTGCAGAAACTGTCGAACGAACAGATCGCCGTCAAGGTGATCCACAGCGCGGCCGGGAACATTTCCGAATCCGACGTCACGCTGGCATCGGCGTCGAACGCCATCATCATCGGCTTCAATGTCAAGCCCGATGCGCAGGCCCGTTCCGTTGCGGAGCAGGAAAAGGTCGACATCCGCCTGTACGACGTCATCTACAAGGCAATCGAGGATGTTGAGGCAGCCATGCTCGGCATGCTTGAACCCGAATACGAAGAGCAGATCATCGGCCACGCCGTGGTACGCCAGGTCTTCAAGGCTTCCGGCATCGGCAACATCGCCGGCTGCTTCGTGCTCGACGGCAAGCTGCAGCGCGGCTGCAAGTGCCGCATCACCCGCGGCAAGGACCAGCTGTTCGACGGCAATCTGGCTTCCCTGAAGCGTTTCAAGGACGATGTCAAGGAAGTGGCGGCCGGCTACGAATGCGGCCTGGTCTTCGAGAAGTTCGGTGACTTCGACGTGGATGACACCATCGAAGCCTATGCCATGGTGGAACTGCCGCGCAAGCTCCCGAGCCATAAGGACTGATATGAAAAAACACAGTGTAAAAAACGAACGGATCAATGCCGAGATGCAGCGGGAACTTTCCCGCATTCTCCGCGAGGAGGTCAAGGACCCGCGCATCCCGATCATGATCAGTGTTACGAGCGCCGAAGTCGCGCCGGATCTGAAGACCTGCAAGGCCTACATCAGCGTGCTCGGCGATGACGAGACGGTCGAAGAGACCAGGGCTGCCCTGAAAAGCGCAGCTGGTTTCATCCGCCACGAAGTCGCGGTCAACCTGAACCTCCGCCTGACGCCGGAGATCAAATTCATCATGGATAATTCGATCGCCTACGGCTCGGAAATGTCGCAGAAGATCGACGAAGTCATGGCAGCGCAGAACGCCAAGATCGCAGAGATGGGCGAAGCCGTTGCTTCCGTCCCGGAGGATGAGGAAGATCTATGAGCGGAGTGATCAATGCCCTGATAAGGGATGCGTTAACGGTCGCCGTCAGCGGACACGTACGTCCCGACGGCGACTGCGTCGGGGCCTGCCTCGGGCTGTGGAACTATCTCCGGAAGACGATGCCGCAGGTGCGGGTAGATGTTTACCTCGGGACCTATGCTTCGTCTTTTTCGTTTATGAACGGAGAGAAGAGGATCCTCCACGAACCGTCGGATGAGACTTATGACCTGTTCATTTCCCTTGACGCCGCCGCGCAGGACAGGCTTGACGTGTTCGAGCCGATGTTTGAACGCGCCGGACGACGCATCGTGATCGATCATCACGAAACGAACAGAGGTTACGGCGAGGAAAATCTCATTGAAGGCGGTGCCAGTTCGACCTGCGAACTGCTGTACACCCTGATGGATGAACGGCAGATCGACCGGGACTGCGCGCGCTGCCTGTACCTCGGCATCGTGCACGATACCGGGGTGTTCAAGTATCCGTCCACGACGCTCCGCACGATGACGATCGCCGGCCGTCTCCTCGAAAAGATGGATAAGGGCGATGCCCAGTTCATCATCGACGAGACCTTTTACATGCGCAGCTTTGCGCAGAACAAGGCCATCGGCCTGGCGCTGGAGTCTTCCTATCTCGAACTGGACGGAAAACTCATCATTGCCGCTGTCACGAAGCCGCAGCAGGAGGCCCTCGGCCTCAGTCCGCAGGACCTTGACGGCGTAATCGACCAGCTGCGGATCACAAAAGGGACCGAGGCGGCTGCCTTTCTGTATGCGCTGGAGGACGATGATTACAAGGTCAGCCTGCGTTCACAGCACATCAGCGTTTCCGGCATCGCAGCCTCGCACGGAGGAGGCGGCCATGAACACGCCGCCGGCTTCGGCATGAAAGGCCCGTGGCAGGAATCGGCAAAAATCATTACCGCAGAAATCAAGGAGCTTATCGACGCATGGACGGAGTCCTGATTGTCAATAAAGAAAAGGGATACACCTCTTTTGACGCGATAGCGCGTCTGCGGGGGATCTTCGGACAGAAGAAGATCGGGCATCTGGGCACTCTGGATCCGGAAGCGGAAGGCGTACTGCCGGTGCTTCTGGGACGGGCAACCAGGCTGGCCGATCTTTTGTCGGAGGGCAGCAAGGTCTACCGGACCGTGCTGTATCTCGGCGCGGAGACCGATACCCAGGATGCCTGCGGGAAGGTTCTGGCACGTCATTCCGTGACCTCGACGGAAGATGAAGTCAGGGAGGCGGTGATGTCCTTTGCGGGGCGGAGCAGCCAGCTGACGCCGATGTATTCCGCGAGAAAGGTCAACGGCAGGAAACTGGTCGATCTGGCGCGTCAGGGCATCGAAGCCGAGCGGGCAAAAAGCGAGATCTTCATCGAAGAACTTGAGATCCTCAGCATCCGCCTGCCCCGCGTATCGATGCGGGTGCGCTGCTCCAAAGGAACATACATCCGCACGCTCTGCCACGATATCGGGCAGAAACTCGGCTGCGGCGGACTGATGGAGGAACTGGTCCGGGAAGAGTCTTCGGGCTTTACCCTGCGTGAGGCATATCCGCTCGGCGTGATCGAGTCGATGAAGCTGACCGGGCATCTGGCCGAAGCCGTCCTGCCGCTCGAAAGCATCCTGAAGGACTATCCTCAGCGTCTTCTGAAGCCTTCAGCGGAGGCCGCGGCACGGAACGGCAATTTCCTGCCCGCGGACAGCTTTGAGACGGCGGCAAAGGATAAAAACGGTGCCCTGGTCCGCGTGACTGCGCCCGACGGTTTCCTGATCGGCCTGTTCCGGCGGGAAGGCGGCAAATACCGGCCGACGGTAATGCTGCTGCCGGATCCCGCACCTGCGCGTGTGCGCGAACCTGCGCCTTCGGTCGTTTCGATCGGCAAATTCGACGGCATGCACGTCGGCCACCGGAAGATCTTCGAAGAGATGCGCCGCCAGGCTGTTGAAAGCCGCCTGAAGACCGTTCTCTTTTCCTTCAGCGACAATCCGATGAATGCCGGTGAACCGCGTGCGATGCTGCTGTCTTCGCCCGAAAAGAAGCAGATGGCCAAAGATCTCGGCATCGACCGCCTCGTGGAATGTCCCTTCACCGATGCGATCCGGACGATGCCGGCGGATGATTTCCTGGAGAAGATCCTGATCGGCCAGCTCGGCATGCGCTCGATCGTTGCCGGGCCGGACTGCTGCTTCGGCTACAATCGCGGCGGCAACGTGGAAATGCTCCGTGACCGTGCGGAAAAACTCGGCTTCACGCTCACCGTGATCCCGAAGGAGATCCGGGGCGGTGAAGTCGTCAGCAGCACGCGGATCCGCAGCCTGATCGCAGAGGGAAGAATGGAAGAAGCGGAAGAGTGCCTCAGCTATCCGTACTTCATCCGCGCGCGGATCGGCTACGGCGAACATCTCGGCACGGTCATCGGCATCCCGACCGCCAATCAGCGCGTTCCGGACGGCAAACTCTGCCCGCCCTACGGCGTTTACTTCTCGCTTCTTGCAGCGGAAGGCCGCACTCTGCCGGCTGTCACCAATGTCGGCGTGAAGCCGACAGCAGGTCCCGGATTTCACTTGGGTCTGGAGACCCATCTTCTTGAGGGCGGGCCGGAACTTTACGGCATAATGGCTGAGACGCGGCTTCTGCAATTCCTGCGGCCGGAACAGAAGTTTTCCACCATGCAGGAACTGAAAGAAGAGGTCGAACGGAACATCGAAGAGGCCAGGAAATTCTTTTCCGAATACAGCGGAAAATAAAATCACCCGGCTCAGCGCAAAAAACGCTTGACGTATCAGCGGGAATATGCTATAAACTTTCAGTGCGCCTATGCTTAGCCTTTGGACACTCCGACCGGGGCCCGGCATCAGGTAAGATTATTTTAGGAGGCTGTCAAATGACCAGCAAAGAAAGAAAAGCCGAGATCGTTAAGGAATTCGGCAAAAATGAACAGGACACCGGTTCGCCCGCTGTCCAGATCGCATTACTTTCCGAAAGGATCCGTGAACTGACCGAACACCTGAAGGTGAATCCGAAGGATCACCATTCCCGCCGCGGTCTGTTCATGCTCGTCGGCCAGCGCCGCGGCATGCTTGAGTACGTCAAGAAGAACGACATCAACGAATACCGTGCGCTGATCCAGAAACTCGGCATCCGCAAGTAAGACGATCCTGAAACAGGGTGGAGTTTTCCACCCTGTTTTCCGTAAGAAGAAAAGCAGCAACACAGACAAAATCGGCGGCAGGCGCTTTTCGAGACTTCAAACAACTGCACATCCGCCCGTGATGTACCGTTATTTGTGGTTTCGAACGGCTGCCGCGGCAAAAAACAAGGAGAAAAAATGTACAAAACCTATTCAATGGAACTGGCCGGCCGTACACTGAGCGTCGATATCGGACGCGTGGCCGCCCAGGCTAACGGCGCCGCTTTCATGCATTACGGCGACACCATCGTGCTGTCGACCGCGACGGCTTCCGATGCTCCCCGCGACGGCATCGACTTTTTCCCGCTTACCGTGGAATACGAAGAAAAAATGTATTCCGTGGGCAAGATCCCCGGCGGCTTCAACAAACGCGAAGGCAAGGCCAGCGAGCATGCGACGCTCGCAAGCCGCGTCATCGACCGTCCGATGCGTCCCCTTTTCCCGAAGGATTACCGCAACGACGTAACACTCAGCAACCTCATCATGAGCGTCGATCCGGACTGCAATCCCGACGTCGTTGCCATGCTCGGCTGCTCCATCGCGACCTGCATTTCCGACATCCCCTTCGACGGCCCGATCGCTGCGACGATGGTCGGCCGCGTGAACGGTGAGCTCTGCTTCAACCCGACCGAGGAACAGCGCCTTGCTTCCGACCTGGCCCTGACTGTGGCTTCCACCGCGGAAAAGGTCATCATGATCGAAGCCGGCGCCGGCGAGGTACCCGAAGACGTCATGTATGACGCCATCATGGCTGCGCACGAGATGAACCGCAAGGTCATCGCCTTCATCCAGACGATCGTGGACGAATGCGGCAAGCCGAAGAAGGCTTACGAGAGCCACGTGATCCCGGAAGACATGTATCAGGATATGGTCAGCTTCATCACCCCCGAGGCGATGGAAGAGGCCGTTTTCACCGATGAGAAGGCTGTCCGCGACGCGAACATCAAGGCCATCACCGAAAAGCTGAACGAGCGCTATGCCGAAAATGAGGAATGGCTGCCCTTCGTCGGCGAGGCCGTGTACAAATTCCAGAAGATGACCGTCCGCAAGATGATCCTGAAGGACCGCAAGCGCCCCGACGGCCGCGCCATGAACCAGATCCGCCCGCTGGCGGCTGAAGTGGATATCCTGCCCAGAGCCCACGGTTCCGCGATGTTTACCCGCGGTCAGACACAGATCATCGATGCCTGCACGCTGGCACCCATGAGCGAAGCGCAGAAGATCGACGGCCTGGACCGCAAGGTCACCAGCAAGCGCTACATGCACCACTACAACTTCCCGAGTTGGTCGGTCGGTGAGACCAAGCCCAGCCGCGGACCGGGCCGCCGCGAGATCGGCCACGGCGCACTTGCCGAACGAGCCCTGATCCCGGTGCTTCCGTCCGTGGAAGATTTCCCTTATGCGATCCGCTGCGTCTCGGAAACGATGGAATCCAACGGCTCCACTTCGATGGCTTCCACCTGTGCCTCCTGCATGGCGCTGATGGCTGCCGGTGTCCCGATCAAGACCATGGTCGGCGGCATTTCCGTCGGTCTGGTGACCGGCGAGACCGATGACGATTACGTCGTCCTGACCGATATCCAGGGCCTTGAAGACTTCTTCGGCGACATGGATTTCAAGGTGACTGGTACCCATGACGGCATCACCGCGATCCAGATGGATATCAAGATCCACGGCCTGACCCCCGCGATCATCAAGGAAGCGCTGGCCCGCACGAAGGAAGCCCGTCTGTACATTATGGACGAGGTCATGGCGAAGGCCATCCCCGGCCCGCGTCCGGAGATCAGCAAGTGGGCGCCGAAGATCGTTTCGATCACGATCGATCCGTCCAAGATCGGCGACGTCATCGGCAAGCAGGGCAAGGTCATCAACCAGATCATCGAGGATACCGGCGTCCAGATCGATATCGAAGACGACGGCACCGTGTCTGTCTGCGGCACCGATATGGATATGATCAACCGCGCCATCAAGACCATCGAGACGATCGTGAACGACGTCGAGGTCGGCCAGATCTTCCGCGGCAAGGTCGTCCGGATCATGAATTTCGGCGCCTTTGTTTCGCTCTGCCCCGGCAAGGACGGCCTGGTTCACATTTCCAAGCTGTCCAACAAGCGCGTCCCGACCGTCGAATCCGTCGTGAAGCTTGGCGACGAAGTCGTTGTCAAGGTCGTCGAGATCGACAAGATGGGCCGTGTGAACCTGTCCATCAAGGACGTGACCGAAGAGGAGAAGGCAACGGTCTGATCCGATCCGAATAATAAATGAAGCCTGTCAAGAAAAAACACTTGACAGGCTTTTTCTTTTGTGCTAACGTAAGCAAGGCTGCGTTGGCAGCCGGATGGAGACACATGGACAAACTGGGAAGAGAAAGCCTCTTATACGACTTTTACGGCGAACTGCTGACGAAAAGAAAGCAGGAAATCTATGAGAACGTCCGGTTCGGGGATCTTAGCCTTTCTGAAGCCGCTGCGGCCTACGGCGTGAGCCGCCAGGGAATCCATGACATGATCCGCCGCACGGATGAGGCACTTGAGGCCTACGAAGCCAAGCTCGGCCTGGTGGAAAAGTATCTGAGCGACCGGAAAGACGTGCAGAAGATCCGTGAACTGGCCGAAGAGATCAGAAACACCGGCGACATTTCGCTTCTTGACCGGATCACCGCGCTCGCACGGCAGATCGAAGAACGCTGACGGCAGAAAGCAGGAGACAGGGAACAAAATGGCATTTGAAAGCTTAGCCGACAAATTGCAGAATACCTTCAAAAAGCTGACCGACAAGGGCCTTTTGACCGAAGCTGACGTCAAGAGCGCCATGCGGGAGGTGAAGCTTGCCCTGCTGGAAGCCGACGTCAACTACAAGGTTGTCAAGGACTTCGTAAAGCGCGTGGAAGAGCGTGCTGTCGGGACGGAGGTCATGAACTCCCTGACACCCGGCCAGCAGGTCATCAAGATCGTCAACGAGGAACTGATCGCGTCCATGGGCGGCGAACCGGCGGAGATCAAGCTGCAGCCGCGCAATGAGATCACGGTTTTCCTGATGGCCGGCCTGCAGGGCTCCGGCAAGACGACCTCCAGTGCGAAGCTGGCTGCGCAGCTGCGGAAGAAAAAGGACAGGAACCCTCTGCTGGTCGCCTGCGACATCTACCGCCCGGCTGCCATTGATCAGCTGAAGCGCAACGGTGAGAAACTGAACGTCCCGGTCTTTGCCCCCGGCACGAACTTCGCGGTCCCGGACATTGCCCGCATGGCCATGAAGGAAGCGGAGGACAAGCACTACAATCTGGTGATCCTCGACACCGCAGGCCGCCTGCACATCGACGACGCCATGATGGAAGAGCTGGAAGCCCTTAAGGAAACCGTTCCCGTCACGCAGACCCTCCTGGTGGTCGACGCCATGACCGGCCAGGATGCCGTCAACGTCGCCACGAGCTTCAACGACCGCATCGGCATCGACGGCGTGATCCTGACGAAGCTGGACGGCGATGCCAGAGGCGGCGCGGCGCTCTCGGTCCGTTCCGTGACCGGCAAGCCCATTCTCTACGCCGGCATGGGTGAGAAGCTCGAAGACCTCGAAGCCTTCAATCCCGTCCGCATGGCGAACCGCATCCTGGGCATGGGTGACGTCCTCAGCCTGATCGAGAAGGCGCAAAACGCCGATCTGGACGAACAGGCCGCCCAGGAGACCTACCGCAAGATCAAGAAGAACGAGTTCGATCTTGAGGATTTCCTGACGCAGATGCGCCAGATGAACAAAATGGGCGGTATCGGCGAGATCCTGAAGATGCTCCCCGGCATGGGCGGCAAACTGAAAAATACGCAGCTGCCCGACGACAAGTCCATGAAACACATCGAGGCGATCATCCTTTCCATGACGCCCGACGAAAGGCGCAGGCCGGACAGGATCACGCCGCCGCGCAAGCGCCGCATCGCAAACGGCTCCGGGACTACGATCCAGGACGTCAACCGATTGCTGAAGCAATTTGACCAGAGCCGCCAGATGATGAAGCAGATGAGCGGCAATCTGGGAAAGGGAAAGAAAGGCCGCATGCCTTTCAAACTCCCTTTCTGACAAGGGTTCTTAAGTCAGCAGACTTTTGATAAAAGGGCATAAGCCCAACATTTTCGGAGGAAATAATACTATGGCAGTCAAAATTCGTCTGACCCGTCTGGGCAAGAAGAAACAACCCACTTACCGCGTGATCGTCGCGGATGAACGCTCCCCCAGGGACGGCCGATTCATCGATGAACTCGGCTTCTATGATCCCACCCAGGAGCCCAGCGTTGTCAAAATCGATACGGAAAAGGCTAAAGACTGGATCGCGAAGGGTGCAAAGCCTACCGATACCGTTGCCAAGCTTCTGAAGATCGCCGGCCTTGAATAAGGCACGAGGTGATCGGAAATGAAAGAATTGGTCGAAGTGATCGCAAAGGCTCTGGTGACACATCCGGAAGCCGTTGTTGTCACGGAAAAAATCACCGACGGAGAGACCTGTCTGACCCTGACCGTCGACCCCTCCGACATGGGCAAGGTGATCGGCAAGCAGGGACGCATCGCCAAGGCGATCCGAACCGTCCTGAAGGCGCAGGCCGTCCGCGATGACGTCCGCGCCAATCTGGACATCGACTGATGGTACCGTATCTTCGCGTCGGCATATTTGCCTCGACGCACGGGATCAAGGGGGAGATCAGCGTTTATCCGACCGTTGACGATCCTGCGCGCTTTAAGGCCCTTTCCCGCGTCTTTTTTGAAACGAAGAGCGGCATGAAGGAAGAGGCGGTCGAAAGCGTCCGCTTCCATAAAGAGATGGTCCTCGTGAAGCTGCGCGGCCTCGACACGATCGATGACGTGCTGCCTTACAAGGGCCTGTCGCTCTATGTGGCGCGCGAAGACGCGGTGCCGCTGCCCGAAGGCCGCTATTACATCGCGGACCTCCTGCAGTGCCGCGCCGTGACCGATGACGGCCGCGAACTCGGCAAGGTCCGGGATGTCATGGAGACCGGTGCGAACGACGTACTCGTCATCCGCGGCGAAAAGGACGGCAAAGCTAAGGATATCCTGATCCCGTACATCGAAAGCTGCGTGCTTTCGGTCGACATCGAGGCAGGTATCATCACCGTCCACATGCTGGACGGGCTGGAGGACCTATGAACTTCACCGTGCTGACTCTCTTTCCCGAAATGATCGAGCAGGGTGTCCGGACGAGCATCACCGGCCGGGCGCTTGCGCAGGGGATCATTACGCTCCGGACCGTCAATATCCGGGATTTCGCGCACGACCGCTACGGCCATGTGGACGATTATCCCTACGGCGGCGGTGCGGGCATGGTCATGATGGCTCCCCCGATCTATGAGGCCTGGGAATCGGCCACGGCCGGGATGGCCAAAAAGCCGCGGCTCGTCTACATGACGCCGCAGGGAAGGGTCTTTGACCAGGCAATGGCAAAAGAATACGCGAAAGAAGAGGATCTGGTCATCCTCTGCGGCCACTACGAAGGTGTCGACGAGCGTGTGCTGGAGGAACTTGGAGCGGAACGCGTTTCGATCGGCGACTATGTGCTGACCGGCGGTGAACTGCCGGCAATGGTCGTGATCGACGCGGTATCCCGCATGGTCCCCGGTGTGCTTTCGAACGAAGAATCCGGCGAGACGGAGTCCTTCATGAACGGTCTGCTGGAATATCCGCAGTATACGCGCCCCGATGTTTTCATGGGAAGAGAAGTCCCTGAGGTCTTAAAGAGCGGCCATCACGCCAATATCGATCGCTGGAGAAGGGATCAGTCCCTCTTAAGGACGCTGGAAGCCCGGCCCGAGCTGCTTGAGAGCGTCGAGTTGGACAAAAAAGACAAAAAATTTCTCGAAAGTTTAAAAAACACTTGCATTAAAGCGGATGAGATGGTAAACTAATCCGCGTGTCATTTCAAGGAGCGGTCCGCTTCCGCTACAGGCGGTATGAACGTCCTTTTCAAGGAGGAAAGTAATGAACGACATCATCAAGAAAATTGAAGACGAACAGCTCAAAGAGAACGTCGGCAATTTCCGTGTAGGCGATACCGTCCGGGTATATGCCAAGATCAAAGAAGGTGCCCGCGAACGTATCCAGATGTTCGAAGGCATCGTGATCAAGAGACAGAACGGCGGCGCCCGCGAGACTTTTACGGTCCGCAAACTTTCGAACGGCGTCGGCGTCGAAAAGACCTGGCCGCTGCACAGCCCCGTGATCGATCACGTTGACGTGATCCGCCAGGGCAAGGTGCGCCGTGCCCGCCTGACCTATCTGAGAGAACGGATCGGCAAGGCTGCGAAGGTCAAAGAAGCCCGGAGGTAAGCCAAGGGTGATGAAGAGCGCTCGAGCGGGCGCTCTTTTCTTTTGTTCGGAAAGCAGAAAGACCGCGGCAAAGCGGCGATCCTCCTGCTTGTTATTTCAGCCGGAATCGGGTATACTCATATTTCAAGAAAGGAGGCAGCATGGCCAAAAAGAGTTCATTTGAAGTGATGAGCCTGGAAGAGCAGATCCGCATGATCACTTCCTGGGTCGTCGATATCGTCCTTGTCGCGCTGCTTGCCTTCTTTCTGACCTGGGCATTCGGCACGCGTGTGACAATGCTCGGCAATTCCATGACGCCGCTTCTTGAAAGCGGAGACAGTCTCATGATCAACCGCACGAAGGGCCGTCTGGTCCCGCTGCAGCGCTTTGACATTGCGGCGTATACGCTGGAGGGAGATGACAGCGTCTATCTGAAACTTATCCTGGGCCTGCCCGGTGAGAAGCTGCAGATCAAAGACGGAAAAGTCTACATCAACAATCAGCTGCTGGAGGATGAACGGCTGGCTTTCTCCATCCCGAATGCGGGCCTTGCGGAGGAACCGGTCTATCTCGACACGGATGAGTATTTCGTGATCGGACGTAGCCCGGATGCCAGCCAGGATTCACGTAATTCAGAAGTCGGCAACATCCGCCGGGAGCAGATCAGCGGAACGGTCTGGCTGCGCAGTGCCCCTTTCAGCAGCTTCGGCTCCGTCCGTGAACCGGCCGGTAAGGAGGGATCATGAAACAATTCCCTGAAAATGAAACACCTTACCTTTCCGAGCCGATCAACTGGTATCCCGGACATATGACTAAAGCCAGACGGGCCATGGAAGAAGACCTGAAGCTGGTGGATATGATCCTGGAGATCCGCGATGCGCGGATCCCGGAGTCCAGCCTGAACCCTGATATCGGAGAACTGGGAAAGAACAAGAGGCGCATCATTCTGCTGAACAAGGCCGACCTCGCGGATGAAGAGGCAACGAAACGCTGGATGGATACCCTGAGCTGGCAGAACGTCACGGCAGCGGCGGCCGATTCCCGCAGCAGCGCCGGGATGAAGACGATCCGGCGCCTTCTGGATCAGGTGTCTGAAGAGAAAGCAAAGAAAGACAGGGCGCGCGGCATCGTGAACCGGCCCGCCCGCATCATGGTCGCCGGGATCCCGAACGTCGGCAAATCCACCCTCATCAATTCCCTTGCGGGAAAGGCTTCCGCAAAGACCGGAGACAAGCCCGGCGTGACCAGAGGAAACCAGTGGATCCGCCTCGGAAAGAGCCTGGAACTGCTGGATACGCCCGGTATCCTCTGGCCGAAATTCGAAGATCCGCAGGTTGGCATCCGGCTGGCCCTGACCGGATCCATCAGCGACGACATCCTGCCCGTGGAAGATCTGGCCGCGGAAGGCATTTCACTCATGCGCAGGCGCTATCCGCAGGCACTTTCGGAAAAATACGGCGAACTGCCGGAGGACCCCTACGAAGCGCTGACAGCGATCGCCCTGCTGCGCAAGCTGCTGAAAAAAGGCGGAGAGCCCGACACGGAGAAGGCTGCCGCACGTTTTATCGATGATCTGAGAAAAGGACGGTTGGGGCGCGTCACCCTCGAAGAACCATCCGCATAAGGAGCAATATGGCTAAGAACGATCAGGAACCCGAGCTGATCAGCCCGAAGAAACCGTTTATCAAGGACCTGCTGTCCACCCTGCTCAGCCTGACTGTAATGGTGGGGATCTGTCTGCTGATCCTGAATTTTGTCGGCAGCCGCGTCAGCGTGGAAGGCACCAGCATGTATCCGACGCTGGATGACAAAGACCAGCTGGTCGAGGATATTTTCACTTATAAGTTCGTACGCGATCCGAAACGTTTTGAGATCGTGATCTTCAAGCTGAAAAACGATCCCGGCACGCACTATATCAAGCGCGTCATCGGCCTGCCCGGTGAGACCGTACAGATCGTGAATTCCGTGATCTACATCAACGGAGAGGAATTGCAGGAAGACTACGGGAGAGGCGTCTATTTCCTGGCCGGCTCCGCGGAACAGCCCGTCGTTTTGGGCGAGGACGAATATTTCGTGCTCGGCGACAACCGCACGAACAGCATTGACAGCCGCTACGCGGTCGGCAAGGTAAAGCGCAGCCAGATCACCGGCCGCGCCGTGTTCCGCGCATGGCCGCTGTCCGGTTTCGGCAGCATCATCGATAACTGAGGCAGTCATGGCAAAGAGGACACTGGCAGAAGAGAGAGCCCGGGAATACGCGCTGATGCGTTATGAGCGGCAGTACGGCGGAGAAGGCCTGATCGCCGGCGTCGATGAAGCCGGACGCGGCCCGCTCGCCGGCCCTGTCGTTGCCGCAGCCGTGATCCTGTATCCCGGCGCCGAGATCCTCGGCATCAACGATTCCAAGCAGCTGAGCGAGAAAAAGCGGGAAGCCCTCTATCCGGAGATCATCGAAAAATCGATGGCTGTCGGCGTCGGCATCGTCAGCGCCGGAAGGATCGACGAGATCAACATCCTGCAGGCGACCTTCGAGGCCATGCGGAAAGCCGTCGGTTCGCTGTGCTTTAAGCCCGACCTCCTGCTGGTCGATGCCGTGACGATTCCTGGCCTTGAAGGCATCCGTCAGGTCCCGATCATCAAGGGTGACGCAAAAAGCCTGTCCATCGGCGCCGCAAGCATCGTGGCCAAGGTCACGCGTGACCGGATGATGCGCGAACTGGATGAACTGTATCCCGAATACGGCTTTGCCGGCCACAAAGGCTACGGCACCGCCGCCCATATCGAAGCCCTGAAGACGTTCGGCCCCTGCACGATCCACCGCAGAAGCTTCATTACCCATTTTGTCAAATGATACGGCCGGCTCTGCCGCCGCTTTTTCCAAGACCGTTGCCCCCGGAAAGGAAGAATTGAATAAAAGAAAGATCGGCGGCCGCTTTGAACAGGCGGCCTGTATCTATCTGCAGCAGAAGGGCTTCCGTCTGCGGGAGGCTAATTTCCGCATCCGCAGCGGGGAGATCGACCTCATCATGGACGATGAAGAGACCCTGGTGTTCATCGAGGTGAAATACCGAAGCACCGGAAATTGCGGCCGCGGTGAAGAGCATGTGGACCGGCGGAAGCAGCAGAAGATCATCAAAGTTGCAGAGTATTATCTGCTTCGCGAAGGGCTTTGTGAACGCTGTCCCTGCCGTTTTGACGTCGTCTCGGTCGACGGAGCGGGAAATATCACGCATTATGAAAACGCCTTCGGGCTGCCGTGATTCAGCACGGCCCGAAGGCGTTTCGGTATCGTTTGTATTTTACAGATTCTTACGGTTCCTCGCGACCAGATCCTGGAGCCTGCCCGTCGGCGTGATGACCTTGGTAACGGCCACGTTGTGGTTCATGGTATCGATGATCTTGGAAATGTAGATCGACAGATCCGCTTCGATGTACCAGGGGCGATTGGACAGCTCGGGATCCCGGTAGACAAGGTTCGTGCAGACCAGATGATCGAACCATCCGTTTTCGTAAGCTTCGTCAAATTTGGCAATGCCTTCTTTCCCTTCGGTAAAGAGCGGGAAAGTTGCCCCCATGATCACGCGGGCGGCCTTCATTTTTTTCAGTTCCTCAGCGGCTTCAAGCATGCTCGCACCGGTGGAAATGATATCATCCAGAATGAATACGCTCTTGCCTTCGACTTCGGGGCCGAGGTACTCCAGAGCGATCATCGGATGGCGGCCGTCGGGAAGCGTGACGGTATAGTCGCGGCGTTTATAAAACATGCCCATGCCGACGCCGATGTTGTTGGCAAGGAAAATTGCCCGGCTCATCGCTCCCTCGTGCGGCGCTATGACAACGATATCGTCCTTGTCGATCTTCAGGCCGCCGAACTTGCGTTCCAAAGCCTTAAGAAGCTGATAGACAGGAGAGTAGTCATCCAGGTCGTGGGTCGGGATGGCGTTCATGACGCGGTTGTCATGGGCATCAAATGTGATGATATTGGCAACACCCATGTCCTTCAGTTCGTTCAGGGCGACGGCACAGTCGAGCGATTCGCGGTTTTCGCGCTTGTGCTGACGGCTCATATAAAGGAACGGCATGATGACACTCACGCGGTAGGCGCTGGTCATGGCTGCGGCGACAACACGCTTAAGGTCCTGGAAATGGTCGTCCGGCGACATATAGTGGGTCCTGCCGCTGATCTTGAAACTCATGGAACTGTTGGTCACGTCGCTGACGATATACAGGTCGCTGCCGCGTACCGTCGAATGGATGACGCCCTTGGCTTCGCCGGAACCGAAACGGGGGCAGCTGGCCTCGACCAGATAGGAAGGTGTGTCATAGTCACGGGTCAGTACGGAAGGATCGATCTCCGCGTATTTGTTGATGTAGCCCTTGCGCATGTCGACGATGGTGCGGTCCACCTTTTCAATGAGCGGACGGCAGTTCTCCATGGCGATGATCTTGAGCGGCGCGATCGGATTGCGGTTCTTGAAGATGAAGTTCGGCTCGTTTTTCATGGGAGGATCCTTTCACTGATCTGTTCTCGCTCAAATCTTATCACTTTCGGGTGGAAATGGCAAGGCAGATATGGTAAAATAAATGCGCTCGAAGGGCAGAAAGGACGTGTCACACGTTGAAAAAACATAAGATCATAAACGTCCTGCCCGGGTCGGCAGGAGAGGAACTGGAGATCGCTCCCGGCAGCTTCGTGCTGAGTGTGAACGGCCGGGAGATAGAAGATATCTTCGATTATAACTATTTCTGCGAGACCGATCACGTCGACCTCCTGGTCGAGACGGCGGACGGAGAACAGATCCTCTATGATATCGACAAGGATGAGGACGAAGACCTGGGGCTTATTTTTGAAAACGGCCTCATGGACGAGTACCGTTCCTGCACAAACAAGTGCATTTTCTGCTTCATCGACCAGATGCCGCCGGGCATGCGCGAAACGCTTTACTTCAAGGATGACGACTCACGCCTTTCCTTCCTGCAGGGCAATTACATCACCCTGACGAATCTGTCGAAGAAGGACCTCGACCGCATCATCGAATACCGCATGGAGCCGATCAATATCTCCGTGCACACGACGGATCCGAAACTTCGCTGCAAAATGCTTCACAACCGTTTCGCGGGCGAAGCGCTGAAGAAGATCGACGTGCTGTATGAGGCCGGGATCACGATGAACGGCCAGATCGTCTGCTGCCCGGACTGGAATGACGGCGCAAAGCTGGATGAAACGATAAGGGACCTGTCCCGTTATCTGCCTGTGATGCAGAGCGTGTCGGTCGTGCCGGTAGGCCTGACGAAATACCGCGAAAAGCTGACGCCGCTAAGGCCGTTCACCCCGGAAGAAGCCGGGAAGACAATCGATATCATCGAGTCGTGGCAGAAGAAACTGTACCCGCAGTACGGGCTGCATTTTATTCACGCAAGTGATGAGTTTTATCTGCTGGCCGGCCGTCCGCTGCCCGAAGAAGCGCGGTATGACGGCTATCTGCAGCTGGAAAACGGCGTAGGCATGATCCGGCTCTTTTCGGATCAGTTTGACGCCGCTCTGAAGCGATTTAAGGTCTGCCGGAAATCGCGGCGCATCACAGTCGTAACCGGAACGCTGGCTTATCCGGTGATCCGCGATAAATGCGGGGCTCTCTCCGCGAAGTTCCCGTCCGTACAGGTGGAAGTCGTTCCCGTCATCAACCGGTTCTTCGGCGAAGGCGTAACGGTCGCCGGTCTGCTGACCGGTCAGGACATGATCGCGCAACTGAAAGACAGGAACAACGGAGATATCATATTCATCCCGAAAACAATGCTCAGAAGCGGTGAAGATGTCTTTCTTGACGACCTGCACGTCGCGGATGCCGAAGAAGTGCTCGGCCTGCCGGTCTATGCCACGAGCTGCGACGGCGCCGGCCTGGTGCGTGCCCTTCTCGGCAAGGAGGAACGGGAGCCGCAGCGCCGTTTCCGGCCGTATGAACCGAAGGAGAATGAAGAATGAGCAAACCGATCGTAGCCATTGTCGGCCGCCCAAACGTGGGAAAGTCGACGTTATTCAATACGCTGGCAGGAGAGCGTATATCCATTGTGGACGATACGCCCGGCGTGACCCGTGACCGCATCTACGCGGACTGCAGCTGGCTGAACCGCAGTTTCACGCTGATCGACACCGGCGGCATCGAGCCCGACAGCCAGAACATCATCCTGAAACAAATGCGCGAGCAGGCAGAGATCGCCATGGAGACCGCCGACGTCATCATTTTCCTGACGGACGTGAAGGAAGGCCTGACGGACGATGACAAAAAAGTCGCCGACATGCTGCGCCGCAGCAACAAGCCCGTGGTCCTGTGCGTCAACAAGGTGGATAACTTCGGCAAGTTCGGCAACGATATCTATGAATTCTACAATCTCGGGATGGGGGATCCCATCGGCGTCAGCGCTTCGGAGCGGCTCGGCCTCGGCGACCTTCTGGATGCCGTGTCAGCCGGTTTTCCGCCGGTGTCGGAGGATGAAGAAGAGGATACCCGCCCGAAGATCGCGATCGTCGGCAAGCCGAACGTCGGCAAGAGTTCCATCGTGAACCGGATGGCCGGCTCGCGGCGCGTGATCGTGTCCGACGTGGCCGGAACGACCCGCGATGCGATCGATACCGTCGTCCGCGCCAATAAGAAGGAATACGTCCTGATCGATACCGCCGGCCTGCGCAAGAAGAGTAAGGTCAAGGAGGATATCGAACGCTACAGCATCATCCGTGCGGTCAGCGCCGTGGAGCGGGCGGACGTGGTCCTTCTGGTGATCGACGCGCAGGAAGGCGTGACCGAGCAGGATGCGAAGATCGCCGGGATCGCGCACGAACGAAACAAAGGCATCCTGATCCTCGTCAATAAATGGGATCTGGTCGAAAAGACCAACGATTCGGTCAAGGAGCATACCAAGAAGATCCGCAGGGTACTGTCATTCCTCGACTACGCCGACATCATGTTCATCTCGGCGGAGACCGGTCAGCGCCTCGGCGGCCTGTTCACGAAGATCGACAGCATTGTGGATAACTGCAAAAAGCGCGTTTCCACGGGCGTCCTGAACGAGATCATGTCGCAGGCCGTGGCCATGCACGAGCCGCCTTCGGACAAGGGGCGGCGCCTGCGCCTGTACTACATGACCCAGGTGGCGGTCGGACCGCCGACCTTCGTCCTCTTTGTCAACGATAAGGAACTGATGCATTTCTCGTACCAGCGCTATATCGAGAATCAGATCCGCGAAGCCTTTGATTTCTCCGGAACGAGCATCAAGATGATCGTCCGGGAACGTAACGAAAAGGAGCAGTCATGATCACTCGTATCCTGGCCCTTGTCATCGGCTATCTTTTCGGCAATTTTGAGACCAGCGTCCTGATTGCGAAGAAAATGGGTCTGAACATCCGCGAGCACGGCAGCGGGAATGCCGGCACGACCAACGCCCTTCGCGTCATGGGATCCAAGGCGGGCGTGCTGACCTTTTTCGGGGATTTCAGCAAAATGATGCTGGCCTACCTCGCCGTCTGGCTGATCTTCGGACGGAATCATCCCGAATTGATCCTCCTGCTGAAACTGTATACCGGTCTCGGCGTCATCCTGGGGCACGATTTCCCCTTCCACATGGGCTTTCACGGCGGCAAGGGCATCGCGGTGAGCGGAAGCCTGATGTTGCTGCTGGACTGGCGGACCGGGCTCGTCGCCTTCGTCCTGTTCGTCGGCATCCTCTGGTTTACCTGTTACGCCTCCCTGGCCAGCCTGATCATGGTGACTGTAGATGCGATCCTGTTCCTGGTCCTGTGCAGCCGAGGGATCATTTCGATGGGTGTTTTATCTCTTACGGAAGCAGCGATCCTGATCGGGACTGTCTGGTGCCTGGCCGTTTTCATGCACCGGGAAAACATCGGGCGTCTTCTGACCGGGAAGGAGAACAAGATCTTCCTGGCGTCCTATTTTGAAAAACGCGACGAAAAACGCGGTGAGAAGAGGGAGGAAAGACGCGAGGTCCGACGCGAAAAGAAGGAAGAAAAGGCTGAAAAACGGTCATCTTGACAACTGCGCCTCGACGGCGTATAGTATATTTGACCTGAACCGATCCTTCAGGCCGAACCGGGGGTTGTACTGGTTTCGACGGGGGTTTTGAGATTCGAGGAGCCATTCGCAGACCGTGACTGCGCATCAAAACGGAATTAAATATAAACGCCAACAATAACGTTGCGTTAGCCGCTTAATTGCGGCTTGTCGGCCCGGGGCCACTCGACACCCCGGTCAACCGGCATCATGAAGTCGGGGAACTGCCGGCCTTAAGCTTAGCGGGCCGGATGGATAAAATGAAGCTACTGAAATCCGCAGTTTGTTTGTGAACGTCGGACGGAGGGAATGTCAAAGCACAAACTATGATGGTAGAGCCTGGTATGGATGGACTTTCGGACAGGGGTTCGATTCCCCTCAGCTCCATACTTCCTCAGCCCTGTTTCGACGGGCATGTGATCACAAAGAAGAGGCCGCAGGGCCTCTTTCTTTTATGCCTGAAATGATCACGCAGCACCGGGAAGTCTTTTTAGCAAATTTTCAGTTTTTACGGCTTGCATTATTGCGGATTACGCGATACAATAGCAAAAATTTAACCGAAGTTCAGCAAGGAGGATCCATGGCAACCTTTATTCAGGAACCCGCACATACCTTCAACGAATATCTTCTGATCCCCGGCTATTCGTCCGCGGACTGCATTCCCGCCAACGTGTCGCTGAAAACACCTGTTGTCAAGTTCAGGAAGGGAGAAGAGGCGTGCCCTCTTACCATGAATATCCCGCTGGTTTCGGCCATCATGCAGTCGGTTTCCGGCGACCGCCTGGCCGTCGCGCTGGCCCAGGAAGGCGGCGTGTCCTTCATTTTCGGTTCGCAGAGCGTGGAAAGCGAGGCTGCGATGGTACGCCGGGCCAAGAATTTCAAGGCCGGCTTTGTGCGCAGCGATTCCAATATCCGTCCGGACGATACGCTCGGCGACGTTGTGGAACTCACGCAACGCACCGGGCATTCGACGATCGCCGTGACGAGCGACGGAACGCCTGAGGGGAAACTCCTCGGCATCGTGACGAGCCGTGACTACCGCGTGAGCCGCATGGCCATGAGCACGCCGGTCTCCGAATTCATGACGCCGTTCGAGAAGATGGTCTGGGCTCCCGAAGGAACGACCCTGAAGGATGCCAACGACATCATCTGGGATCATAAGCTGAACGCACTGCCGATCGTCGACAGCGAAGGCAGGCTCTGCTACATCGTGTTCCGCAAGGACTATGAGAGCCACAAGCAGAACCCTAATGAACTGCTTGATGCGGAAAAACGCTATGTGGTCGGCGCCGGCATCAACACCCGCGACTATGCAGAACGCGTCCCGGCCCTCCTGGAAGCCGGTGCGGACGTTCTCTGCATCGATTCCTCCGAAGGCTTCTCGGAATGGCAGAAGATCACGATCGACTGGATCCGTGAACATTACGGCGACAGCGTGAAGGTCGGCGCGGGCAACGTGGTCAGCGCCGAAGGTTTCCGCTTCCTGGCCGAATGCGGCGCCGACTTCGTCAAGGTAGGTATCGGCGGCGGATCGATCTGCATCACCCGCGAGACCAAGGGCATCGGCCGCGGCCAGGCAACGGCGCTCATCGACGTCTGCAAGGCGCGCGATGAGTATTTCAAGGAGACCGGCATCTACGTTCCGGTCTGCTCCGACGGCGGCATCGTTTATGACCACCACATCACCCTGGCTCTGGCCATGGGCGCCGATTTCATCATGCTGGGCCGCTATTTTGCCCGCTTCGACGAAAGCCCGTCCAACAAGGTCAGCATCGGCGGCACCTACTACAAGGAGTACTGGGGCGAAGGCTCGGCGCGTGCACGCAACTGGCAGCGCTACGACATGGGCGGCGACAGGAAACTGTCCTTTGAGGAAGGCGTGGATTCCTACGTTCCCTATGCCGGCAGGCTGAAGGACAACGTGCTGATGACGCTCAGCAAGGTCCGCTCGACCATGTGCAACTGCGGTGCGCTGACGATCGAGGAACTGCAGCAGAAGGCAACCCTGACGCTGGTCAGCTCGGTCAGCATCGTGGAAGGCGGCGCACACGACGTTATTCCGAAGGAAAAGAACCCGGCGGTCAAATAATTGCCCGGCGTGTCATCAATAAGCGCTGCGGAGGCGGAGAGTGGAAAAGAAGGCTCAGACAAGCTGTGAAAGCTGCCTGTATTTCGAATATGACGAGGAATACGATGAGTATTTCTGCGTGATGGATCTGGACGAGGACGATTATGCGAATTTTCTGACCGGCCGGACCGAAAGCTGCCCGTTCTACCGCTTCGGCGACGAATACCTGATCGTGCACAAGCAGATCTGATAAAAGAGAAGAGAAGAAAGAAGCGCCGCAGGGGAGTCAGCCTGCGGCGCTTTGCTGTGTTATGATGTCTGTCCGAAATCGGTACGGATCAGACTTTCTTTTTGATGACGATGATCAGTCCGGCTGCCAGGATGATGACCGAGACACCGGTCAGGATCCAGAAGGAAGCGGAAGAACTGAGATTTTGGGAACTGCCTGAACTGCCGCCGGGGAAAGATGATCCGCCCGGAAAGGAAGAACTGCCGGAGTTCCCTGAACTGTTGCCGGGTCTTGTCTGGCTCTGTCCGCTCTTGCGGCCTGATTCCGTGCTTTCCGAAGTTTCAGAAGTGCTTTCTCCCGACTGGCTGCCGCTGTTTGAGGAGCTGCTCCCGGGACGGGAAGGGAAACTTCCCTGAGAGCCGCCGGGGAACTGCCCAGGCTGTGAGCCGCCGGGCATCGTCATGCCTCCCATGTTGCCGCCTTTGCTGCTGCCCATGGAACCCATGGTCGAGAGGTTCAGGTCGCCGGTCTCAACAGCGGTGCTGTCACCGTTAAGCTGACGGCTTACGGCCTCTGCGCGGAGCGAAACGAACTGCTTCAGCGTGTCAACGCCGGTTTCAAATTCTTCGGTCGTGCAGAACTTGCTCGGGTCTTTTTCCACATAGGGACGAAGCATTTCAGCCGTTTCATCGATCAGTTTTTCCAGTTCGCCGTTCGTGAACCACTTTTCGATAAATTCCGCAAACAGCTGATGATACTGTTCGGTATAGGTCTCGTCGGAGAAGATCCAACCGACCATCGGACGGTCGTCAAGACTGCCAGAGACCGGGCTGTCGATCGAAGCATTGACGGAAGAGGAGGCATTGCCGCCCTGGAAGGTACCGAAAGCAAGGTTGTAATCCCAGGGGATCATGCCCAACTTGCCGTCACTTTCGTGCAGGTAGTAATTATGGATCATGCTACCGGTATAACTGTCGCCGTTGCAGACAAAGACGTGCACGACGAAATACCGAAGGACTTCGTCCATATCGAGGGCGTCTTCAAGATCCGTGTAGGAACTGAGCTTTTTCAGCGATTCGATCAGGCGGGTCTTGTCGGCCGATGTGATATCGGTCTTGGCACTGTCGAAAATGTTGCTGTAGCTTTCCGGATCGTCATCGATGTATTTCAGCTTGACGTCGTCGCTGCCCATGCCGCCGAAGCCGCCCATACCGCCGGGCATATTTCCGGGCCGGCTGCTTGACTGCGACTGGCTGCCGGATTGAGACTGTTCGCCGGACTGAGAGGAATTACCGGACTGAGACGGATCAGTTGTCTGGCCGCTTCCGTCAGAACTTCCGCCGGGCATGCCGGGGAACTGGCTGCCGGGATTGGAGCTGCCTGCATCGCCGGGGTTGAAGCTTCCCTGGCCGCCCTGCGGGAATCCGCTCATGTCACCGGGGTTGAAACTACCCATATCACCCGGGTTAAAACTGCCCATATCCCCGGGATTGAAGTTCCCCATATTTCCCGGATCAAAATTGCCCTGGTCCGGAACCGACGGCGTGCTGCTGCCATTGCTGGCATTGCTGGCATTGCTGTCACTGTCTTTGCTGCCGGAATTGAAGCCGAAATCAAAGTCCAGGTCATCGAAATTAAAATCCTTGCCGTTGCCGCGGCCGCCGCCGAAACTCAGGCTGTCCGGTTTGTACAGCTCGCCGGTATTTGAACCGTAATTGCGTGCGAGGAAACTGTCTTCAACGCCTTCCACCGCCAGATACAGCCCCCAGTCCTTTCCGTTGACCGTCAGATAGGCGAAAGAGCAGAGCGGGCTGTCGGCACCGAAATCGCTCATCATCTGATAGACCAGGTAATCCTTCATCATCGTATTGTCCTGGATCAGATTGTTGAGGCAGAGCTTGTCGAGCCCGTCAAGAGACTTTCCGGCCTGGTATTGGTCGAATTCCAGCTTGAAGCTGTAACGCTGACTGCCGGACGATCTGACCGAGGAAAGAGAGGTGTTGCCCTTGGCCCGGATCGCGATATTGGAATGCTTCTTTCCGTCGATCAAGACCGTGCAGACGGCATATTCCTCATTTTCGCAGTTTTCGATGAAAGTATCCCAGTCGTCCATCACGATGTCGATGGAGTGCACGTAGGAAGTATCGAAGATCGTGCTTTCGTATTTAAGTGTCTTTGCCGACGCGGTGATGCCCAGGGCGCCGCCGCACATGAACACGAGTGTGAGGGCAAGCATCAGGGCAACGCCGGCAATACAGATCTTATTGATGTGTTTGCTCGTTGACATTCCCTTTGCTCCTTATCCCATGTATTCGCCGTTGAAGCTGACGAGCGCCGCACTGCTGACGCCGCCCATCGAAGAAAGCTCGTTGATGAAATCGGTGTTGTCGTCCTTAAGACGAACTTCCATGTTGACTTCGACAAGGCCGCTTCTCGCGGATTTCGACTTGACCACGCAGCGTTCGACGTGGTCCCGTACGAACTTCATCGGAGCGGTCTCCGAGGCGTTGTCGCGGCAGGAGAGTACGATGATGTACGGATTTCTGTGGTCTTTCTTATTGACGAAAAAGAGCAGGATGAGCCCGATGATCACGCTGCCGATGACGGCAAGAGGGATCATGCCTGCCGCAAGGATGATGCCGGCAGCGATCGACCAGAAAAGGAAGGCGATGTCAAGCGGTTCCTTGATCGCGGTACGGAAACGGACGATCGAAAGGGCGCCGACCATGCCGAGGGACAGAACGACGTTGGACGTGACCGCCAGGATCACCTGCGAGGTGATCATCGTGAGAGCAATGAGGGTCACGCCGAAAGAAGACGAGTACATGACGCCTATATGAAAAAAGGCGCTTTCGCGCCTGGATTTGTATGACAGGAAGCCTCAGTCTTTGGTCAGATGATACGGAGCGGTGAAGCCGAGGGAAGACTGCATCAGAGCGACGGTGTCGCGGTAATCAGGATTTCTGACGGTAAAATCCGTAACCGTCAGACCGTCAGAAGCAAAAGCGGTCGTGATCTCAGCCTGGACAACGCCGTCATCGGTGACATAGATCGTATTGCCTTCGGCATACCAGTTGGCCTTGACCCTGTTTACGGTATCCGGGGAGAGAAGAGCATACAGACCCTTGCGGTAAGCCGCCCAGGAGGCGAATGCTGCCTTTTGAACCGTTCCGGCGCCGGATTCCGCATAGATCGACGCACAATCGCTGTACCAGCCGTTTAAGGCGGTTTTAAAGGCATCGGCATCTTCTTGCGCAAAGACGAGGCGAATCGTGCCGTCATCGTGAAGTTCGGCGGAAAGGCGGAGAATAACACGCCGTTCGGGCATGCGCGGAAGCAAATAGCGCTGTGAGACAGCGTCTGCCTGGGCCGGGGCAAGGTCGTATTCCAGATGCCAGGTCCCGATATACGCTAAATTGTCAGAATTTTCAGAAAATTCAGTCGAAGGCTCTGTTGAGACCGGTTCGGCCGTGGTTTCGAGGGCTTCAGAGGTTCCTTCGGCTGTCGTTGTGTCAGGAACTGTCGTTTCCGGCTCGGCAGTCGTGGGTTCCTCGGAAGACGGTTCTTCAGTCGTTGGCTCTTCGGTGGTCGGTGCCTCCGTAGTCGGCGGAAGGGTATGAACTTCGTAATCCGGAAGAGTTTCGGCAGGATAACTCTCAATAATGACTTCGGAAGAATGAATGCTTTCTGAACTTTCCGGTACCGAATACTCCACAGAAGAAGAGTCTGAAGAATCGTATGGATCTGTTCTGTTTGCAATACCGAGCGCTAACCCCATAAATAAAACAGTTAACGCTGATGAGATTACATAGATGACGATAAGCAAAACAAGAACAACCATAGTCATTCGGAATACATTGTTTGTATTTTTATTATCCATGGAAGTTCCTTTCCCGACTGATAATAATCCCAAAAAGATAAGGCAATCGTGATTGGATCACAGTCGTATTTTGCTCTGCAGAAAATATAGCAAATCTGCGGGAACTTGTCAAAAAAGCCTTGACAAATAAATAAGAGAGAAGTAAGCTAGAGACAGGCAATTATTCGCAAAAGTCAACTTTAACGAAAAGTTGAGGACTAAAAGAGGGGTAAATTTGCCAATTCGGCCCTCAACTGTTTCGTTAAAGTTGGGTACTTAGCAAATACTCCCTCAAGCTATACTTTACAGACAATAATTTAGTTTACTTCTGTCTTTACGTTTTTAGGAGTTTATTTATGGATCTTCAGAGATTGATGAGTCTCACACGCAAGGCGATCGATGATTACGCAATGATCAGTGAAGGTGACTCTATTGCTGTCGGTATCTCCGGCGGCAAGGATTCGCTGACGCTGCTGACTGCTCTTGCCGGGATCAGACGTTTTTATCCGAAGCCTTTTACGCTTCAGGCGATCACTGTCGATATGGGCTTTCCGGAGGCGGCCGAGGGTCTGCTGCCGATCAGGCGTCTTTGCGAGTCTTTGGACGTTCCCTATACGGTCGTTCCTTCGCAGATCGCCGAGATCGTCTTTGAGGACCGTAAGGAAACGAATCCCTGTTCTCTCTGCGCAAAGCTGCGCAAAGGGGCCTTTAATACGGCGGCGAAGGAACTGGGCTGCAATAAGGTGGCCTACGGGCATCATAAAAACGACATGGTCGAGACGCTGTTTCTGAGCCTCATCTACGAAAGCCGCATTTACTGCTTCTCACCGGTCCTGTATCTGGACCGCATGGATCTGACCGTGATCCGGCCGATGATCTATGTCGACGAGTCCGATATCAAGGGTTATGCTGCGGCGAACAAACTGCCGGTCTATAAAAACCCCTGCCCGGCCGACGGCTTTACGCGCCGGGAGTACGTTAAGCAGCTGATCAATGAGATCACGAAGGAAAATCCCGGGGCCCGTGATCGGATGCATACAGCCATTCTGCGGGCGGATCTGCCCGGCTGGCCCGAAAAAGTGAATTGTCAGAATAGTCAGACAAATTAAGGCATATTAAGATTTTGCGAATAGTTGGCCCTATAAACGTTTGTTTATAGCCCCGAAAACAAGCGAATATTGCTGAATTATAAGCTGATTTTGCATCACGGAGGCTGATTTATGGCGGTAAACAGACCCTATCATGAACAGATCGATATCCGGAATACCAAAAAACTGAGGGAACTTGAGGCCACTCTCCCGCCGTTTTTGTTTTATTTCTTCCGGGGGATCGAACCGAATACGTCAAGCCGGACCCGGATCGCCTATGCCTACGATCTGCGCGTCTTTTTCGATTATCTCGTCGAAAACCATCCGTTTTTCAAGGGGAAAGACGTGCGCAGCCTGGAGGTCTCCTCTCTCGAGAACGTCAAGCCGATCGATTTGGAAGCCTATATGGACTATCTGAAATATTACACGTCCGAGGACGGCGAGGAGCATATCAATCACGCCCGCGGCCTGATGCGCAAGATCAGCGCCATCAAGACGATGTACAATTACTTTTATCAGAAGGAAATGGTCGAATCGAATCCTGCCGCGCGGATCCCGCTGCCGAAGATCCCGCAGAAAGAGATCATCCGGCTGGATATCGATGAGGTCGCAGAGCTGCTGGATCAGGTGGAAAGCGGCGAAAAGCTGAGTGAAAAACAGCAGGCCTTCCATGAGAAGACCAAAAACAGGGATCTGGCCATGCTTTCTCTTCTGCTCGGGACCGGCATCCGTGTCTCGGAATGCGTCGGCCTTGACATCAAGGACGTGGATTTCCAGAACATGGGCGTCCACGTGCACCGTAAAGGCGGCAAGGAAGCCATCGTGTATTTCAGCGACGAAGTGGCCGATGCGCTGGAGGTCTATTATGACGAGCGTAAAACGCTTGTACCGCGCGCAGGCTACGAAGATGCCTTCTTCCTGTCGCTGCAGATGCGCCGGATCAACGTCCGTTCGGTGGAGAATCTTGTCAAGAAGTACGCCATGACCGTGACGACACTGAAAAAGATCACGCCGCACAAGCTGCGCAGCACCTACGGTACGAGTTTGTATCAGGAAACGAACGACATCTATCTGGTGGCGAGCGTGCTCGGCCATTCCGACGTTAATACGACGAAAAAGCACTATGCAGCGACCAACGACTATATGCTCCGTTCGCAGCGGAATGCGGTGAAGCTCCGCGAAAAACTGCCTGATAAGGATGCCGGCAAAGAGCCGGAGCCTGAGGCGGCATCAAAAAAGGATGATCCGGACAACAAAACGGACGAATAAAGGATCAAAAAAGGACCCGCTGCCGGGTCCTTATCCTTTATGACCCGCTGTGCGCGGGTGAAACAGGGAAATGCGTGGGGGTGGACATTCCCTGTATCAGGCGGATCATTTCTCTGCGCCTGCATAATAGACGACCAGCAGGGCCTGGCCGATCTGCAGCGGCGCATCGCGGCGCAGACGGTTGATGCTGCGGAGATCTTCCACATAGGCGGAAAGGCTCCTGTTGTCGCCGGCCGGAGCATATTCCTCGGCGATGGACCAGAGGCTGTCGCCCTTTTTGACGGTCACGGTACGGTAATACGG
Source organism: Lachnospiraceae bacterium (assembly GCA_017428265.1). Classification (GTDB taxonomy): domain Bacteria; phylum Bacillota; class Clostridia; order Lachnospirales; family Lachnospiraceae; genus UBA6987. Next base: position 15,256 of record JAFRRD010000033.1, on the reverse strand, counting down.
CGTCTGAGCGGGTGTATCGGCCACCACGCGGCGTCCGGAAATGAAGATCACGGCGATCACGACAAGGACGGCAAGCAGGATGAACATCGCTGTCATCTGACGTCCGGTCATTCTGTTTCTTGAAGTTCGTCTCATCTTACCCTCCTTCTGAACGGTTCCGGGGCTTTCCGGCAGGCTGCCGGGCCCAAAACGGAACATCTGTTCGATTACAGCACAAATATAACACCCGAACATATGTTTGTCAATACTTTTTCCGAAAAAAATCGAACAAATTTTCGGGAACATATGTTTGACATTTCGAACATGCTGTGCTATAATGCAGGCGTCGGCAAAGCAAGGCCCGGAACGCACCGCCGCCTGAATCCGGCTAAGGGGGAATCTGCAATGAGAAGAAACGGTCTTTCAGCCAAGCAGGAAGAGATCCTGAATTATATTAAAGAAGAGATCCTCAGCAAAGGCTATCCGCCCGCAGTACGCGAGATCTGCAGCGCGGTCGGTCTCCGCTCCACTTCTTCCGTCCATGCGCATCTTGAGACCCTGGAAAAGATGGGCTATATCCGCCGCGACCCCACGAAGCCGCGTACGATCGAGATCGCGGATGACGACTTCTACGGCATCGGCCGCCAGGAGATGTTCTCCGTCCCGCTGGTCGGGCGCGTTGCTGCTGGCGAACCCATCCTGGCGCAGCAGAACATCGAAAGCTATTACCCCTATCCTGCTTCCGAACTGCCGGCCGGCGCGAACAGCCTCTTCATGCTTGAAGTACACGGCGAAAGCATGATCAATGCGGGCATTCTCGACGGCGACCGCATCCTGGTCCAGGAGCAGAATGAAGCTTCGAACGGTGAGATCGTCGTTGCCCTGATCGACGATTCCGCGACAGTAAAGCGTTTTTATAAGGAGAACGGCCATATCCGCCTCCAGCCGGAAAATGATAAGATGGAACCGATCATCGTGCCCGACTGCCGCATCCTTGGTAAGGTCATCGCCCTGATCCGCACCTTCCACTGAGTTTTCCACATACGAAAAGAGCATGCTTCCAACCGGAGACATGCTCTTTTTTGTGCTCATTTCAATGCTTTTCAGGCAAATTATGTGGATAACTCTCCTCTTGCAGCGTTTTTCATCTCTTTGGCGGTCTCAAGCACACTCTCACTGATGCAGTCGCCGCCGAGCAGACGTGCCAGTTCCCGGACCGACTCCTCTTCGTTAAGGCTGCTGATCAGCGTGCGGGTAGTCACGCCGTCCGTTCGTTTTTCGATGCCGAAATGCTCGTCCGCAAGTGCAGCGATCTGCGGCAGGTGCGTAATCAGGAGCACCTGCCGGTACCGGCTGATTTCCTTCAGTTTCCGGCCGACCATCTGCGCAGTCCGTCCGCTTATCCCGCTGTCGATCTCGTCAAAAATAACGGACGGGATCTCATCGCGGTCGGCCAGGATGGTCTTGATCGCTAGCATGATGCGGCTGAGTTCGCCGCCGCTCGCAACCTTCGCCAAAGGAGCCGGATCGGAGCCCGGATTGAGCGAGATCAGATACTCGGCGCGGTCGATGCCGTTCGTAGAAGGTTCAGGAAGATCCGTCAGATCTATCCGGAAATCGACCGACAGGAAGTTGAGTTCATTCAGTGCCCCGGCAACGGCGTCCTCCAGGGCTGGAACGGCGTTCTTCCGGAGTGATGTGAGCGCGGAACATGCCTCTGTAAGCGCGTTAAATGCCGTTTCCCGGGCTTTTACGGCTTCGGCGCGGGATTCCTCGTATTCGGTCAGCAAACGCCGTTCTTCGGCACGTTTCGCCAGAATCTCGTCTCCGCGGGCCGACAGATCCCCGTATTTATTTTCCAGCCGGTGGATCTCATCAAGGCGGTCGCCGACTGCGGCAAGCGTTTCCGCATCGCAGGCATTGTCCCGCAGATAGGACTCGGAATCCAGTGAGAAGGAACGCAAGAGGTCATCAAGGGAACTGAGTTCTTCACACAGGGGCCGCAGCGACTCGTCGTAGGCCAGGACTGCCTTCAGCTGCCGCGCAGCGCGTCCGACGGCATCGGAAGCCGTTTCGGATACTTCGGTCAGGGCCGTCCCGACGGCCCGTTCTATCTTTTCGCCGTGGCTGAGCCGTTTGAATTCGTCGCTGAGGCGCTCTCTTTCGCCCGGCTTGACCGCGGCAGTCTCGATCTCGTTGATCTCGTATTCCAGGAAATCCAGACGTCTGATCCTCTCCTCTTCGCTGAGCGTGAAGGAGGACAGTTTCTCTTCTGCCTTTTTCCAGGTATGATAAGCCTCAGCACAGCGAGATTTCAGGCTTTCCGCATCCGTTCCCGCAAACGCGTCGAGGATATCCAGCTGTTTCGAGGATTTAAGAAGCGACTGGTGTTCGTGCTGCCCGTGGATGTCGAGCAGGCATTCGGTCACGGCACGCACGCGTCCGGCCGTAACGGTCTCGTCGTTGATCCGGTAGATGTTGCGTCCCGGCCATATCCGCCGGGAAATGATCAGCATTCCGTCCTCCGGCTCAAGCTCGAGTTCCGTGAGCCTTTCCGGAGCAACATCCTCAACGGAAAAAACAAGTTCAATATACGCATTTTCGGTGCCCCTGCGGATGACTTCGCTGCCGGCCCGCTGGCCGAGTGCAGCGCCGAGCGCATCAATAAGGATCGACTTGCCGGCGCCGGTCTCGCCGGTCAGCACATTCAGACCGGGGCCGAAATCCACGGCGGCATCATCGATCAGGGCAAAGTTTTTGACATGCAGGTGACGAAGCATAAGGATCCTTTCGGTTCAGATCGAAATTTTGCTCCGCAGCGTTTCTACGAAACTGCGTTCTTTCAGTTTGATCAGGGCAGCCGTGCAGTCGGCTTCCGCGATGTCGACGCGGTCACCGGGCTGCAGCGTGACATTTTTGTCACCGTCGAACGAGACCTGGTAGTCGTTGTGCGAACTGCCGGGCTTGCCGACGATCTCGACCGACAGCTTTCCTTCGGGGGAAAGGATGATGCTGCGGTTGTTCAGGGAATGGGACGCCAGGGGCGTCATGACGAAAAGGCGTGCCGTCGGTTCCACGATCGGTCCGCCGGCGGAGAAGCTGTAGGCCGTCGAGCCGGTGGGAGTCGAAACGATCAGCCCGTCGGAACGGTAGGCAGTCAGAAGGCTTCCGTTCAGATAGACGTTCAGGTCGACGATCTTGCCGGAATAAATGCGGCCGATGACGATCTCGTTGAGCGCACGGTGGCGGGCGATGGAACGGCCGTCGCGGATCACGCGGGCATAGATCTCCATGCGGGTCTCCACGACATACTCACCGCGCAGGAGGCTCTCGCAGATCTGCGGGATCATATCCCCGTCACCGGCAGTCAGGTAGCCGAGGTGGCCGGTATTGATGCCGATGTATTTCAGCCCAAGGTCGTTGAAGCGTCTGACGGTCTTCAGCAGCGTACCGTCACCGCCGAGCACGATCACGCACTCGGTATCGGCTGGCGGCATGTCGTCGCGGTCGGAGCACACACAGACCGCCCCGCAGCGGCTCAGATAATCTTCGACCCGGCTCCTGAGGACATAGCCTTCATCCCGGTTGGGATTGCTGTGAATATAAAAGCGTTTCATCCCGGTCTCCTTATTCCTGCGTCTTCTCGTTCAGGACGCGGTGCGAACGGCTGACCAGCTCCGCAATGAAGCTGTCCGTCCGGATGTCTTCAGGTTCTTTTTCCGCCGTCAGGCTTTCCGCCGGCTTAAGATACAGCAGATACTCAATGTTGCCTTCCGGCCCTTTTACTGGCGAAAAGTCAAGGCCGCACACGGCAAAGCCGTTTTCCCGGACCAAGCCGATCACGTTCGCGATCACTTCCCGGTGCGTCGCCTCCTCGCGGACGACGCCTTTCTTGCCTACCTTCTCCCGGCCGGCTTCGAACTGCGGCTTGATCAGGCAGACGGCCTGCCCGCTTTCCTTCAGCAATTGCTTCATGACCGGAAAAATATGCCTGAGGGAAATGAATGAAACGTCAACGGAGGCAAAATCCGCTTTTTCGGCGAGGTCCTCCGGCCTGACGTTCCGGATATTGGTCCGCTCCATGTTGACGACGCGCGGGTCGTTCCGGAGCGAATAGGCGAGCTGCCCGTAGCCGACGTCGATCGCATAGACCTTTGCGGCGCCGTTCTGCAGCATGCAGTCCGTAAAACCGCCGGTCGAAGCTCCGATATCGACAGCCACGCTGCCTTCAAGGCTGATCGGGAAGACCTGAAGCGCCTTTTCGAGTTTCAGCCCGCCGCGGCTCACATAGGGGAGCTTATTCCCCTGCATCGTGACGACGGCAGTTTCCTCGAACATGGCGCCGGCCTTGTCTTCTTTCTGGCCGTTGACGTAAATGCAGCCCGCCATGATCAGGGCCTTGGCCTTTTCGCGTGAGGGGGCCAGCCCGTTTTCGGTCACCAGTACGTCCAGACGTTTTTTCATGACTTTCCGCCGAGCCTTTCAAAGAAGCGCCGGACCTTTCCCGCACCGGGGGCGACGCCGTGCGCAATGATGGCATCGGCAATATCGGCGGCGTCAAGGCCGAGCTTTGTCCGCAGTTCATCGGGTTTTCCCTGCGGAATGAAGGAATCTGCGGGTTCAAGGTTCAGGACCTCAACAGGCAGCCTGCGCCGGAACACAAGGTCCTCCACCGCTTCGCCGAGTCCTCCGCTGCGGTTGCTCTCGCTGATAACCGTGATCAGTCTGTGTTCATCCGCCAGAGAAACGAGCAGTTCCTCGTCAAGCGGCTTGATGAAGCGTGCATTCACGACTGTCGGAGAGAAGCCTTTTTCCGCAAGAATGTCCGCGGCGTCAAGCGCAGGCTTAACCATATTACCCGCGGCAAAAAGGACGATATCCTTCCCCCGCCGGAGCACCTCGGCTTTGCCGTGCACGACCGGTTCCGCACTGTCCGAAACAGACTCCGGCGCTGCACCGCGCGGATAGCGGATCGCCAGCGGATGTTCAAAATCAAGAGAAAAACGCAGCATGGCTTCCAGCTCCCGGCCGTCCTTCGGCGCCATGACGGTCAGTCCGGGACAGGTCCTGAGATAGCCGACGTCCAGCATACCTTGATGGGTCTCGCCGTCTTCTCCGACGATACCGGCGCGGTCGATCAGCAGCCGCACCGGCAGGTCCTGCAGACACACGTCGTGCACGAGCTGGTCGTAGGAGCGCTGCAGGAAGGTCGAATAAATGCAGACATAGGGTTTCAGGCCGCCCTTGGCGAGGCCGGCGGCAAAACTGACCGCGTGCTGTTCGGCAATGCCGACGTCGAAGAAACGGTAGGGGAACTGTTCCTCGAAACGTGTCAGTCCTGTGCCGTGCGCCATCGCAGCCGTGACGGCGACGACGCGGCGGTCTTCGGCGGCCATTTCCAGAAGCATGTCCGAAACACAGTCCGTAAAACATCTCTTCGGCGTACAGAGCATTTTGCCGGTCGAGGGCTCGAAAGGACCGACGCCGTGAAAGCGTTCGGGATCCTCTTCCGCAAATTTGTAGCCTTTGCCCTTCTGCGTGACGACATGCACGATCACGGCCTTGTTCATCCGCCGCGCATCTTCGAAGGCAGCCGTCATCTTCCTGATGTCGTGGCCGTCGACCGGACCGAGATAGGTCAGATCCATGTCTTCGAAGAACATGTCGGGCATGACCAGCTGCTTGATGCTGTTTTTGACTCTGGTGATGCCGGAGACCATATGGGTACCGAAATCGGGGATGCTGTCCAGCATCTGTTTGACGCTTTCCTTGAGGCGGGTATAGCCCGGTTCGGTCCGCAGGTTCTGGAAAGCGCGGTTCATACCGCCGATATTGTGGCTGATCGACATGTTGTTGTCGTTCAGGACGATGATGAAATTGCTCTTCATCCGGGAGGCGTTGTTCAGCGCCTCGAAGGCCATGCCGCCCGTCATGGAGCCGTCACCGATCACCGAAACTACGGCATAGTCCTCTCCTGCCGCGTCGCGGGCCTTTGCAAGGCCCATGCCCATGGAAATGGATGTCGAACTGTGACCCGTATCGAAAATGTCGGTGTCGCTCTCGGCCTGTTTCGGGAATCCGCTCATGCCGCCAAGGGACCGCAGGCTGTCAAAGCCGTCCTTCCGCCCGGTCAGGATCTTGTGCGTATAGCACTGGTGGCCGACGTCGAAAATGATCTTGTCCTTCGGCAGATCGAAGGCAAGATGAAGGGCCATGGTCAGCTCGACAGCGCCGAGATTCGACGCCAGATGGCCGCCGTGTTCGCCGACCTTCGTGACCAGAAAGGCACGGATCTCATCGGCCAGCGCGGCATAGTCCCGCGGGGATATTTTCCGGATGTCTCCGGTTTGATTGATCTGTTCAAGAAACATGTCTGTCCTATTTCCGGCGGCTGCAAAGGCCGGCGACCAGTTCCTTCAGCGAAGGCGCAGGCATCGGAAAAGCATCGATGCGCGCCAGGGCTTCTTCGGTCAGCCGCCGCACTTCTTTCTGTGCAGCCTCCATACCGTATAGTGTAACGAAAGTAGTTTTGGCATTTTTCTCGTCGCTGCCGACGTTCTTGCCGAGTTCGGCTTCGTCGGCGGTGATATCGAGAATGTCATCTTCGATCTGGAAAGCGTAGCCGATCGCGGCAGCCGCTTTTTCCACATTTTCCAGGGCTTCGCCGTCCGCGCCGGCCAGCACTGCGCCGATCATCATCGAGGCTTCGAGCAGGGCGCCGGTCTTGTTGCGGTAAATGAAATCCAGCTGATCCGCGGAAGGGGCGGAACCGGTCAGCAATACATCAAGCGCCTGGCCGCCGCACATGCCGTAAAGCCCCGCCTTGCGGGCCAGGATCGACATCGCACGGCCCGTGCGCGCCGGATCGCCGGTCACTTCAAAGGCTTTGGCTGCCGTCTCGAAGGCATAGGTCAGAAGGCCGTCGCCCGCGAGCACGCCGAAATCCTCACCGTAAACGTTCCAGGTGGTCGGTTTGCCGCGGCGGAGCGTATCGTTGTCCATGCAGGGCAGGTCATCGTGTACCAGCGAATAGGTGTGGATCATCTCGATCGCCGCCATGAACGGTTCGATCTCAGGGCCTTCTCCGCCGAAAGCTTCATAGGTCATCGCCATGAGAAGCGGGCGCAGTCTTTTCCCGCCGGCCGTAAAGCTGTAATTCATTGCTTCGCGGAGGCGCTCCGCCTGCGTTTCTTCCCGGGGAAGCCATTCGGCAAGACGTTCATTCAGTTTTGCCGTGTTATCCGACATTTTCCTCTCCGTTTTCCAGGATGATCAGCTTCTTTTCGATGCCGTCGATCCGTTCTTTCAGAAATTTGACGTATTCCAGCCCCTTCTGATACTTGGCAAAGGTCTCCTCCAGGCCGTTCTGATCGGTCTCGAGGTCCGCCAGGATCGCATCGAGCGCCTGAAAGGCCTCTTCGATCGTCATCTCGGGAACGTTGTCTTTTTTATTTTCCATGATCCGTTTCCTCCGGGCTTTTCACTTCGGTGAGCAGGCTTCCCTGTTTCAGATAGAGTTTGACTTCGTCGCCGGCACTGACCTGCGCAGCATCTGTCAGAGCCCTGCCGTGGGCTTCCGCAAAGGCATAGCCGCTGCCGAGACGCTTCAGCGGTGACAGGCCGTCCAGCCGTGCGGCGGAAAGATCCAGCCGGTGTGCGGCATTCAGGCGCGCGGTGTCCATGTCGCTCCTTAAGTCGAGCAGGGCCGTCTCCAGGCGTTCCCTGGCGCGCGATACGGCCTCTTCCATACTGCCATGCAACTGCTTTTCTTTTTCGGAAAGGCCCTGCCGGGATGCTTCCAGCTGCCTTTTCACTGCGCTTTCCAGACCGTCCTGCGCATAGGCCGTCCGCAGACGGTATTCGTTGAGGCGTGTCCGCGGATCGAAGCGGCGAAGCCTTGCTTCTCCGTGCGACAGCAGGAGGCGCTTCTGCTCGAAGCGGCCGTGTACCGCCGTCCCGAGCCGTTCTTTTTTCTGCCTGACGGCGTCTGCGTAGGCTCTGACGTCAAAGACGGCAAGTTCAGCAGCAGCCGAAGGTGTCGGCGCCCTGAGATCGGCGACATAATCGGCGATCGTCACGTCGGTTTCGTGGCCCACGGCTGAGATCACCGGCGTATCGGCGTCAAAGATCGCCCTAGCGACTTCTTCCTCGTTGAAGGCCCACAGGTCCTCCAGCGAGCCGCCGCCGCGCCCGACGATCAGCACGTCCAGTCCCATTTTATCCAGCGTTTCGATTCCTTTGATAATCGATGCCGGGGCATATTCGCCCTGGACCAGCGCAGGATACAGGATCAGCTGCGCGAAGGGATTCCGCCGGTGCGTGATGTTCACGATGTCCTGGATGGCTGCTCCGGTCGGCGCTGTCACGACGCCGATCTTCATCGCATATTTCGGGATCGGCTTGTGATAGGACGGATCGAAAAGCCCCATATCCTCCAGCCGCTGTTTCGTTTCCATGAAGCGCTGATAGAGAAGGCCCAGACCGGCTTCCGTGATGCTTTTCGCGTAGATCTGGTAGGAACTTCCGTGTTCATAGGTCGAAATGCTGCCGCTCACCCGAACCTTCATGCCGTCCTTCAGGCGGAGCTTCAGCCCTCTCGCATAATTTGCAAACATAATGCCGCCGATCGCCGCCTTTTCATCCTTCAGGGTAAAATAAATATGCCCCGAACTGTGGTATTTCAGGTTGCTGATCTCGCCCTCCACCTGCACGGACTTCAGCAGGAAATCCTGATCGAACAGGCCTTTGATGTAGCTGCTGATCTGTGCGACGCTGTAGCAGGGCGTACTAGCGGCCATCACTCTTCTCCCCTGCGGTACCGGCCGGCTTATCGGTTGCGGCAGCTGCCTGCGGCAGAAGACGTGAGGCCAGCTTGCCGAGGATCGCGTTCACGAAGGCGGGCGAATCGTCGCCGCCGTATTTCTTCGCAAGTTCGACGGCTTCGTTGATCGCGACCTTGAGCGGCACTTCGCTGTCATATTCCATCTCGTAAAGCGCAAGCCGGATGATCGACAGGTCCACGCGGCTCATGCGGGAAGTTTTCCACCCCTCCGATACCTCGTTGATCTGTGCGTCAAGTTCGGGAAGCTTTTCCAGGACGGCTTCACAGCGTGATTTCAAAGCGGCACGCTCCTCTTCCGTCATCTCTTCGATCCGTTTCAGTTCCAGTTCGTTCAGAAGGTCGGAATCGTCCAGAAACAGTCCAAGATGTGCCGCTTTGTCCTCCGCGGCGTAGAATTCGCCCAGGAAAAGCTGCTGAAAAACACATTCTCTTTTCTGCGTCTGCAGTTCTCTCTTGCTGTGTTTCATATTTTCTCCGTAATAAAAGAACCGCAGTCTGCCTGAAAAGGGCAGCCCCGGTCCTTTGTGTTTTTATGCCATGATGACGTCAGCGACCGTGATGTTGATCTGACCCACGGTATAGCCGATCATATCGGAAATGACCGCATCCACCTTGTGCTGCACGTGCGCCGCGACCTCGGGGATGTTGGACCCGAAGGCGATGTTCAGGCAAAGCGAAACGTCGACTTCCTGCTCCCCGAAAGCCAGTTTCATGCAGCGGCTGAAGGTGCGCTGGGACTGCTTGGTCAGCGCTTCCTGCGTGGCAAGATCGGCAAGGGAATGCACGCCGCTCACTTCGCTGACGGCGAGACCGATGATGGTATTGAAGACATTGTCCGTCACGAAGACGGCAGCCTTGTCAATTTCGTCGACCTTATGCATCGATTTTGCAGATTCATTTTCCATGGTACATACTCCTGAAGAGATAAAACGTTAAACGCCGGTCAGCGCGTATTCGCGAGGGCCATCTGTTTGATCCGGCCAAGGACCTTTTTCATCGGCGGCAGCGAGATCACAATCAGCGTGAGGACGGCTTCCGGAATGATATAACTCATGTTGTAAAGGATGCTGCCCCAGACGGCTGCGGCGTCCTTTCCGAAATTGCCGATGTATTCGGTATAAAAGACAACGCCGGACACGCAGTGGAAAAACAGCCTGCCCAGAACGCCGGCAATATAGCCCTTCACCAGGCCGTTCTTGGCCTTCCAGAAGAAGCCGGAAATGCCGAGGGCTCCGAAAGCCAGCGGATAGTCCAGGATAACCTGCAGCGGCGAGAGCACGTAAGGCCCCGTAATAAACTGCAGGAGGGCGTAGGCCAATGCGCCGATGATGCCCATGAGCGGGCCGTACCACCATCCGATCATGGTGATGAGCAGCATCGAGAAAAGCGTGATGCTGCCGCCGTTGAACCAGAACGGCCCCTTGAATTTCAGAACAGTGGCAATGAGGATCGCAAGTGCGATGGCGATCGCGGAAAAAACGATCTGACGTACGGTAATTTTCTGTTTCATGTTTGTCTCCTTCCGCCGGCATGACCCGGTTCAAGTTCTGAGGGTGTGATCTCAGCCTGTAAAGGCACCCCTTTAAATCGTTCCGGCCCGGACAGTTATCCGGGCCGGAAACTGTGTGTTCAGTTCTTATGGTGCTCAGCCCCTGGGACCGGCTTCAACGATCTCCTTCGGCATATCCGGATACTTCTTCGCAAAGTTGTCGGCGAACATCTTGGCCAGCTTCTTCGCAGAGGCATCATAGGCCTTCTTGTCTTCCCAGGTCGCGCGGGGATTCATGATCTCCTTCGGCACGTTCGGGCAGCTCTGCGGCACATCCAGATTAAAGATCTTGTCGTGCTTGTATTCGACATTGTCCAGTTCGCCGTTCAGGGCCGCTGTGACCATCGCACGGGTGTATCTCAGTTTCATGCGGGAACCAACGCCGTAAGGGCCGCCGGACCAGCCGGTGTTGACCAGGTAGACCTTGGTGCCGTATTTGTCCAGCTTGTCGCCGAGCATCTGCGCATAGACCGAAGGATCCATCGGCATGAAGGGTTCGCCGAACAGAGTCGAGAAGGTCGGCTGAGGTTCAACGATGCCGCGCTCAGTGCCGGCCAGTTTGGAGGTGAAGCCGGTCACGAAGTGATACATGGCCGCATTCTTATCGAGGCGCGAGATCGGAGGCAGGACGCCGAATGCATCCGCAGTCAGGAAGATGACGACCTTCGGGATGCCGCCGATGCCGGGGATCTGGGCGTTGTCGATGTAGTCGACCGGGTAGCCAACGCGGGTATTTTCGGTCAGGCTGGCATCGTCGAAATCAAGTTCTCTCGTCTCTTCGTCGATGATGACGTTTTCCACCAGGGAACCGAAGCGGATCGCGTGGAAGATCTCGGGCTCATTCTCTTCCTTCAGATTGATGCACTTCGCATAGCAGCCGCCTTCAAAGTTGAAGACGCCGTTCTCGGACCAGCCGTGCTCGTCGTCGCCGATCAGCTTGCGGTTCGGATCGGCGGAAAGGGTGGTCTTGCCGGTGCCGGACAGGCCGAAGAACACGGCAGTGTCATGGGTCTCCGGATCCATATTGGCGGAGCAGTGCATGGGCAGCACGTCCTCCAGCGGCATCAGGTAGTTCATCACGGAGAAGACGCTCTTCTTGATCTCGCCGGCATAGGCGGAACCCGCAATGAGGACCTCCTTATCGGCATAGTTGACCAGGATGGCGGCTTCGCTGTGGACGCCGTCGGCGACCGGATCGCAGTGGAAGCCGGGGGCGGCGATGATGGTGAAGTCGGGCTTGCCGAAATATCTCAGCTCCTTATCCGTCGGGCGGATCAGCAGCTGATGGATGAAGAGATTCTGGCTGGCATATTCGTTCACGATGCGGAATTTCTTCCGGTGGTCGGGATCGGCGCCGGCAAAACCATCAAACACATACAGTTCCTGGCCCTGCAGATAGGCGCACATCTTTGCGCGGATCGCTTTGTATTTCTCAAGGGTGATGGGACGGTTCACCTTGCCCCAGGCGATCTTCTTATGGACCTTCGGGACGTCGACGATGAACTTGTCTTCCGGGGAACGGCCGGTATATTTACCGGTGGTGACGACGAGAGCGCCGGTCTTGCTCAGGATGCCTTCGCCGTTGACAATGGCGATCTCCGTCAGTTCAGCAGGCGTTAAATTGCGCCAGCAGGCCGCAGTATTGATGATGCCGAGACTTTCCAGATTGATCGATTTCATAGAGCCCTCCTATGCCATTATGGTTAAAAGCACGAAGCATTCTGCTTCACTTTCATATTTTATCACGTCAAGTGGAAATGCGCAAGGAAAAGCCTGCTTTTTTGGCATTTTTCAAGTGTTAAAAATGAATAAAATGGCAATAATCGAAAATGCCTCTCCGGGATTGTTTTCGGCGAGAAAAATGCTATAATGAAAGCAGTCCGTACCCCCGCGGAAGCTTCAGCCCTTTCAGGAGGGATCGAATTGGCCTACAGTTTTCTTTTGAAACAGGCTCGTAAACAATTGAAAATCTCGCTTCGCGAAGCCGCTGCGATCTTCAGGATGTCTCCTTCAACGCTTAACCGCTATGAGGAAGGCCTGATTTCACATATTCCGCCGCAGAAACTGACCGATCTGCTGTCGTATTACGGCATCGATCCCGAACGGATCCGCAGCGAATGGCTTCGGAAAAGTGCCCTGGAACGGCTTTCGCGCTACGAAGAAAGCCAGCGCCGTATCGACGCTGACTTTCTTTATGAACGTTATATGGCACTGGATGAGAGAGGGAAACGCAACGTCCTCAGCCTGCTCATGCACGAGTCAGATGTTACTTCTTCTCTTCGCTCTCCGAAGCAGGCGGATAAGCCTCAATGAACGCGCAGATCGCGCGCACGGCGCCGTCGATCCCGGTGCAGCTGGTGTTGATGCAAAGGTCGTAATTCTCCTTTTCGCCCCATTTCAGACCGGTATAATGACGGTAATACCTGGCGCGTTTCTTATCGGTTTCATTAACATGCTTTCTCAGGGCGTCGCCGTCCATTTCAAGCATTTTCCCCTTGCGGGCAATGCGGTCTTCAAGGTCTCCGTAGATGAAAATACGGATAACGTTTTCACGCTCGGCAAGCACGTAGTCCGCGCAGCGGCCCACGATGACGCAGGGACCGTCGTCGGCAAGTTTCCGGATGATCTCCGCCTGGCGGAAGAAGATACGGTCGCTCATGGGCTGCTGATAGACCGAATAACTGGAACGCGTTGCGAGAAACGGTGCGATGTGAACATCCACCTTCTCGTCCATTTCATCGAGATATTCCTGTGCGAATTCGCCTTCTTCGGCCACCATGGATACGAGCAGCTTGTCGTAAAACGGTACGTGAAGCGCTTCTGCCAGCTTCAGGCCGATCTCGTGGCCGCCGCTGCCGAATTCCCTGCCGATGGTAATGATCCTGTCCATAATTCCTCCGGCCCGTCCTTATTTTCTGCGGGCAAAAATGCGTTTGCGGCTTGCCATGCCGCTGCCGATATGCTATAATTCAGTTACCGGAATGCCGTGTCTGTTTATTTTGAACCTACATCTTGACATACGGGACTCCTATATTTTCAGGCAGCTGTCAGGCCTCCTCCGAGTGGAAGGCAAAAACCTGAGTGCGGACACCCACCTGACGTAATCGTTAGGGGTCAGAAAAAGCAGGGGCGGTACTTCCGGTTTTTCATGCTTCGGTCAGGCGGATCAGTATTCGCCGCGGTCGAAGCGTTCTTTTTTGGCAACGGACTTGCCCAGGAACTTGTCCGTATCGATGACGAAGCGTTCGTGGATGCCTTCGCCGACCTGTTCGATCTCGTCGAAAGCTTTCACGCTGAACACGAGCCGCCGTCTGTCGCGTTCGATCACTTCGCTCTCAAAGCGCACGTGCATGCCGATCGGCGTGGAAGCCATGTGTTTGACTTCGATGCGGATGCCGACGGAGCCCTGCCCTTCGTCCAGATAAGGCAGCATGCTGTTCGAGCAGCAGCATTCCATGCCGGCGACCATGGACGGCGTGGAAAAGGTGGGGACGCCGCCGCTGCGGACACGGCTCGCGGTGTTTTCGATCGTGACGTCAACGGCGTAAGTGCCTTTCATGCCCACAGGGATATCTTTCATCTTGCTTCTCCTTTTTCAGCCTCAGAGGGTGACGACTTCATCCGCGGGGGCTTTTTCGTTTTCCGCGGAGATATAGCGCAGGACGGGGACCATGGCGGTCTGTCCCGTCGAAGGATCTCTTCTCTTTTCCATGGCAAATTCCGCGGTGATGCGGTGCCAGCTCTTGTTGTCAAAGCGCAGGGGCATGTCCGTCTTGCAGGGAAATCCGTAGAACTTGACGTCGGCCGGGCAGCACGCCATCACCAGACGGCCGGGGACGAACATGTTCTTTGCCATGCCGAAAGGGCGGAAAAACTGTGCCAGGAAACGGATCTTCTTGCCTTTGTAACGCTCAGGCGTCTCGAAGGCGTCGGCGTACCAGGTGCCGTAATCCGCGTCATCCAGATCGATCATTTCCGCATTGATGTCGTAGGGAAGGTCTTCCTCGCCGAATTCGATCAGTTTCCCTTCGGGATCCTCAAATATCGTCTGCGCACCGGGATTCTGGAGTTTGAGCGCCTTGCGGAACGGCACACGGTTCAAAGTCCTCGCGCAGCGGTTCACGACCACGAGATCCGATTCGATCAGCTGGTTCATGAAAATGTTGCGCATGTTGGTCATGTACAGTTCAAGCGTCGTGCCGTCGACCGTCGAATAGATCCCGGCAAGGCCCCAGCTTTTCGGGAAATCCTTTTTCAGGAATTCCTGCAGGTCCCACATCCCGTTGAATTCGATCGCTATCTGGGCAGGGCTGTACTTTTTGACCAGATCTTCGCAGTATTCTTTCGTGAAGACATCGGGGGTGTCGACCGTCAGCCTGTCGATCTTCCGGATGCGGCAGTATTCGTCGGAAAGTTCGAATTCGCCTTCTTCGCAGAGAATGAAGAGCGTCCGGCCGTCTTCCAGCCATTCCTGCTGCATCAGCGTTTCCTTAAAGAAGGTCGTCTTGCCGCTGTCCAGCTGCCCGGTCACGATGTAGACGGGAATCTGTCTGAAAGCCATGATCACTCCTGCAGGCCGAACAGTTCGACCAGTTTGTCTTCGGCAAGTTCGCAGCCGATCACGCACAGACGGCCGGTGTAATCCGGGTGGCTCGTGCGGGTCTCGGATTCCTCAGGGACCAGGTCGAACTGCTTCCAGCTGCCGTCCGTCATCGGGACGATGCCTTTCGCGCGCAGGATCGTGCCGTAGGCACTGCTCTCCTTCAGCTCGCTGAGGATATGGGTGAGTTCCTCTTCCGTGTACTTGCGGGAAGTTTCGCGGCCCCAACTCGTGAAGACTTCATCGGCATCGTGTTCGCCGTGATGATGATGGTGGTGATGGTGAT
>JAFRRD010000032.1 GCA_017428265.1 Lachnospiraceae bacterium | reverse complement strand
GCAGGAGGATTACAAGAAGGTCCAATCCGCAATGAACGAAATAGAGAGAAAAGACTATTCTTCTGCATTTTCGTGTGAGCCGGTGCAGATCTCATACATCGAGGACAGCATTTTTATCAATGCGTTGGCGGCGGAAGGGCTTGACCCGGAGCCGTACATCAGCGGCGATTCATTGACTGCACTGATCGTACCGCATGAATACAGCGGATATATGGCCTATGACGAAAACGGCGGTTGGCAGAGACTGAGGTATCAGGGATATGGGATAGAAAATGATCACGAAGAACTGCTTTGCGTGGCGCTGGGGATTCCTTTTGAACTGGATGCCCTGCCGGGGGAGGGCACTGTCGTCGGGCTGCCTTATTATCAGGTGACAAATGACGGAGAGCTCTTGCTGGAAAATCAAGGGAAGACATGGCTGCTGGAGTTTGAGGCGGAAGAGGATTACGGAGACAGTACATGCACCTATCGAAGCTATGACATTTCCACGGGAAAGGCCGGCGATCCTGTCGTGACCGCGAAACTCGAATATTTGCGCTTACACCCGCAAAAGCGGCTGAAAGAGGCACCTGATGGCTGCTGCAGTCCCGGAAATATTACGTTTATCCTGCCCCTGTCGAAGCTTCCGGAGAGGGAATTTGTCTCATTGGGCATCCGCGTCCGGAATCTTGTGGACTATTATTCGCTGCTGGCCAAACTGAAGACGCTGGTAAACGATAATCCGCTGCTCGTCTATTCCGATTATCGGGCCGGCGCGGCGAACTCTCTCGGTTTAGCGGCTCTCATCCGCGGAATCGCTGTCGGATTTCTGATCGTTGTCAGCCTGCTTTGCACCATCAACGTCTTTTACACGATGTCGACAAATATCATGCTGAGACGGCGGGATTTCGGGATCCTTCGCAGCATTGGATTTACAGGGAAGGATCTGCTGAAAATGGTGGCAATGGAGGGAATCGGCAGCGGCAGCCGGGCTTTGCTGATCGGTGTACCTGTCGGGATCGGTCTCTGCTATGTCCTTTACCGACTGGAGTCCAGCGGTATGCCGTTAGCCTATCGCCCGCCCTGGGGCGCGCTCCTCCTCGGAATAAGCCTGATTCTGCTGCTGATGCTTGTCAGTACCCTGTACGGGCTGCGGCTGTTGAAACATGCGACGCCCATCGAGGCGATCCGCGAAGAAAACATATAACAAATAAATGAGCGGTCGGTTCCTCTGAACAGACCGCTCGTTTTGTAATTCTCTGCCTTACTATAACTCGCTCCTTGAAAGCTCGACTTAAACAGTTTTGTATAGGCGCTTTGATTCGTAGTGTTCTGATTATCTGTATTCTCCATCGGATATGGGCTATCCGATTTTTTGTTGCCAATATGTTGTCGGAAAACAATGACCAGACATCACAGATTATTGATCTCGGTCATCATGTTTGTTGAAGTAGTAGTTGAAGAGTACCACGAGCAGGCCGGCAACGGACAGTACCCCTCCTGTGACAAGCAAGGCAGTATTCTCAACAAAACCTCAATGGATTGCAAAACTGATTCCTAAAAGCATTATGGCAATACCAACAATCATCTTCCGGATTTGTTTCATGACCAATAGTATTCCTCCTTTAATCATTAAAAAAAGCTGTGTCATACCGGGAAACCGAAAATGATGAATTCGTACTTTCCGATATAGCGGTAAAAGAGCTGGATGGCCAGGTTCCTGTCTTTGTCCATCGACGTGTACATCGTTTTTCCCTGATACCAGGGGGTATCGCATTCTAAGGTGACGGGTATCCCGCCGGAAAACATATCGTATGCCCCGATCTTCGGCTTATACTTGGTCAGGAGCAGTTTTTCTTCATCATTCAGGTCTTTCTTTGCCAACAGCGCCGCATAAGCTTCCTTCAGCTGCTTTTCTGCAGCTTCACCAGCGGCTTTCGAACCGGGCCATTGCTCCAGCAGATAATCACAGCTGATGCCAACGTCCTCCAGCTCCTGCAGCAGCTCCGGATCCTCAATGTCATCGAGGTTAACCGTCACGTCCTGCCATGCATAGTCATACCGTATGCCGGAAAAATGCGCGTACAGCTTTCCGTCGGGATGAGCCTCGAAATAAGCCTTTAGCTTCTCCGTGATCTCCATGTATTTTTTGAACTGTTCATCAGTTTTTTTATCGCCTTCCGGGGTTGAATACTCCCCGCCGTATGCGTCCGTTGCTCTGTATTCAGCCGGACAGGAGGGAACCGTCGGTTCCGTCCAGACCTGCTCCGTGTTGCGCGGGTCGTTCAGGATCTTCTCGAATGTCCGGTCGTTCATCCGACAGCCCGTAAGCGAAATGAGTGTTACAGCTGCCAGCAGCAGACATATGGTCCGTTTCCGAGTCATTTTTCTTCCTCCTTATCATGCTGAGTTGGATCGCTGTTATTTATCAATATGCACCGGCTGATCGGCACCGAACGGCCAGTAATAAAGCCCTGTTCTAATATCTACATAGAAGCAGCCTTTACCTGTGACATAAAATCCCCAACTGTTGTAGACATTCTTTGCCGACGTTAAGGTCGTCGCCTCTCCCGAAACCGAACCGATGCTGTAGACATTCTTTGCCGACATAACAGCCGTCTCTTCTCCTGAAACCGGATCGATGCATAACAGATATTCGTTGGAAAGGTACTCATCCGTAAAATACAGTTTCCCGTCATGCAGCGAAATGCTGCCGGTTCCCTTATTTCTTATCTTTCTGCAGGAAAGAGTTTCTGCATCGATAATGAATAAGCCGTCAAAGATGCTGACCGTCAGATAATCGTCAAAGTACGTCACTTTATACGCGCCTGTAAAATCCGATCCGTCTTCCGCTTTTATTTCACAAACCTTCGTTTCCTGCCCCGTATCATCCACAGTGTACACATTCAGCCGGACTTCACCGTCAGGGACTCCGGTATCAGTATAAAATACCTTACCGCCGCTGATGCCCAGATTGTCTACATACCCAAACTTATCTTCTCTTCTGACCAGTTCGGTCACCTGCCCGGTTCTGATATTCGCCTTGCAAACCGCTTTCCAGCTATATAGAAAATACAATTCATCCCCCGCAAAAGCATAGTCGCTCGTCAACTTTATTTCAGACTTTAATTCCCCTATCTTTTCCGCCTGCGCCCCGGATAACTTATAGATCGAGCCGTCGGCACGGTTAAAACCGATGATGCCTGAATCGGTCTTCAGCGCAATGGTATTGTTCAGGATCCGTGTGGTCTTGCCGCTTTCCGTATCATAGAGGCACAGCGCCTCCTGCCGGAAACATGTTGGATGAGAAGTAAAATATATCTGGGTATCACTGATCGGCACAACATATTTCTGATTCGTCGTGCTGCCCATACCTTTGGGCATGATGATCAGAAACAGGGCAAAAACCGCGGCCAGCGCAGCCGGGATGATCAACCATTTTTTCTTCTTTTTCTGTGTGCCTGCAGGCATCACGTCACGGACCGTTTGTTTCTGCACGGCTGCTTCCGTGCCCTGTCTGGTCTCAAGTGCAGACACGACCAGCTCCTCATCTATTTCGCCTATGGCATCTATGATCCGATCCGTTTTCATATCCCGTAACCTTCTTTGATCAAGTATTCCCTCAGCTGTTTCCTGAGCCTGAAAAGCATGGTTTTGGCATTGGATTCGCTGATTCCGCAGTATCCTGCGATCTCACGTACGGAATCGAAAAAATAATACCTGCCGATAAACACGTCCCGTTCCGTCTGATCAAGCTCCCGCAGGAAAGCCGAGATCGACTCTGCTAGCTGCTTTGCTTCCAGCTCCTGCAAAGGATCCGGCCCGGATGAGACATCCTCATTCAGTTCATCATAGGACAGCGCGTATTCCGTACCTCCGCGTTTCTGACTGGTCTTCTTTCGGAAAACGTCGATGGAGAGCTGACGTACGATCTTGCCCAGATAAGTCGACAGTATTCGAGGTCTGTTTACGGGCATGGAATTCCAGGCAGCCAGGTAGGTGTCATTGACACACTCCTCGCTGTCCTGCGTATCAGACAGGATATTCCGGGCGATCTTAAGAAGATATGCACCGTATTTTTGCTGCGTGCATACGATCGCATCTTCATTTCTGTCCCAATACATATCTACGATCTTTGCATCATCCATTTGCCTTACCACGCTTTTGCTTTGGTTTCACTATATAACCCGTAAAACAAGTCAAAAAGTTACAAAACACGAAAACTTATTTATGTATTATATCACAACAGGCAAAACGCTATCGATGAAAAACAAATAAAGAGCCCGTAAGTGCCAAATTCATGGCGTTGCGGACTCTTTTCGCAGGACCGGCTCCAGTTTTTGCTCTCTGCAACTTTTACTTATTTATTCCGAAAATCCGGCCAGATGAGATCATACTGTTCCTTGCCGATAGTGACAAAGCTGTATTCATTCCACCCTCTGCCGTATCCATCGCAGGGCAGAATCTTTCCCTGAATTAGCCGTCTCTTCAGTCCGGATGATAGACCGTGATCCCGGCCTGCTTGGGGGTCAGCCTGCGTTCTTTTCTGAGTTCTTTCAAAAACAGACTCATCTGGTTCATTTCCATCGCGAGGTCGCTCCTTTCCTCCGAATCTGTTGCCGGATCATATGTTGCCGAAACCATACATCGCCGGATCACGGCTTTTCTGCCCTTACCATAGCCAAAGCGGTCCGAAAAGGCAAGGACATATTTTGAGAATCGGCCTCTTGCCTTTGGACGCCGCCTGTGCTATCCTTTTCTTGAAACAGGATGCTTTCCAAACGGGCGATATAACCACCAATAACTTCTCGCAAAAAGGAGATGAACTATGAGATTTCCCAATGCACATAAAGGTCTGAAAAAAATCAAAACCTCGGTCGTTCTGGAGATTATCTCCCTTGTCGTGATGCTTGTTGGCGCGATCATTTCGATGGTCGTGATCGATAAAGTCGGAAATGGTTCCGCACCGGCGGAACTTACGCAGTATGTCGGTTCAATACAGTTTTGCATGATTGCAGGCGGATTGGTGAGCGTGATTGCCGTAACCATGCGGATCGTCGGCGCGAAAAACGCAGGAAAGGACGCAGAGCCTTTCACCACCGCATACATCATAGCAATCGTTTCCCTTATCTTTTCTCTCTTTGTGAATTTCTTTGCCCAGGAAGGACCGCTGAAGACCGTCGTCAATTACGGATCGAAGCTGATCATGCTGGCAATGCTGATCCTGGTCTTCAAGGGAATTATCGAACTGGCGCAGCGCCTGGAAAATACGGAGATGCTGGAAACAGGGAAGAGCAAAAGGACTCTTGCGGTGATCCTTTTTGTGATCTTTTTTGTCGGGGATATCGTTCTCGGCACCGTGGCTCTGAAGCTGCCGCTTGCTCTCGGCATCATTCTCAATATTGCCGTAAGCGGCATAAGCGTTGCAATGGATATCGTCTATCTGGGTTACTTGCAGGATGCCGTTTCCATGCTGGAGGCGGCGGGGCCTGAGCCTGTTCCTGAAGAAAAGGCAGAAACAGAGACGGAAGAAGACATATAACAAACAAATAATGAGCGGCCGGTTCGCAGGAACCGGCCGCTCATTTGCGTTTTTCTGTCATAAACTATGACTCAATCATCTTGAAGTGCTTCAACGCTTCTTCTATCGCTTTTTCTTTCTCCTCCGGGCAGTTCGGCTGACGGGAATCCTCGGATTTCGGGAAGTTATAATTCTGCCGTTCAATGATCCCGTGTTTTCTTTTCATTTTCGCGATATTCAGATTCGTGACATGGAATCCGTAGTTTTCCCGCACCCATTCCCGAATCTCGTCATAGGTTGCCAGGCTTTCCGCACTGGTCAGATCCAGTTCATCCATTTCGACCGTCACTTCGATGTGATGTTTCACCTCGGAAAGTTTGGACAATAGTGCAATTGCTTCAACGTGTGTCGTTTGGGGAAACATGTCAACGGGCTGCACGCTTTCGAGGCGGAAGGCGCCGTCAGCGCAGAGGAGCTTCAGGTCGCGGGCGAGGGTCGCCGGGTCGCAGGATACGTAGACGATGCGCTGCGGCGGGACGCGCAGGAGGGCGTCCAGGAGGGCACTGTCGCAGCCCTTCCGGGGCGGATCGAGGACGACAACGTCCGGCGCCGGGGACTTGCCGGACAGCACGGCCTCGGGGTAGACCTCCTCGGACTTTCCGACGAAGAACTCTGCGTTCGCGATGCCGTTTTCCCGGGCGTTTTCCCGTGCGTTTTCAATGGCCGGGGCGACGATCTCGACGCCGCAGACCTTCGCGGCCTTCCGGGCGAGGAAGAGGGAGATGGTCCCGGTCCCGCAGTAAAGGTCCCAGACGGTCTCGCTGCCGCTCAGCCCGGCGGCTTCAAGGGCCTTTGCGTACAGCACCTCGGTCTGGGCGGTATTTACCTGGAAGAAGGCGAGCGGCGAGAGACGGAACTTAAGGCCGCCGACCGTCTCGGTGATATACCCCGGGCCGTACAACCGGATGATCTCCGTGCCGAGGATGACGTTTGTTTTTTCGGTGTTGACGGAGAGGGAAATGTCCGTCATCCCGGGGACAGCGAGGAGCCGTTCGATGAGCGCCGCCCGCTTCGGGATGCTGCGGCCGTTTACGACGAGACAGACCATCCACTCACCCGTGTGCTGCGCATGGCGGATCAGGATGTGGCGAAGGAGCCCTTTGCCCGTCGTTTCATCGTAGGCGCGGACGCCGTTTTCCGTGCAGAAGGAGAGGATGATGTCGCGAATTTCCGCAAAGCGCGGGTCGTTGTCCAACAGACATTGCTCACAGCTCACGATCCGGTGCGACCGTGCCGCGTAGTAGCCGGCAATGAGCTTTCCGTCAGGCCCTTCGCCCACGGGGAGCTGCACCTTGTTGCGGTAGCCGAAGGGGCTTTCCGCACCGAGGATGGGCAGCATCGGCGGCGCTTCGAACCCGCCAAGCCTCGTCAGAGCCGCCCGGACTTTTCCTTCCTTCCAGGCGAGCTGGGCAGGGTAGGCAAGGGCCTGCAGCTGGCAGCCGCCGCAGGGGGCGGCGACGGGGCAGGGGGCCTCGGCCCGGTTCGGTGAGGCTTCAAGCACACGAAGCACGCGTCCGTAGCCGTAGGTCTTTCCGACTTTCGTCACGACCGCTTCCACGGTGTCGCCGGGCACGCTGTCCTTGACAAAAAGGGGATAGCCGCCTGTGCGGCCTATCCCCTCGCCGTTTTCCGTCATGTCCGTGACGGAGAGCGTGACGGTCTGGTTTTTTAACAGTGACATATGAAACCTCAACTAAGATCCTTCGTCGGGCTTTGCCCTCCTCAGGATGACACTTCGTGTCATTTCGTCTCTGTCCGGCGGATGTTGGAATCCAGGAATTTCTGCATCCCGAGCCATCCGCTCGAAGGATTGTTGGAAATGGTCTCGCCGAAGAGTTCAAGCTTCGCGTCGGTATCGTCCGCAAAGGAGAGCGCCAGCGCCTCCATGAGGGCAGGCTTCTTCGGGGAGCCGAATTCATATTCGCCGTGGTGCGCCAGGATCATGTGGCAGAGCTCATTCTTCGTGACCTCGGGGAAAGCCGGGATCTCATCGCAGCGCGCGGCGACCATCTGGCAGCCGATCACGATATGGCCGAGGAGCTGCCCTGCGTCGGTGTAGTCATTTTCGGGGAAGGAGGAGAGCTCTTTCACCTTGCCGATGTCATGGCAGAGCGCGCCGGTAAGCAGGAGATCGCGGTTTAAGAGCGGATATTTCGTGCAGTAGAAATCGCACAGCTGCGTCACGCGCAGCGTATGCTGCAGCAGACCGCCCGAGAAGCCGTGGTGCACGGTCTTCGCGGCCGAATGCGCCTTGAATTCCTGCACGAACCCGGCGTCGTTCACGAAAAAGCTTTCCAGCAGGGCGCGCAGCTTCGGATTGGCCACGCTCCGCACGAAACGCAGCAATTCGTCGAACATCCCATCAATCGGGTAAGGACTGACCGGCACGTAGTTGGCCGGATCGTATTCCCCAGGACGGGCCACGCGGACCCGGCGGATGTTCAGCTGGTTGTTATTCTGATAACGGACGACCTGGCCCTCCACCTTGATGTACTGCATGGCCTCAAAGTGGTCGATGCCGGAGGAAAGGTCCCAGACCTTGCCGTCGCCGGTCCCGGTCTTGTCCTGCAGAGTCAGGGAATAATAGGTCTTGCCCGCCTTGGTCTGGGCATTGACCTTCGCCTTGCACAGGTAGATATCACTGATCTGATCGCCTTCGCGCCAGTTTTCGATCGGATGCATAAAAACCTTCTTTCTGTATGTCGGGAGCGCTCAGCGCTGTTCCAGGTGGACGTCGAATTCGAGCGGCTGATAGCCGGAGCCGCTGCGCCGCAGCACGCTGATCTTCACAGTCTGCTCGGTGTTCATGTCCAGAAGCCGGGTCCGGAGTGCGGCCATATTGATCACCGGTTCGCCGGAAATGGCCGTGATGATGTCGCCGCTCATGAGCCCGGCTGTCATGGCCGGACCGTCGTCCAGGCAGGAGAGAACGAAGACGCCGTCTTCTTTGACGCTCAGCTGTTCCTTCAGCCTTGTGGTCATCGACTGGCCGGTGATGCCGAGGTAGGCGGTCGAAAGCCCGTTGCTCATGTTCTGGAGATAACTCTTGATGTCGGAAATGCCGACGGCACCGATGAGTCCGTTCTGTGCCAGTGACTCGTTGAACCAGCCGACCACCTTGCCGTTTAAGTCGACCAGTACGCCGCGGGAGCCGTCAAAACTCGTCATGTCGGTGTGCAGGATCCATATATTGTTGTCCACCGCCGCCACATCTTCCGACACGTGGGTGAGGATAGAATAGCGGAGAGAGCCGGAGGTACCTGTGGGAGCGCCGAGCGCGATCACCGGTTGGCCGACAGAACACAGGTAGGAACTGCCCAGATCGGCGACCTTGATCTTTTCCTTTGTGGAATCGTCCAGCCCGCGGACCGTCACAGCCAGAACGGCCAGTCCCGAGACCTTGTCAGTCGACTTGGCATAGGCGTTGGCTGTCGTACCGTTATAGAACTTTACGCTGACGGAGCCGTCGGTCAGGGCGTTTTCCGTATAAGGCGTCAGGATGAGGATCTCCCTGGAGGTCGAGGCAATGATGATGCCGAAACTCTGTTCGTCATAGGTGTATTCGGTACCGAAGGCATCCTGACCCTTTCGGGCGAAGCTGACGGCGGTCAGCGAGCGGCTCACGTCTGCCGCGAGTGAGGATGCCGCCCGGTAAAGCAACCGGATGTCGGCCAGATCCGGCTGGTCCGCCGCGATCATGCTTTCCATCATAGCTTTCAGCTGTTCGGCGGGATCTTCAGTCTCTTCCGGCGTCTCTTCCGTCGGCTCGGAAGAGTCGGTTGTCTCAGCTTCCGTGGTCACTTCCCCTTCCGTGGCGACGGCGCTTTCCTCGGCCGTCCTGCTTTCCGATCCGCCGTGCTGCGGGTCGTCCGGCGGGAAGATCACGCTTTCTGCCGTTTCGGCTTCCGTTGTCCCGATGAAGCGCGCAGCCAGATCCTTGCCGAATACGAAGGTGATCGCGGCGACTGCCCCGAAGACCAACGCCAAAAAGACCGTCAGCAGCAGTTTTTTCCAAAGCGGCGTGGGCGGTTTTCCTTCGATGGTCTCGCGAATATACGGTTTATTGTCTGCAGGTTCCATGGCAGCCTCTCTATTAATGCACTAAAAAATCAAAGCAGGCGCTGGGAGCCTTCCTGTCGCCTATTAAAGCACAGAAAACGCAAAAAGTCCAATCCTTTTTATCAAGGGGAAGACTTGTGACATTTTCCGATTTTATGCTATACTATATCAGATAATCCCCGGAGGTGAGTTTATGGAATTTGAAGAGCTCATTCGCGAACGTTACTCGGTGCGGAAATACGACGCCGCGCCGGTCGAGGAAGAAAAACTGCAGAAGATCCTGGAAGCGGGCCGCATCGCCCCGACCGGCCACAACAGCCAGCCGTGGCGCGTCTACGTGGTCCGGAGCGAGGAAGGATTGAAGAAGATCCGCGAGCTCTGCGTCTGCGCCTTCAACGCGCCGGTCGTGCTGATGGTCAGCATGAATAAAAACGAGCAGTGGAAGAACGACCTGGAGCCCGGCCAGGCGGCGGGGATCCAGGACGCGGCAATCGTGGCCACGCACATGATGCTGGAGGCCTGGAACCTGGGCATCGGCAGCTGTTGGGTGAACTGGATCCCGTATACGAAGGTGCACGAAGCTTTCGGACTCCCTGAGGAGGAAGAACTGGTCCTGATCATGCCGATTGGTTATCCGGCCGAAAATGCCCACCCTTCGAAACTGCACAGCACGTACAGACCGATGGAGGAACTGGTGATCTACCGGTAAATGAAAGATCATCCGGCCCGCGGGCCGGAGGAAAGCCATACGAATGATTTTCGATACCCACGTCCATTATGACGACCGCCGCTTCGAGGAAGACCGGGAGGAGGTCCTGCGGGGCCTTGCCGCGGCCGGCGTCGGCGGTGCGGTCAATATCGGCTGCGATCTGGCAAGCAGCGAAGCGGGAAGGCGCCTTGCCGGGCAGTACCCCTTCCTGTATTTTTCCGCGGGCATTTATCCGGACAACGTGGGCGAAGCCGAGGCGCAGGGGGAAGAGAAGACGCTGGAGGCGCTCCGCCGCCTGCTGGCGGATCCGAAGGCCGTCGCCGTCGGCGAGATCGGCCTGGACTATCACGGCGAAGACCGCTGGCCCGACAAACCGTCCCGCGCCCTGCAGCAGAAATGGCTGCGCCTGCAGCTGGACCTGGCTGCCGAAGCGGATAAGCCCGTGGTCATCCACAGCCGCGACGCCGCGCAGGACACACTGGACGCCGTGCGCAGCGACGCCGGCCGGACGGCGAAGGTCCTGCACTGCTTTTCCTACAGCCGCGAGGTGGCCGCCCGGTGCCTGGACGAGGGGTGCTATCTCGGGATCGGCGGCGTGGTCACGTTCAGAAATGGACGAAAAATGAAAGATGTGGTAGACTATATGCCGACGGACCGGATCCTGCTGGAAACGGACTGTCCTTACCTTACGCCGGAACCCTTCCGCGGCCGGAGAAATCAGTCCTCCTACTTACCCTACGTGGTCCGGACTGTTGCGGAATTAAAAGGAATTTCGACGGAGGAAGTCGAGCGGATCACCTGGGAGAACGCCATAAGGTTTTATAGAATTGCACCCGGTGATCTGAACTGAGCCGAGCAGACCGGGCCGAGCTTTCGAGGAGCATTGAACGAAGTGAACCGCTCCGAGAAAGGTTGTGCCCGGATGCGAGGCGGATGACAGGTATAAAATGAAACCATATTTAGCTGATCCAGTTGAGACGAAGAAAGTCATTGCGAAATACGATTTTGCTTTCCGCAAGCAGTTCGGCCAGAATTTTCTGATCGATGCCGCGGTGCCGGAGGCGATCGTCCGGGCGGCAGGCCTTACGAAAAACGACACGGTCCTCGAGATCGGCCCCGGCATCGGGACCATGACCCAGTATCTGTCCGAAGCCGCAGGGAAAGTCATTGCGGTCGAGATCGACAAAGAACTCATTCCGATCCTGCAGGACACGCTGGCGGGCTTTGACAACGTGCAGGTCCTGCAGGGCGACATCATGAAGACGGACCTTGCGGCACTGATCGCGGAAAACGGCGGCGGCCCGATCAAGGTGGTCGCGAACCTGCCCTATTACATCACGACACCGATCCTGATGAAGCTGCTTGCGGGCCGCGAAGCCATCAGCCTGATGGCAGTGATGGTGCAGGAGGAGGTCGCAAAGCGTATCGTCAGCGGGCCGGGCAGCAAGGACTACGGCGCCCTCAGCGTGGGCGTGCAGTACTATGCGGATCCGGAGATCGTCTGCCGGGCCGCGCCGTCTGCTTTCATGCCGCAGCCGAAGGTGGCTTCATCGGTGCTGCGCCTGGTCAAACGGTCGGAACCGCCGGTCAGGCCACGCAATGAAGAGTATATGTTTGCCGTCGTGAAGGCGGCATTCCTGCAGCGAAGAAAGACTCTGCCGAATGCCCTTTCCGGCTATGCACCTCTCGGCATTTCCCGGGATCAGGCGGCAGCCGCGATGGAGCGCCTGGGGCTGGATGCAAGGCTCCGCGGAGAGACATTGACGATGGAACAGTTTGCCGCACTGAGCGACGAGATACATTGTCATCCTGAGCGAAGCGAAGGATCTTCCTGAGTTTTGATTTGAAGATCCTTCGTCGCTCCGCTCCTCAGGATGACACGGGGGTTCCGCTCCTCAGGATGACAGCAGAAAAGGATATCATTATGGCAGCAGAAAAGACACGCAGACTGAGTGAGAAAAAGAAGAGGCACATCAACCGGAAGCGGCTGGTGCGCCTAATCGTCATGCTGCTGCTTTGTGCTGCGGCGTTGTTCCTGCTGATCCGGCTCGTGTCCCGCCGGAACTTCCGCGAAGCGGAGCTGGTGGAAGACAATGAGCAAAGCGGCGGCAGCGCCGTCAGCTATCTGCACCTGGGCGGCCGGGTCCTGCGTTATTCCCGGGACGGCGCGGCGATGCTCGGTGAAAAAGGCAAGGAACTCTGGAACCTCAGTTATTCCTATGCAGATCCGAAGGCGAAACTGCAGGGCAGCTGCGGGATGATCGCCGACATCGGCGGCACCGGGGCCTGCATTTTCGGCAAAGACGGGATCACCGGCCAGATCACGACGAACAGCCCGATCCTGAACCTGGCGATCTCGGATAAAGGTACGGCCGTATTGGCCACCGAGGAAGGCACCACGAGCCGTCTGCGCTTCTACGACCGCACCGGCAAGGAACTTGACATCACCGCCACGCTGGAAATGGCAATCAGCGGCTTCCCGCTTGACATTGCCCTGTCCCCGGACGGGACAGGCCTTGTCGTTTCCGCCGGCGCGTATATTTCGGGCGGGCTTGCGAGCCAGCTGGTCTTCTACAATTTCGGCGTCGGCAAGGGCGAAACGAACCGCCTGATCGGCTATTTCAGTTATGAAAAAACACTCTTCCCCGAAGTCTGCTACATGGGCGGCGATTCCGTTGCTGCCGTCGGCGACGACCGCCTGGTCTTTTTCGACATGAGTACGGAAAATAAACCCACGGTGGCGGAGGAGGTCAAATTTGACACGCAGATCACCGCCGCGGACATGGGAGAGGACCATGCAGCTGTCGTCCGTTCCCAGGCAAGCGGCACGGGGCTGATCCTGGAAGTCTTCGACAAGGCAGGGAAGAAGTGCTTCGGCACGGAACTGTCGGAGTTTCCGCGTTATATGGAGGAGAGCAGCCGCTACGTGCTGATGACCTCCGCATCTGGCGTCCGGATCTGGGACTACAAGGGAAAACTGCGTTTCGAAGGCCAGCTGGAGGCGGATGCCCAGACGGTATTTGCCACGGACAGGACCACGCTGATCCAGCCGGCGGGCGGGCATCTCTACCGCTACCGCCTGCGTTAGGGAGGGCAAGGCATGAAACTGTCCAAGAAACTGATCATCATCTGCCTGACCCTGATCGTGATCCCGGCGATGCTCCTGACCGGCGCCTGGCTCGTGACGAGCCGCCTGGAGGCGCGCAAGATCCGGCAGGAATTTGACCTTACAGGGAAGATCGACCCCTATTCCTTCAGTGCGGCGCAGCGTTTTGATGTGATGCTGACGGCTATGGTCAGCAGCATCAGCCGGGAAAGCGCCACGGACCCCGACTGCGTCCTGAAAACGGATTATCTGGAGACCCTGAACGCCCGCATGGTCAGGATGGGCGGCTTCATTCTGGCCTGGCAGAACGGGGCTTATTACTATACCGGCGGCTTTGCTTCGGAGGAGATGCAGGCGTATCTCACCCGCGTCCTTCCGGCGGACGACAGCCGCAACGTCTACTATTCGGAAAATGACACCCAGTACCTGATCGGCAGCCACTCTTTCCAGGATGCCGCCGGTGAGGAAGGCACCCTCTACCTGATTTCCGACGTAACAGATTCCCTGCCGGCCCTCAGCAAGACCGTCGGCATTTTCCTGATCATCGGGATCATCGTCCTGCTCTTTTCCGTGATGATCACGGGCAGCTGGCTCCGGAACAGCCTGGTCAAGCCGCTGGAGGAGCTGCAGGAAGCGACGAACGCCATCCGCGAGGGCAATCTGGACGTACCTGTCCGGGTGGTCGGCGACGAAGAGGTAGCGGACCTCTGCCGCGATTTCGAGGAAATGCGCAAGCACCTGAAGGAGGCCGCGGACGAGCAGCTGCAGACCGAGAAGAACAACAAGGTGCTGATCAGCAACATTTCCCACGACCTGAAGACCCCCATCACGGCCATCAAGGGCTATGTGGAGGGCATCCGGGACGGCGTCGCGTCCTCGCCCGAGAAACTGGACAAATATCTGCACACCATATACAATAAGGCGAATGACATGGACAGGCTCGTGGATGAGCTGACCCTGTATTCGAAGATCGATACCAACCGCGTGCCCTACAATTTCACCAAGATCAAGGTCAAGGAATATTTCGAGGACTGTGCGGACGAGCTGCGCGAGGAGCTTGAGGCCCAGAACGTCGAGCTGGAGCTGTCGGGCCGCGTGGACGAAAAGACCCTGATGGTAGGCGACCCCGAGCAGCTGAAGCGGGTCGTGAACAACATCATTTCCAACTCGGTCAAATATATGGACAAGGCGAAGAAGCTGATCAACATCCGCGTGCAGGATGGCGAAGACTTCGTCCGCATCGAGATCGAGGACAACGGCAAGGGCATTGCCAACAAGGATATTCCGTACATTTTCGACCGCTTCTACCGGACGGACTCCTCGCGGAATTCGTCGACCGGCGGCAGCGGCATCGGACTGTCGATCGTCAAAAAGATCGTGGAAGACCACGGCGGGCGCATCTGGGCGTCGAGCCGCGAGGGCTTCGGCACGACCATGACCATAGAAATGAGAAAGTACAAGGAGATACAGCATGAGCAGAATACTGATCGTGGAAGACGAGAAGGATATCGCCGAACTTGAGAAGGATTATCTCGAGCTGAGCGGCTTTGAAGTGGAGATCGTCTATGACGGGACGGAGGGCCTGGAAAAGGCGCTGAACGAGGATTTCGACCTCTATATCCTCGACCTGATGCTGCCCGGCACGGACGGCTTTGAGATCTGCAAGCGGATCCGCGACGTGAAGGACACGCCGATCCTGATGGTCTCAGCCAAGCGCGACGACATCGACAAGATCCGCGGCCTCGGCCTCGGCGCGGACGACTATGTGACCAAACCGTTCAGCCCGGGCGAGCTGGTGGCGCGGGTCAAGGCGCATCTTGCGCGCTACGACCGGCTGATCGGCAACCAGGCGCAGAAAAATGAGGTCATCCAGATCCGCGGCCTGAAGATCGACCGGACGGCGAGGCGCGTGTGGGTGAATGGCGAAGAGAAGCAGTTCACGACTAAGGAATTCGACCTGCTGACCTTCCTCGCGATGAACCCGAACCACGTGTTCACAAAGGAAGAACTGTTCCGGAACATCTGGGACATGGAGTCCGTGGGCGACATCGCGACGGTGACCGTGCACATCAAGAAGATCCGCGAGAAGATCGAACTGGACACCTCCAAGCCGCAGTACATCGAGACGATCTGGGGCGTGGGCTACCGCTTCAGGATCTGATCACGGAATGACCCGGCAGGGCCGGACGCAGCAGCTGCGGGAGCGGCGGCGCGCCGGACCCGGAGGTGAGGAAATATGACGAAGGAAGAACGCGTGCGGGAGATCCTTGCGCGCCTGGATGCCGAATACGGCACGGACCTTGCCTGCTACCTCGTGCATGAGGACGCCTGGCAGCTGCTGGTCGCGACCATCCTGTCGGCGCAGTGTACCGACGCACGGGTAAATGAAGTGACGCCGGGCCTGTTCGCGAAATACGACAGCCTGGAAAAAATGGCGGAGGCGCCGCTCGGGGAGCTTGAGCAGGACATCCGGTCGACCGGTTTTTATCACAACAAAGCAAAGAACATCAAGGCCTGCGCGCGGATGCTGATCGATGAGTACGGCGGCGAGGTGCCGTCGGATATCGACGAGCTCGTGAAGCTCCCGGGCGTCGGGCGGAAGACCGCGAACGTGATCCGGGGGAATATTTATCAGATCCCTTCCGTGGTCGTAGATACGCACGTGGGACGGCTCGCAAGGCGGCTCGGACTGACAGCGGCGGAGGACCCGGAGAAGGTGGAATACGACCTCATGACGTGCATTCCGGAGGACCACTGGATCCTCATCAACCTGGACCTGATCGCCCTCGGCCGGAGCATCTGCAAGTCGCAGAAACCGCGCTGCGGGGAGTGCTTTTTGAAGGATGTCTGCCCGTACGGAGAGGGGCGGTCATCCTGAGGAGCGGAAAAACTCATCATGTCATCCTGAGGAGTGAAGCGACGAAGGATCTTCAAATCAAAAGCAGGGAGATCCTTCGCTGCGCTCAGGATGACAGAATAGTTCGCAGGACGACAGGGAAGATAAGTTAAGGAGAACAGCATATGTTTGATTTTAAAAACAGCAAAAAGAACAGCAAGATCGTCGTGTGGATCATCGTCGGGATCCTCGTCGCATGCATGGTCGTGCCCATGTTCTACAATCTGATCCTGGTACTAACAGGTAATGCGGGATGATGCACATCGTGCTGCATGAGCCGGAGATCCCGGCGAATACCGGCAATATCGGGCGCACCTGTGTTTCCACGGGTGCGCATCTGCATCTGATCAGACCGCTCGGCTTTTCGCTTGACGAAAAGGAAATCCGGCGTGCGGGGCTCGACTACTGGAAGGACCTCGACGTCAGCGTCTACGACAACTATGAGGATTTCCAGGCGAAGAACCCGGACGCGCGTGTCTGGTACGCGACGACCAAGGCGAAGATCTGCTACACCGATGCGGTCTTTACGGACGGCGACTATTTGATGTTCGGCAAGGAGAGCCTCGGGATCCCCGAGGAGATCCTCGTGCAGTATCCCGAGCGCTGCATCCGCATCCCCATGGTGAAGGACAACCGCTCGCTCAACCTCTCGAATTCCGTGGCCGTGGTGCTCTATGAGGCCCTCCGGCAGCAGGACTTCCTGGGGCTGGAGAAAGAAGGGAACCTGCACCGTCTTTCATGGAAATAAAAAATGAAGTACTACATGGAGACCGGCTCGACCGACCCGGCGTACAATCTGGCCTTTGAGGAATACGTCCTCCTGCACAAGACGGAGGGCGACTTTCTGCTGCTCTGGCAGAATGACAACGCCGTCATCATCGGGCGGAACCAGAATACGGAAGAGGAAATCGACCGGGCCTTCGTTGAGGCCCACGGCGTGAAGGTCGTGCGGCGCATCACCGGCGGCGGCGCGGTCTACCACGATCTCGGGAACCTGAATTACTCCTTCATCACGGACTGCGGCGAGTTCAGTCACGCGGCGATGGCGGCCTTCACCGAGCCGGTCGTCGGGGCGCTCCGCGGGCTCGGCCTGAACGCCGAGGCGAGCGGCCGGAACGACATCACCGTGGACGGCCGGAAAGTCTCCGGCACCGCGCAGCGCGTGCAGGGCGGCCGCATCCTTTTCCACGGGACCCTGCTTTTCGACAGCGCCCCGGAAATGGTGGCCGGCGCGCTCCGGGCGGATCCGGCAAAATTCCGCTCGAAAAGCACGAAATCGGTAAAGAGCCGCGTGGGCAATATCCGTGGTTTTCTGCCGGAAAAGATGTCGATGGAGGAGTTCTGGGGATACCTCAAAAAGACATTGCTGCAGGGGGATTTTGAGGAAATATTTCTTGATAAGCGCGAATTGACTGCAGTTTACGAGATAAAAACGGAAAAATATGATACTTGGTCCTGGAACTTCGGTCACTCGCCGCGCTTCGACCGGAAGCTGAAAAAAGCCTTCCCGGGCGGCATCCTGGAGACAGGTATCTCCGTAGACCGGGGCGGCCTCATCTCGGCCGTTTCCTTCCGCGGCGACTTCCTCAGCCGGCGCGAAGTGGGCGAGATCGAAGCCGCCCTTACCGGCTGCCGCTACGAAAAAGAGGCGATCCGGCAGGTCCTGGAAAGCTTCCCGCTTGCAGAGTATTTCGGGACCATTACCGCGGACGAAGTGCTTGAGAGTCTGACAGAGTAACTTAATCATCTTAAGATCTTACGGATACGGCTATCCGGTCTGAGCCTTTCCGGCATATCAGCGGCAGGCAAACTGCCGCTTTTTTATTTATGAAAAGTACTTGCATTTTCTTTTTCAGCGTTGTAGAATATCTTCACGTCTGCGGACAGCGGACATGAAACAAGGAGCAAAGCATCATGAGCCAGCAGAAAGTTGACAAGTATAAAGAGTTCAAGAAGAACCGCAAGGAGGAGCTTGAGAAGGAACGCAAAGCCAAAAAGAGGACCGAACTGATCTGGAAGATCGTCGGCCTTGTACTGGCGGCGGGCCTCGTTGTCGCGCTGGCCATTACGGGCATCAACGCCTGGAGCAACTGGAAACAGGCGCAGCCAGTTTACACCCGCGATTCACTGATCATCGGCGACATCGCAGGGATCTCGGAGACGGAAGAAGAAACCACGGAAGCGGTACCGGAGAGCACCGAAGAAGCCGTGCCGAGCCCGGAATCGGATGAGACCGGGGCGGAAACGGGAGAGGCTGTTCCGAGCCCGGAATCGGATGAGACCGGAGCGGAAACCACCGCGGCGAACTGATCTTCCCGTCAGGACCGGAGCAGACGATGAGCCTGCTCCGGTTTTTCTGTTTTATCCCCCTGTCATCCTGAGGAGCGAAGCGACGAAGGATCTTCAAATCAAACAGCAGGAAGATCCTTCGCTGCGCTCAGGATGACATCGGCAAAGTACATCAATCTTGAGAGCCCGGAAAGGGTCCGGGACGAAAGGAGACGATATGGCAAATGACAAGAAACTGGTGAAAGCGATCACCGCAAGGAGCGAAGATTTCGCGCAGTGGTACACGGATGTGGTCCTGAAGGCGGACCTCGTGGACTATTCGAGCGTGAAGGGCTGCATGATCTTAAAGCCTGCCGGCTACGCCATCTGGGAAAACATCATGCACGAACTGGACGCCCGCTTCAAGGCGACCGGCGTGGAGAACGTGGCTCTGCCGCTGTTCATCCCCGAAAGCCTGCTGCAGAAGGAAAAGGACCATGTGGAGGGCTTTGCCCCCGAGGTGGCCTGGGTCACGATCGGCGGCGGCGAAGAACTGCCTGAGCGCCTCTGCGTGCGCCCGACCTCCGAAACGCTGTTCTGTGAACTCTTCCGCGACTCGGTGGAATCCTACCGCGACCTGCCGAAGATATACAATCAGTGGTGCTCCGTGGTCCGTTGGGAGAAGACGACCCGTCCTTTCCTGCGCACGACCGAATTCTGGTGGCAGGAAGGCCATACCATCCACGCGACAGCCGAAGAAGCGCAGGAGCGCACCATCCAGATGCTGAACATTTACGCGGATTTCTGCCGCGACGTGCTCGCGATCCCGGTCATCAAAGGCCGCAAGACCGACAAGGAAAAATTTGCCGGCGCGGAAGCGACCTATACCATCGAAGCCCTGATGCATGACGGCAAGGCCCTGCAGTCCGGGACCAGCCACTATTTCGGCGACGGCTTCGCGCGGGCATTCGGCGTGCAGTTCTCCGATAAGGAAAATCAGCTCCGCTACGTCCACCAGACGTCCTGGGGCATGTCCACCCGCATCGTCGGCGCGCTCATCATGGTGCACGGTGACGACAGCGGCCTGGTGCTGCCGCCCCGTATCGCCCCGACGCAGGTAATGGTGATGCCGATCGCGCAGCACAAGCCGGGCGTGCTGGAGAAGGCCGGCGAGATCCGCGACGCCCTGAAGGCGGCGGGCATTCGCACGAAACTGGACGATTCCGACAAGAATCCGGGCTGGAAGTTCTCCGAGCAGGAAATGCGCGGCATCCCGCTGCGTGTCGAGATCGGCCCGAAGGACATCGAGGCCGGCCAGTGCGTGCTGGTGCGCCGCGACACGAGAGAAAAGACCTTTGTTGCCCTGGACCAGGTGGCGGAGAAGGCTGCGGAGCTTCTGGAAGCGGAGCAGGCGGATATGCTGGCCCGCGCCGAAGCGCACCTGAACGCGCATTTCTACGATGCCCTGACCTACGACGAGTTCAAGGACGCCGCCGACAACAAGCCGGGCTTTATCCGTGCGATGTGGTGCGGCGACCTCGCCTGCGAGCTGAAAATCAAGGAAGACACCACCTGCACGAGCCGCTGTATGCCGTTCGAGCAAGAGAGCATTTCCGACGTCTGCGTCTGCTGCGGTAAACCTGCAAAGAAACTCGTCTACTGGGGCAAGGCGTATTGACCGGTCAATAAAGAAAAGAGGCTCCGCTGCGTGATATGTACCCAGTTTCCTGGACACATTGATTTATGACGGGCCTCAACAAGTGGATGCCATTCTGTACTTTACAGGTGGCATCCATTTTGTTTTTGCCTGGATGCGTTCATTGTTGTAATAGTCAATGTAATCCG
>JAFRRD010000031.1 GCA_017428265.1 Lachnospiraceae bacterium | reverse complement strand
CTTGCCGGTGCCGGGCGGGCCGACGAGCAGGATGCCCTTCGGGATCCGCGCGCCGAGGTCGGTGTATTTCTTCGGATCCTTCAGGAAATCCACGATCTCCTCGAGGTCCTCTTTTTCCTCCTGCAAGCCGGCCACGTCCTTGAAGGTCGTCTTGCTTCCCTTCACGAGCGTCGCCCGGCTCTTGCCGAAGTCAAGCATCTTCGCGTTCGCGCCGCCTCCGCCGTTCGCGCGGACCAGCATGATGACCACGAAGGCCAGCACGCCGACCGTCAGCACGATCGAAATGATCGTCCACACGTCCGTCTTCGACTGCACGTCGGTCATCGTCCATTTCAGCTTGGCACCGTTGTTCTGGTACTGCATCAGCATGACCTGGACTTCGCCGGTGTCGCCG
This sequence comes from Lachnospiraceae bacterium, assembly GCA_017428265.1. GTDB lineage: Bacteria > Bacillota > Clostridia > Lachnospirales > Lachnospiraceae > UBA6987. Next base: position 40,651 of record JAFRRD010000031.1, on the reverse strand, counting down.
GTATAGAAGTAGTAATTGGTCTTGTCGTCGTCGATGTTGAAATAGACTGTGCCGGTCGGTACGTCGGTGTTCTGTTTGATGGTCACGTCCGTCACGATGTTTTTCTCCAGACAGTCGATGAACTCGCTCAGGTACACTTCCTTACTGTTCCGGTTTCCGCCCAGCGCAATGGCATAGAACACGATGGACAGCACCACAAGCAGCAGGATCGCGATTCCGGGGCTTCGGCGCTGCATCTGCGGCTGGTTCTGGTTCATAAAAAACTCCTTAATTATTCCTCGTCAAAGATCACGTAGCCGATGTAGTTCAGGTTGCGGTAGTACTGGTCATAGTCCAGGCCGTAACCGACCACGAATTTGTCCTCAATGGTAAAGCCGCAGTAGTCCACCACAACCTCCGGATGCACCCGGCGCGACGGTTTGTCAAGCAGGGTCGCGAGTTTCAGGGAAGCCGGTCTGCGGCGGGCCAGGATATCCTGCAGGTACCACAGCGTGTTGCCGGAGTCGATGATGTCCTCAATGATAAGGACGTGGCGTCCCTCGATCGGCTCGTCCAGGTCCTTGTTCATGCGGACCGCGCCGCTGGACACCGTGCCGCCGCCGTAGCTCGAGCAGCTCATGTAGTCAAAGGTCACCGGAACCGTGATGTATTTGGCCAGTTCGCACATGAACGGGACGCTGCCCTTCAGGATGCAGATCATATGAAGCTGCTTGCCTTCATAATCCCTGCTGATCTGCGCGGCGACTTCGCGGATGCGCGCTTCGACTTCTTCACTGCTGATCAGAACCCCAAGATGATGTTTTTTCATAATCTCCCCCGTATCGGATCTCAATGATCGTATTGGTGTTGTCCGTTATTTTTGCCGCTGCGGAAATGCGGTGTCCCACGATCCACAGGACGTGGCTGCCGTCCGCCGCGAGCGGTACTTTGTCCCGTTCGCCCAGCGGGATCTTTTCGTTGACGAAAAAGTCCTGCAGGCTCTGCCTGCCTCCGCCCGGAAGCGTCAGATAATCGCCTTTTCGCCTCGTGCGGAAACACAGCGTTCCAGTAATTGTATCATAATCCAGCCGTTTCGTATACTCTTTTTTCGGGATCTCCGGGTTTTTCCCGGCGGGAAATACCGTCACCGAAAAGTCTGCCGAAAGGTCGGTGTTGCGGTCTTCTTCTGCGGCGGATGCGCCGTCATGTGCAGTGCCGGAGATCAGGCGCAGGCCCTGTTGTTCGCGAAGGACGCTGCGGTCTCCGGGAAGATCGGTCCGCCTGCCGCTTTGGCCTTCGAGCAGGTCTTCCAGCGCGGCAAAATGCACTTCGCCGACGTCCCTGAGCCCGCCGTTTCGTTCGAGCCAGAGGGCCAGGCTGCGCTGCCGGAGGACCGGGTCTTCGCTGCGGAGGACGTCTGTGTCCAGGCTCCCGTCCGGGCGGCCTGCCGCGGCCAGTGCTTTGTCTGCCAGCCGGTCCAGGAAGGCCTCCTGCGCCGCCTGCTTTTCCGCCAGGGCCGCGATATGCCGCGCGGCGCCGGACCGGAGGTCTTCCAGCACGGGCAGGACTTCTGTCCGCAGGCAGCTCCGGTCATTGTCCCCGGAACGGTTGGTCTGATCCTCACACCAGCTTTCACCCCGGGCCCTGACATACGCCTCGGTCTCCTCCCGCGAAGCCCACAGCAGCGGGCGGATCAGGGTAAAACCTCTGTCATCTTCGCGGAGCGGCTTCATGCCGGCAAGGCCGGCCGGGCCTGTCCCGCGGATCAGGTTGAAGAGAAGGGTTTCCGCCTGATCGTTCAGATGATGGGCGGCTGCCACCTTCGCGCCGAGCCGCTTTGCCTCTTCGACAAAAATCTCCAGGCGGCGGCGCCTCCCGGCTTCCTCAAGGCTCTCTCCGCTTTCCGCGGCGATCGCCGGAATGTCCTCATGCCGCACGGTCAGCGGCACGCCGAGCCTTTCGCAGAGCGCCCGGCAGAAAGTTTCGTCGCGGTCCGCCTCTTCGCCGCGGATCCCGTGATGAACGTGCAGGGCCGAGACCCCGCCGAGCCCGAGTTCCCCGGCAAGTTTCGTCAGAAGCAAAAGCAGGCAGACGGAATCACAGCCCCCGGAAAGCGCGCAGACAACGCGCTCGCCCGGAGCCAGCAGCTCATGTTTCCGGATGTATTCCGCCGTCCGCCGTTCCATCAGGCTCTGCCTCTTTCTTTCCCGGACTTCCGTGCTCATCCGTCCGGTCTTCATTTCTTCTATTCGCCCGGTTTGACGATGACGTCGCCCGGAAAGACCAGGCCGAGTTTTTCACGCGCCACCTGCTCAATGTACTTCAGCGTCTGTCTCAGGCGCGTCTCCAGATCCAGCTGTTCGGCAATTCTCTCCTCCTGCTGCAGTTCGGCGGCCAGTTCGCTCTCGCGGGCCAGATATCCCGCCTCTTTCTGCTTCAGTGAACGGATGTAAATGCCCATGCCGACGATCAGGAACAGCGCGACCACCGCCAGCGCGATGACCGAAGCCCTGCGCTGCCGGCGTTCCCGGCGGGCCTTCTGCGCCTTGGCCTCCCGCTCGATGCGGGCCTCGGCCATGCGCTCTTCAAACTGCTCTTCGTTCTTGTTCACGGGTACACCTCTACAGATATTCGAACAGGCCGTCGGCCTCTTCCTTGCGCACGGTCTCCTGCACGCTCAGGACCCGTACCTTCACGGCACGGTTGCCGAAGCCGATCTCCAGGACGTCGCCGGGCTTGACCTCATAGGAGGCCTTTACCGGGCGGCCGTTGGCCGTGACCCGGCCCGCATCGCAGGCTTCGTTCGCTACGGTGCGCCGCTTGATCAGGCGCGAGACCTTCAGATATTTGTCCAGCCGCATTTCATTCTCCTTTTGCCGCCCTGCGGGCCGCCTTTTCCTCTGCCTTGACCCGGTGCCAGATGTTCAGTGCCTCCTCGGGCGTGTCCGCCTTCTCGTCGCCGAAGACGTGCGGATGCCGGCGCACCATCTTCTGAGCGCAGGCCGTAATGACGTCGTCAAAGCTGAAATACCCGTCCGCGTCGGCCATGTCGCTGTAGAGCAGGATCTGCAGCAGCACGTCGCCGAGTTCCTCACAGAGGTTCTCCATGTCGCCGCGGTCAACAGCCTCCTGCACCTCCTGCGACTCGTCCAGGATGAAAGGCTTCAGCGTCACATAGTTGAGCGTGCGGTCCCAGGGGCATCCCCCCTCGCCGCGGAGCTCGTGGATGATCTCCCGGAGCTCGTCCATGTCATAGCGTTCCTTCAGTTCACGCTTCATACCGTCTCCTTCGGCGTGCCTTCACCGATCCCGGCCGCATTGTCCGGCAGAGCGAACTGGCCCCGCAGTTCGATCTTCGGGCCGCCCTTTTTCTCGAGGTATTCCCGGGTTATCGTGACGCGCCCGATGTTGTCGTCCTTCGGGATCTCGTACATGATGTCGAGCATGTATTCCTCCAGGATGGCGCGGAGCGCGCGGGCGCCGGTCTTCTTTTCCATGGCCTTCTCGGCGATCAGTTCGAGCGCGCCTTCCTCAAAGCGGAGGTCCACCTCGTCCATCGCGAGAAGCTTCACATACTGTTTCAGGATCGCGTTCTTCGGTTCCTTCAGAATGCGGACGAGGGAATCCCGGGTCAGGTTTTCAAGCGTCACCAGCACCGGCAGGCGGCCGAGGAATTCGGGGATCATCCCGAACTTCCGGAGGTCGTCCATCGTGGCCTTCATCAGGATGTCGGGATCGTCCGCCCCGCCCTCGCCGGTCTTCAGTTCGCCGGCAAAGCCGATGGCGGAGGCCTTGTTCAGGCGCTCGCGGATGATGTTTTCCATCTCGGGGAAGGCGCCGCCGCAGATGAAGAGGATGTTGCTCGTATCGATCACGGTCGTGGGCACCATCGGGTTCTTGCTGGTCGCGCCGACCGGGATCTCCATCCGCGTGCCCTCGAGCATTTTCAGGAGTTCCTGCTGCACCGATTCGCCGGAAACGTCGCGGCTCGTCATGTTCTGCTTCTTTGCGATCTTGTCGATCTCATCGATGTAAACGATGCCGTGTTCGGCGCGGTCGACGTCGTTGTCCGACGCCGCGAGGAGCTTCGACAGCACGCTCTCGATGTCGTCGCCGATGTAGCCGGCTTCGGTCAGGCTGGTCGCGTCCGCGATCGCCAGCGGCACCTTGAGGAGCTTCGCAAGCGTCTTCACGAGATAGGTCTTGCCCGAGCCGGTCGGCCCGATCATCAGCATGTTCGACTTCTCGATCTCGATGCCGTCCTTCTTCTCGCAGAAGACGCGTTTGTAATGGTTGTAGACCGCAACGGACATGGCTTTCTTGGCCCGTTCCTGGCCGACCACGTACTCGTCCAGCATCGCCTTGATGCGGTGCGGGCGCGGGATGTCCTTCATGGTCAGGCGCTCGGCCTGCTTCTCCGCTTCGGTCTTTTTCTTCTTCATGCCCTGCTGCACCTGCTCGGGCCGGATGCGGCCGAGTTCGATGCGGCCGATCGGGATCTTCGGCAGGCTGTTGATGTCCAGCCCGCTCTGATTGAAGCTGTCGAACGACTTCTGCATACAGTCCGTGCAGATATTGAAGCCGCCGGGCAGCTGCATCATACCGCTCGTTTTGCTTTCCGGGCGGTGGCACATGCTGCAGTAGCGTTCGGTGCGGCGCTTCGGCGGTTCTTCGCCGGAGCCGCTGCCCGAGCCGTTTCCGCTTTCGGGCGCTCCGGGCGCGTCTTTTTTCTCTTCGTCGACCGCGTCGAGGATATCGGTATCCACGTCATCGTCCGTGCGTTTATTGTTGTCAAATTCACTCATTTTCTGTCTCCTCCTCACAGAGGTATGTGCGTTCCAGCGTCTTTTTGATGTACTGGCCGGTGTAGGAGTTTTCAACCTCAGCCACCTCTTCGGGCGTGCCCTGCGCGAGCAGGGTGCCGCCGGAATCGCCGCCCTCGGGGCCGAGATCGATGATCCAGTCGGCGCATTTGATCACGTCCAGGTTATGTTCGATGACCACCACGGTGTTGCCGCCCGAGGCCAGCTTCAGTAGGATCTGCGTCAGCTTGCGCACGTCGTCGAAGTGCAGGCCGGTGGTCGGTTCGTCCAGGATGTACAGCGTCCGGCCGGTCTCGCGGCGGGACAGTTCGGTCGCCAGCTTGATGCGCTGCGCCTCGCCGCCGGAAAGGGTGGTCGAGGGCTGGCCGAGCCGGATGTAGCCGAGGCCCACGTCATACAGCATTTTGATCTTCTGCCGGATCGCAGGCACGTGCTCGAAGAAGGGCAGCGCTTCCTCCACGGTCATGTCCAGGACCTCGGCGATATTCTTTCCGCGGTAGCGGACCTCCAGCGTCTCACGGTTGTAGCGTTTGCCGCCGCAGACCTCGCAGGGCACGTAGACGTCCGCGAGGAAATGCATCTCAATCTTGATGATGCCGTCGCCCGAGCAGGCTTCGCAGCGGCCGCCCTTAACGTTGAAGCTGAAGCGGCCCTTCTTGTAGCCCCTCGCCCGCGCGTCCGCCGTCTGAGCGAAGAGGTCGCGGATGAGGTCGAAGGCGCCGGTGTAGGTCGCCGGGTTCGAGCGGGGCGTCCGGCCAATCGGCGACTGGTCGATCGCAATGACCTTGTCGATCTGCTCGAGGCCCTCGATCCCGTCGCATTTGCCGGCTTCGATCTTCGCGCGGTAAAGCATGCGGGACGCGTTCTTGTAGAGGATCTCATTGACGAGCGAGCTCTTGCCCGAGCCGGACACGCCGGTCACGCAGGTGAAGACGCCGATCGGGAACGGGACATCGATGTGCTTCAGGTTATGCTCCGCCGCGCCGCGGACGGTGATCCAGCCACGGGGCTGCCGTCTCGTCTTCGGCACGGGGATGCGCTTTCTTCCGGCCAGATAGTCGCCGGTGATGGACTTTCCGCAGTCGATCAGGTCTTGCGCCGTGCCGACCGCGACGACCTCGCCGCCGTGCTCGCCCGCGCCCGGACCGATGTCGATGATCGTATCCGCCGCCCACATGGTCTCCTCATCGTGCTCGACCACGAGCACGCTGTTGCCGAGGTCGCGGAGCTGCTTTAAGGTCGCGAGGAGCTTCGCATTGTCCCGCTGGTGCAGGCCGATTGAGGGCTCGTCGAGGATGTAGGACACGCCTACGAGGCCGCTTCCGACCTGCGTCGCCAGGCGGATGCGCTGGCTTTCGCCGCCGGAAAGGCTGCCCGCCGAACGGGTAAGGCTCAGATAGTCGAGGCCGACATCCACGAGAAAGCCGAGCCTGGCATTCACCTCGCGGAGGATGGGCGTCGCGATCGCATTTTCGTTCGGCGTGAACGACAGCGCCGACAGATCCTTCTTCACATCCCCCACGGGCTGGTTGGTCAGATCGTAGATATTTTTGCCGCCGACCGTGACTGCAAGGGAAGTTTTCTTAAGACGCATTCCTTTACACGTCTCGCACGGCGTAAATCTCATATAATTTTCATATTCTGAACGGAAGGTCGCACTGCTCTCACGGTAGCGCCGTTCCAGGTTCGGGATCAGGCCCTCGAACTTCACGTCATAGACGCCGACGCCGCGCTGGCTCTTGTAATGCACCTTCACGGTGTCCGGAAAGCCCTCGCTGACGAATCGTTCCTGGAAGACCGGGTCGAGGTCTTTGAACGGGACCGACATGTCGATATGATAAAAGTCCGCGAGCGCCCGGTTCACCGCGTAGCCGAAGCTGTCCGCCTTGTTGGAATTGATCCAGCCCGGCGCAAGGATGCAGCCCTCATCGAAGCTTTTGTCTTCATCAAGAATCAGCTCCCGCGCGAACTTCATCGTGTAGCCGAGGCCGAGGCAGTCCGGGCAGGCGCCGAAGGGGTTGTTGAAGGAAAAGCTGCGCGGCTCGATCTCCTCCATGCTGATGCCGCAGTCGGGGCAGGCAAAATGCTCGCTGAAGGTGAGGGTCTCTCCTTCCACGTCCGCCGCAGCCAGCCCGTCGGTCAGGCCGAGCGCCGTCTCAAGTGAATCCGTCATGCGGGAGCCGATCCCCGGCCGCACCGCCAGGCGGTCCACCACGATATCGATGCTGTGCTTGATATTCTTGTCGAGGGTGATCTCCTCGTCGAGATCCCGCACCTCACCGTCGATCCGCGCGCGGACGTAGCCCTTCCTTTTCGCGTCCTCCAGCACCTTCTCGTGGCGGCCCTTCTTGCCGCGCACGACCGGTGCGAGGATCTGGATGCGGGTCTTTTCGGGATAGCGCATCAGCTGCTCCACCATCTCGTCGACGGTCTGCCGGCGGATCTCCCGCCCGCATTCGGGGCAGTGCGGGATCCCCACCCGCGCATAGAGGAGGCGCAGGTAATCGTAGATCTCCGTTACGGTCCCCACGGTCGAGCGCGGGTTCCGGTTCGTCGATTTCTGGTCGATGGAAATGGCCGGGGACAGCCCGGTGATGGACTCGACGTCCGGCTTGTCCATCTGGCCCAGGAACTGCCTGGCATAGGAGGAAAGCGACTCCATGTAGCGGCGCTGTCCCTCCGCGTAAATGGTCTCGAAGGCGAGCGAGGATTTGCCCGAGCCGGAAAGCCCCGTCAGCACCACGAGTTCATTCCGCGGAATGTCCACGTCGAGGTGTTTTAAGTTGTTCTCGGCCGCGCCGCGGACTTTGATATACTGTTTTGCGATCCGTTCCACAGCGCTATGCCTCCCTTTCCAGCAGTATTTTCTTCAGCTCGATCATGCGGTCACGCTGCAGCGCGGCCTCCTCGAAATTCAGTTCCGCCGCCGCGGTGTGCATCTTCTTTGTCACCTCGGCAATCAAGGTCTTCAGTTCCTTCATATCCATCGACTCCGGATCTTTCTCCAGGGTCTTCCGGAGCGGCTTCTTTTCCTCCAGCTTATGGGAAATGGCGATGCGGTCGCGTACCGCCTTCTTCACGGACTGCGGCGTGATGCCGTGGGCATCGTTGTAGGCCTGCTGGATCTTCCGGCGGCGGTTCGTCTCGCCGATCGCACCGGCCATCGAATCCGTCACGGTATCCGCGTAGAGCACGACGTGCCCTTCCGCGTTCCGCGCCGCGCGGCCGATCGTCTGGATGAGTGCCGTCTCGGAGCGGAGGAACCCTTCCTTGTCGGCATCCAGGATCGCGACGAGCGAGATCTCCGGGATGTCCAGGCCTTCGCGCAGTAAATTGATGCCGACCAGCACGTCGAAGACGTCCATGCGCATGTCGCGGATGATCTCCACCCGCTCGAGCGTCTCGACGTCCGAGTGCAGGTAGCGTACGCGGATGCCGGCTTCGCGCAGATACTGCGTCAGGTCCTCGGCCATGCGCTTCGTGAGCGTCGTCACCAGGACCTTGCCGTTTTTTTCCTTTTCGGCGCGGCAGCGCGCGATGAGGTCGTCCACCTGGCCCGCGACAGGGCAGACCGTGACCTCGGGATCCAGAAGCCCCGTCGGCCGGATGACCTGCTCCGCCCGCAGCTGCTCGTGCGCTCTTTCGTACTCTGCCGGCGTCGCGCTGACGAACAGTACCTTGTCCAGCTTCGCTTCGAATTCGCTGAAATTGAGCGGCCGGTTGTCGAGCGCCGAGGGCAGGCGGAAGCCGTAATCCACCAGCGTCTGCTTGCGGCTGCGGTCCCCCGCGTACATGGCCCGCACCTGCGGTACGGTCATGTGCGACTCGTCGATCATCAGGATGAAATCCTTCGGAAAATAGTCGAATAAGGTATGCGGCGTCGCGCCGGCAGGGCGCCCCGCGAGATGTCTGGAATAGTTTTCGATGCCGCTGCAAAAGCCCGTCTCGCGCAGCATCTCGATGTCAAAGCGGGTGCGCTCCGAGATCCTCTGCGCCTCGAGCAGACGGTCGTGCCGCACGAACCACGCTTCCTGTTCCTTCAGTTCCGCTTCGATATCGTTCGTCGCGCGGATGAGCTCGTCGTGAGCCACGACGTAGTGCGAAGCCGGGAAGACCACCAGGTGGTCCATGCTGGCCTTGACGTGTCCGGTCACGATGTCGATCTCCAGGATCCGGTCGATCTCGTCCCCGAAGAATTCGATGCGGAAAGCATTCGAAACTTCCGCCGCGGGAACCAGTTCGACCACGTCGCCGCGCACCCTGAAGCACCCGCGCTTCAGTTCCATGTCGTTCCGCGCGTACTGCATGTCGACAAGGCGCCTTAAGACCTCGTTTCGGTCGCGTTCCTGTCCGGGACGGACCGAAAGGGTCATGTTCTGGTAGTCCACCGGGCTGCCCAGGCCGTAAATGCAGGAGACTGAGGAAACGATGATCACGTCTTCCCGCTCCGAAAGCGAAGCGGTCGCCGAGTGGCGCAGACGGTCGATCTCGTCGTTGATGGAGGAATCCTTGGCGATGTAGGTATCCGAAGACGGCACGTAAGCCTCGGGCTGATAGTAATCGTAGTAGCTGACGAAATATTCGACGGCGTTGTCGGGGAAGAATTCCTTGAATTCGCCGTAGAGCTGCGCCGCCAGCGTCTTGTTGTGCGCGAGCACCAGCGTCGGCCTGCCGAGTTCTTTGATGACGTTCGCCATGGTAAAGGTCTTCCCGGATCCGGTCACGCCCAGCAGCGTCTCGAAACGGTTCCCGGCCTTAAAGCCGCGAACCAGATCGGCGATCGCTTCCGGCTGGTCGCCGGTCGGCGCGTATTCGGATCTCAGATGGAATTCTGCCATGCTGCAATGTCTCTCCTCTTCGTGAAAATTCCCCCACTTTCACAAAGTATCATTATAACATAGAGAAACGCCGGTGGCAAGAAAGCCGCCGGCGGAGAAATCTTAAGAGTTTATGAACCGCCTCACCGGGGGACGGGAGGTCACGCCGTCAGCAGGGCGCCGAGGAGTTTCAGCAGCAGGGCATAGAACAGCGGCAGTGAGATCAGGGCGAAAAGCGTCGACAGCAGCGCCATAGAGGCGCCGGGTCTTGCATCCTTTCCGTACTGCGGCGGATAGATCACCGGATTCAGTCCCAGCGGCAGCGCGTGCACGAAGAGCGCGAAGATCAGGATCCGGTCGTCGGCGCCGGAAAGGTAAGCAAGTCCGACAGCTGCCACAGGCAGCAGAACCATGCGGATCAGGATCATCAGATAGGAGCGTTTGTCCCCGAACATGTCCTTCAGAGCGAAGCCGCCGACCGTAAAGCCGGTGAGAAGCATCGCAAGCGGGCTGAACATGCCTGCGCCCGCGGAAAGGGCATCCGACAGGAAGGGCGGCAGGATCTTCCCGACTCCCAGCAGTCCGAGCGCGATACCGGCTGCGATCGAGATCATCGAGGGATTCAGCAGGCGCTTCCACTGGCTTTTCGCGTCACGACCTGCAGGCATGAGCATCGATACGCCTATCGTATAACAGCCCATGGTCATGGGCAGGACAAAGAGCATGTAGTGGTAGAGGATCTCCGCCCCGAACACGGCCTGCACCAGTGCATATCCGAAAAAGCCCGTATTCGTGTAGATCAGCTCGTAGCGGTAAAGGTCCCGCTCATAGCCCGCCTTCGCGAAAAGTCCGGACAGGGGCCGGGAAACGATGATCAGCACCATCTCCAGCCCGGTGGACAGAAGCATCGCCGGATAATTTGCCCGGATCGATTCGAGCGTGCAGTTGCGGATGAAGGCGTTCAGGATCATCGCGGGGATGATGAGGCTGCTTTCCAGCCGTGACAGAACGAGGGCGGCATTGTCCGGAAGCACCTTAAGACGCCGCAGGACAAAGCCTGCCGCGATGAAAAACAGCATGTAGAGCATCGGGCTCAGAAGCCCCTCGAAAACCGTCAGCATATTGACTGTCTCCTGTCAGGCGGGATCCCGCCCGAGTTTCGGAATGACTGCCCGCTCTGCTCAGCCTGTCCCCAGGACCTTCAGCAAAAGCGCGTAAAACACGGGCAGCGTGACCGAGCACAGCAGGTAGGAAACCAGGACCATCGAAGCACCGGGCTTGGCGTCCATGCCGTAGCGCGGCGGATAGATCACCGTGAACAGTCCCATCGGCATCGCGTGCATGAAAAGGACGAAGGTCAGGACCTGCTCATTTGCCCCGGCAAGATACGCGATCGGCAGCAGGAGCAGCGGCATCAGGACCATGCGGATCAGACAGAGCAGCCAGGCCTTCCGGTCCGTGAACATTTCCTTCAGGACGAAGCCGCCGATCGTAAAGCCGGTCAGCAGCATCGCAACGGGGCTGAACATGTTCGCACATGCGGAAAGCGTGTCGTCCAGGAATTTCGGCATGACCTCGGCAAAACCGGCAAGCCCCAGCACTGCCCCTGCCAGGGTTGCCATCAGGGAGGGGCTGAAGAGGTTCTTCAGCGCAGAGACGCCTTCCCGGTGCGGCGTCAGCAGGGGCACGCCGTAAACGTAGCAGCCGACGTTCATCGGCAGCGCAAAAAGAATGAAATAATAAAGTGTCTCGGCGCCGAACAGCGACTGGACCAGTGCGTAGCCCATGAAGCCCCAGCTGACGTAGATCAGCTGGTAGCGGTAGAGGTTCCGGTAATAGCCTTCCTTCACGAACAGTTTTGACAGCGGCCCGGACAGCAGAATGATCACGATCTGGAGGCCGAAGCACAGCAGTATCGGCCCGGAAAACGAACGGATCGACGCGACCGTGCAGTGGTGGATGAAGGAATTCAGGACCATGCCCGGGATGATGAAATCACTTTCCAGGCGCGATAAAACTGCCGCTGCGTTATCCGGCAGCAGCCTGAGCCTCCTCAGCGCGAAGCCGATCGCAATGAACAGGAAAATATAGAGCAGCGGGTTCAGAAGATTTCTGAAAACGTCAAACATCATTTGCTCCCCGCCGCACCGTTCAGGCGCGGCTGCAGGTCATTTTTCGCGGTACCAGGCGATCATCAGATCGACGACCCGCCCGTAGCTCTTGACACCGTCCTCGACGCCGTGGAATTCCAGGGTACTGTTGTTGATATGGTCCGTGACTTCGGCGACCTTGCCCTTATAGTGACTCCAGTATTCGGTATTGACGTCCAGGTCGTGGCTCGCTCTCGGATCGAGGCCTTTCCGCGCCAGGACAAAGCGGTCGTAGTCCGCACTGTAGAGCGCATTCGTCGCATAGATGTAGCCGAGGAGATATCCGCTGTAGGCAAAGGTCGGGTCGCCCGATTCCAGGCAGGCAAGGAAGCCGATGAAGTTGGCCTCGTCTTCCCGCTCGAAGCCCGCCGCATGGCCGAGTTCATGGCAGACGGTGTGCGGCTTGCCGTAGTCCGGCGCGTTGGCGTTGTACTGGCTCTCACCGGTGAAGGGCGAGTAGATGCCGGTGAAATTGGCATGGGACATGAATTCGGACCAGAGGATCGCCTTGGGACGCGGATAGTAAACATCCAGGAAAGCATAGGTCTCCGCGAGTTTCTTCATGGCCGTGACGGAGTCCTTCGCAAGGCTGTCGGAAACGGCGCAGCAGCCGTCCTCATCCCGCTCCACGAGATCCGCATAGCGGTTGACGCCGGCTACCATCTCCCGGCAGAGCGCCTCCAGTTCGTCCACGGTGCCGCCGGCGGTCGAAAGCCCCGTCTTCTCCGCGAAGGTATAACGCGAGAAGTTGACGCCGCTCCCGACAGTGGACATGAGAAAGAGAATGCCGCCCACCAGCACGGCGTCGCGGAGCCACAGGTAGAGCCAGAGTCTCTTTGCGGTGCCCCTGAAGAGGCGCGTGATGTCCCGCACGAGAAAGTAAACCGCGGCAAGGATCGCAAGATAGATCACGATCTCATTGACGGAGAAGGGGAAAAGCGAGGTAAAGCGCCCCATAGAGCCCTGCCAAAGCGGCTGCACGCGCAGCGCGAACCACTCGGAGAAATCCTTGTGGCTCTCCGAGTATTTCAGCAGGGCAAATGCTGCCGCCCCGGGAATCAGGGCAAGCAGGAAGCGGAGCACGAGAACACGCACGGGCACCGGCTTTTCCGGGGTCTTCCGCGTATTTTTCTTACTGTTCTCCGTTTTCTTCGGTTTTGTTTTCTTCTTTTCGGTCATCTTTTCCGGCTCTGTGGAATTTCTTATAGAGTGTCTTCATTTCTTCGCGGTCAAAGGTATAGGCGGTGCCGCAGTAGTCGCACCTGACCTCGACTTCCTTCTGGGAGACCATGAGGTCCAGCATGTCATATTTGTTCAGGCCCGCGAGAGCGAGGGCGATCTTTTCCCGGCTGCAGTCGCAGCAAAAGCGGACCGGCTTCTTTTCCAGTTCTTCGTAGCCAAAATGCACGAGAATGTCTTCAAGGATCTCTTCGGGCGTTTCGTTTTCGTCCAGCATGGAGGTGATGGGCGGCAGGGCAAGGACGATGTTTTCGAGGTCCTCGGCAAGCTCGTCGGAAGCGTCCGGCATGAGCTGCAGCATAAAGCCGCCGGCCTGCCGTACGGTATTGTCCTTATTCATAAGGACGCCTAAGGCCATCACGGTGGGCGTCTGTTCGGAAACGGCATAGTAGTAGGTGAGGTCTTCGGCGATCTCGCCGCTCACGAGCTGCGTCGTCCCTACGTAGGGTTCCTTGAGGCCGATGTCCTTGACGACGGTAAGCTCGCCTTTTCCGACGATGCCCTTAACGTTCAGCTTGCCGTTTGACGAGTGGGCAATCGCCTGGGGCTCGGCGGCGTAGGCCTTGACGTTTCCTTCGGTATCCGCGACGGCGGTGAGCATCTGCACGGGGCCGTCGCCCTTGACCGTCAGCGTGATCTTTCCCGCGGCCTCCTTCATCTGGACGCCCATCATGGCGGCGCCGGTCATGAGCCGTCCGAGGGCGGCGGTGACGACCGGGCTCTGGTCATGGCGCACTCTTGCTTCCTCTGCCATCGCGCGCGTCGTGGCCGCGTAGGCGCGGATGTGTCCGCCCGCGGCGATCGCGCTTACGACGTAATCTTCTCTGTTCGTATGTTCAGTCATGGTTGTTCCTTTCTTTATTATTGCTGCCTTGCCCGCTGAGGGCTCCCCGGCAGACCGGCTGCCCGTACGGTCAGAGACCTGCCGGAAAGTCCCTCAGCCGGGCATTCGTCAGGGGCGAAATGTTGGGTGTTTTTTATCTCAGTTCCTGCCCGCGGCGGAACATTTCCTGCATTTCCGCCGTGAGGCTGGCCTCGCCGCTCCGGTCCGGCATGTCCTCACGTCTGATCCAGTGGCCTTCCTTCAGTTCGGTCGGGTCTACGTGAACGGTCTCGTCGTCGCCGTCCAGTTCGCAGTAGAAGCCGAACAGCAGCGTATCGGTAAATGACCAGGGCTGGCTCTTGTAGAAGTGCAGGTTCTTCACCCTGAGCCCTGTCTCCTCGAAGACCTCGCGGTGTACGCACTCTTCGATCGTCTCGCCGATTTCCGCAAAGCCTGCGATGCAGGCCATGCCCTTGCTCGGCCGGTCAGAGTAGGTCGTCACCAGGATCTTGTCCTCATGCAGGACCGCGACGATGACCGCCGGGTTCAGGCGCGGATAATTGATCCTGCCGCATTTCGGACAGACGAAGGCGCGTTCCCAAGTGCTCGGCTCAAGTTTCGTTCCGCAGGCGCCGCAGAAATTCTGCGTATGCATCCAGCGGACGAGCTGAAAGCCTGTGACCGCCGCGAAGGCCAGGTAGCCCGGTTTCTTCACGCGGAATTCCGCCTGCTTCGCGTAGGAAAAGCCTTCCATTTCGACGCCTTCTTCGCCGAAAAAGTAGGCGATGCCGTCGATCAGGAAGCCAAAGCGCAGCGGCATGTCACCGACTTCGGCGACTGTCGGAAAGCGGAAGCCGTCTTCGGTCTCCCGGATCAGAACGGCTTTTTCGTCCTTCGTGATGAGGACGGCATCGTCCGGCCGGGCTTCTCTTCTGTGGGCGAATGCGTTATCGTAAACATGCGGTGCGATATCCTGGATCATGCTGCATCTCCTGCGTTTCAGTTTGCTTCGATGGTAATCCGCAGGGGAGAAAAAGTCAAGTTGCTCTTCCTTTTTGACGCCGTCCGCGCTATACTGAAGGTACGAAAAATGACCGCCCGCGGGCGGATGACGGAGGATGATATGAAACTTGCGAATGCCTTATCGGAACGGGCCGACGTGCAGAAGCGCCTGCAGCAGCTGGCCGTACGGATGAACAATAACGCGAAGGTCCAGGAAGGCCAGAAGCCTGCCGAGGATCCCAATGCTCTTCTGAAAGAGCTGGATGCGCTCTGCAGCCGCCAGGAAGCGCTCATTGCGGCGATCAATCTGACCAACAGCCGGACGGCTGCGGACGGCGTTACCATGACGGAAATGCTGGCACGGCGCGATGCGCTGAAGCTGAAACTATCCATCTTAAGAAGCTTTCTGGATACGGCAAGCTCCACGGTGGACCGCTATTCGCGCAGCGAGATCGTGATCCAGAGCACGGTCTCCGTCGCAAAGCTCCAGAAGCAGCTCGACGGGCTTTCCAAGGAACTGCGCGAACTCGACGAGAAGATCCAGGAACTCAACTGGACCACCGACCTGATTGAATGATTTTCAGAGAGTAACCGCCGGAGCGGGCGTGATCTCAGCGGTTGAGAATGAGCCGCACCAGGATCGGAACGCGGGGCGCGTTCCAAACCTCACCGTGACGCCCAGTAATGTTACAGGCGCACGATTCATCGCGCACGTTTACTACCGTATCGCCGGCCGGCGGCGAGGGAGGGAAAGGGGTAATAAGGAGGAAAAACGATGTTGAAGCTTGGCATCATCGGATGCGGGACCATGGGCAAAGCCCATGCCGCCAGTACAAAGGACAGCCCTTATATGAAGGTCTCTGCCGTGTGCGACGTCTTCCCTGAAGCGGCAGAAGCGCTTGCGGCATCCGTCGGGGCAGCGGCATACACCAATGTACAGGAAATGCTGGATCACGAGCCGCTTGACGCAGTCATCATTGCCACCCCGGACGGTCTGCACGCGGAGCCCTTTATCACCTGCTGCAAAGCGAAAAAAGCCATCATGCTGGAAAAGCCCTTTGCCACGGATCCGGAGGACGGGCGGCGCATGCTGGAAGCCATGCATGAAAACGGCAACCTGGTCCAGATGGCGCACCTGTTCCATTTTCTTCCGTTCTACATCAACATGAAGAATGCGGCGAGCTGATATCGTCGCAGGCGACCTCCATCAACCGCATCTTTGTCCCGACAAAGATGCTGAAATGGGCCGCCAGGAGTTCGCCGTCCTGGTTTTTGCTGTCCCATTCGATCGACGCGATCCTGTGGATCTTCAACAAGAAGCCGGTCAGGGTCCGTGCCACGGGAATCAAAAAGAAGCTGGTCTCCATGGGGATCGATACCTACGACGTAATCAAGGCTGAGGTGATCCTGGAGGGCGGAGCCGTCTGCAGCTTCGAAGGGAACTGGATCTATCCCGATACCTACCCGATCATGGCGGGCGTAACGATGTCTGTGACCGGTACGGAAGGCACCATCGCGACCAATACAGCCGATCCGATCATGCAGAAGGCGACGGCAAAGGAATACAGCATTCCCGGCATTCTGGAGTATGAGATCGGCAATTACCGGGTCGGCCTTCGGCGCAACATGCTGGAGGGCTTTGCCCGTACCGTTCTGGGGAACTCGCCCGTCCTTGCCACGGCAGAGGACGGTTTTGAGGCGATGAGAGTCCTCTGCGCGATCGATAGCTCCATGAAGGCGGGCGGAAAGGAAATACTCCTGGACCAGGCAGCCGGTGTGTAAGGAAGCAGCGTTAAGCAATGATGCTCACGGTCGACTCCGCACTGTATTACATTCAACTAAATAGGTTCTATAATAAATGTTGGGGTGGAGGTATCCGTCCCAACATTTTTGCGTTAGAATAAGAAAAACCTCCAAGCGCCAATGGTCCCGACAAACCACACCTGGAGGTGCAAAAAGATGCATAGTCATCTTATCAAAGATTTACTGAATCTGGAAGGGGTAATTGTAAAAAAAGTTTCTCAGAGCAGCGAAGATGTCGTCGTTACATTGGAAACCAAGCCAACTCGGCAGGTCTGTCCGGCCTGTGGGAGGACAACATCGAAGATCCATGATTATCGAACACAATACATCAAGGATCTGCCGCTACAGGGCAAGCGCTGTTTCCTTGAACTTCGCAAACGCCGGTATACCTGCCGCTGCGGAAAGCGTTTTCTGGAAACCTACCCGTTTTTGGCCCGCTATCAGCAGCGAACTGTCCGGATGACGGCTTTTGTGGCCGCTGAACTGCACGAGGTACAGAGCGTTCAGAGCATCGCTAAAAGAGCGAATATTTCCTCCGCAACGGTGAACAGGATCCTCGACACGATCTCCTATGACCGCCCCAAGCTGGGAAATGCTCTCTCAATTGATGAATTCAAAGGTAATGCTGCCCGGCAGAAGTTCCAATGTATCCTGGTCGATCCCCGCAAACATAAGGTCCTGGATATCCTCCCGGATCGCAACAGCATCCACCTGGCACAGTATTTTAAAGATATCCCACGGCATGAACGCCTGAAAGTCGAATTCTTTTCCTGTGACATGTGCCGACCTTATGTCGATCTCGCCAGGTCTTACTTCCCGGCTGCCAGGATCGTCATTGATCGCTATCATTTCACAAGACAGGTTTTCTGGGCTCTTGAAAATGTCCGAAAGGACCTGCAAAGAAGGATGGCTGTCGATCGCCGCAGATACTATAAACGCAGCCACAGCATTCTGACTAAACGGTATGCTTCGCTCAATGAAGAACAAAAGAAAGCCTGCGATATCATGCTCCTTTATAATGATGATCTTCGCAGAGCTCACCGCCTGAAAGAAAAGTTTCTCGAGATTTTCAATATTCGTAAGTTCCGTGATCAACGCACGGCCTTTATGGATTGGATCGAAGAAGCCCACTGTTCAGGCATCAAGCACTTTGAAAAATGCGCAGCCACCTTCGCCAACTGGTCCCATGAGATCTTAAACGCCTTCCGTTTCGATTTCATCAGCAATGGACCTACCGAGGGCTTTAACAACAAGATCAAAGTCCTGAAGCGCATTTCCTTCGGCATCAGGCGCTTTGACCGGTTCCGGACACGCATTCTTCTCACGACAACCTGACCCTGTAACAATCTTGGCGCTTGAAGGTTTGTTTTCCATGCTTCGAATCTTTCCATTCGATGCTGCGTTATTCAAACCGCTTATAACACAAGAAGGAGCGGGACTTTTGGAAAGTCCCACCCCAACTATTGACTTAGAACCACTAAATAGAAAAAAAGAAAGCGCACGGTCTTACACCATGCGCTTTCCGTCTTTCCAGACCTCAAGCAGCTCCCACTCCGGCCCGCAGATCAGAAAATCAGCCCGCTGTCCGGCGGCGATCCGGCCGATATCGACACATCCCGCCTGCCCTGCCGGATTAACCGTCGCAGCCCGGACGGCTTCCTCCTCCGGAATTCCGAAGGAGACTGCATTCCGCAGGCACTGGAATAGGTCCGCGGCCGAGCCTGCAATGGTGCCGTCTGCAAGACGGGCGATCCTGTCCTTCAGGAAGATTTCCTGTCCGCCGAACATATATTTTCCGTCCGGCATGCCCGTGCAGCGCAGGGCGTCGGAGATCAGGCAGATTCGGCCGGGAAAGAGACGGAATGCCGCCCGTACCGCGCTCGGATGCACATGCATCCCGTCGCAGATCAGCTCCGCAAAGACGCTTTCCCTTTCCGCCGCCGCGCCGATGACACCAGGCGCCCGGTGGAGAAGCGGCGGCATCGCGTTGAAGAGGTGCGTCAGATGGGTCGCTCCGGCTTCAAAGACTGCCTTTGCCTGCTCGTAATCCGCATCGGTATGCGCCGCGGAGACAGTGCAACATTTCGAAACAGCAGCGGTGTATTCGGCGGCCCCGGGCAGCTCCGGTGCGAGATCGGCAATTCGGATGAGTCCGCCGGAAGCTTCGTTCAGGCGCAGGAACAGATCAATATCCGGCTTCTTCAGATAGGCCGCGTTCTGCGCGCCTTTCTTTTTTTCTGAGAAGAAGGGACCCTCCATATTGATGCCGACGAGACGGGCTTCCCCCTCCTGCGGAGCGTCATGTACGGTCTTCGCCGTGCGGTAAGCTTTTGTCAGGACCTCCTCCGGCAGCGTCATCGATGCCGGCATGAAGGAGGTGATCCCCCTCCGGAGAAGAAACGCCGCCATTTTGCGCAGCCCCTCTTCGCTGCACTCGGAAAAATCCTCCCCGGAATTGCCGTGGGTGTGGATGTCCACAAGGCCCGGAATGACCGTCATGCCCTGCAGGTCACGCGCCTCCGGCGACTCTCCTTCCTCCGTGCCGACGGAAAGAAAACGACCGTTTTCGACCCGGAAGCCGCCGCGGATGAAACGTCTGCCGCCCGCAAATATCCTTGCATTTCCAAACAGCATCACATTTACCTCAATATGCGGAGCATGTCCCGGCCGGGACGCGCTTTCCGCTTATTCTCCGAGCAGTTCGCCCATCATCAGATCCACCATGCTGAGCATACGCGGCAGATGGAAGGGTCCCTTGAAGGTCGAGCCCTTGCAGGGCGGCTCGGTCGGCCGGCCGTCTCTTCTGAGATAACCGAACCATTCTCCGAATTCCGGATCCGAGAAATATTCACGGCAGTAATCCAGCGTCCGGTAAAACCAGCCGAGGTACTCTTCCTTTCCGGTATCGCGGTACAGCATCAGCGAGGAGATCAGTATCTCGTTATGCGGCCACCAGAGCTTCATGTCGTGCTCGTAGGCTTCAGGGGGACAGCCTTTCGCATCGATGAAATACAGCAGCCCGCCGTATTCGCGGTCCCAGCCGGCTTCGATCGCCCGGGTAAAGACGGTCTCCGCCTTCCGGACCAGGTCTTTGTTCCCGATCCGCCCAGCCTGCTCAAGCAGGAACCAGACGCCCTCGATATCGTGGCCGGGATTGACGATACGGCCCTCGGTGATATCCAGACGCGCCTCGCCGTCAGGGCCGACGTTTTCCAGAATGCAGCCGAGATCATCCTTCACATGGTAGCGGAAGATCTCGTCCACGCAGGCTGCCGCCCGCTCCTCGTACAGTGTGCGGCGCTCCGGGTCGGTACGCAGCAGAACGCCCGTCATGTTCAGGCAGATCATCGGGATCCCGAACACCCGGCTGGTCCTGGTTTCCGGGATCGTCTTCGGACCGAGCCCGGTCGGATCCTTCATGCCGTGCGCCAGATCCCAGTACAGGTCATAGGCGCGGCGGGCACGTTCCAGGCAGTCTTTGTCGCCGGTCACGCCGTAATACTCCGCATTCGCCATTGCGTAGAAGGATTCCGAGAAATAGTAGCGGCGCTGGCGCAGCGGCTTTCCGTCTGCCGTCACGGTGAAATACATGCGGTCCCCCGCCCCGTGATTCAGGCAGTGTGCCTCCATGAAGTCCAGGCAGCTCTTCGACGCCGCGAGCCATTCCTCCCTGACGCCGTAGCAACGGCACAGCCAGGCGAAGATCCAGGCGCATCGCCCCTGCATCCAGACGCTTTTATCGGTCGAAAACACGCGGCCCTCCCGGTCCAGACAGGTATAGACCCCGCCGTTTACCGGATCCATTCCGTTTTTCAGCCAGAAACCCACGCAGCGGTCCAGTTCCTCCCGGACCCATCTGCGGCTTTCCCTAATTTTTTCTCGGTCCATGAGAGAGGCCTCCTTTTTTTCTGATGATATGCGGCTGCAGACAGGCGCCGCACGCGCTCTCCGTCCCGCAGCCGGAATGCAGTCACAGCGTAACTTCCCGGCCTTCCTTCATGGAGCGCTCGATGGCATCGACCACCTGCAGCGCCAGGTAGGCTTCCTCTACGTTGACCACCGGTTTCCTTCCGGAGACCACACAGTTTATAAAGCCCATGATCTCCTCGGAAAGGTCGCCCTGCGGCAGGCCGTTCACATAGTTCCAGTGGCGGCTGTCGGGGTAGAGGATCTTCTGCGGCGTCACGAATTTGATGCCCTTGTCGCAGGGCTCTACATACGCCACGCCGTTCGTGGTAACGATCTCGCAGCGGTCATCGATGATGGTCGGCGAATTCTCCGGCAGCACCCAGCAGGCCTCAAGGTTCGCGATGGCACCGTTTTCGTAGGTCACGATCGCATAGATCACGTCCTTCATGCCGTGCTCGGCCAGCAGGACGCTCCGGCCTTTAGCGAATACGCTGACCGGTCTGCAGTTCATAAACCAGTTGATGTAGTCGATGTCGTGGATCATGACGTGCATGGACAGGTCGGAAGCTCCGATATAGCGGCGCGGCCCGACGATCGGGCTGTTGCGGCGTGCGTAAATGTGGATGATGTCGCCAAGCTCCCCCTTGTCCAGCGCCTCTTTGATCGCAGCGAACCGGTAATCGTAGCGGAGCAGGAAACCGACGGTAAAGACCCTGTCATAGTCCTTCGTCAGCTCGTACAGTGCTTTTCCGTCTTCCAGTTCCTTGGCGAGCGGCTTCTCCAGCAGGATGTGCTTGCCGTATTTCACAGCATACTCCACGGCTTCACGGTGCATATTGTCCGGAAGCACGATGCTGACGGCGTCGATCTCGGGATCGGCCAGACATTCCTTATAGTCCTTGAAGACCTTGCAGCCGTACTCCTCCGCGACCTCGGCGCGGCGTTTGTCGTTCCATTCGCAGCAGGCGTAGAGCTCGACCTGCGGGATCTTCAGGTAATTGTTGGCATGATGGGTGCCCATCTGCCCCATGCCGATAACGGCAACTTTGATCGACATAATATCTCCTTCCGATGATCCTTTGGATCTCTGAAAATATTTTATTGCTCCGGGACGGTCACCGCGCCGCTTTCGGCAGAGGCGCGGCAGCGCCTGCGCCTATGATGGCGATCCGGTACATCCTTCGCTCCTTATCTGTCTCTTCGGACGCTTCAGTCCAGATAAGCGCCGCGGCTTCTTAAGAGAGCCTGCAGTACCGGAATGTCCACGTTCCGTACCGGGATATTCTTCTCTGCCGCCTCGGCTGCCGCAGCACCGGCGGCCTCGCCGATCGCCATCACGCCAGGCGTCGTGCGGAGTGAGCTCTGGGCTTCGCGGTCGCAGGAAATGCAGCGTCCGGTAACGAGCAGGTTGTCGATCTCCTTCGGCACAAGCGTGCGGTAGGGGATGCCGTAGGCAGGAATGGTGGACTGGGTAAACCCGGCCCCGTCCGGATGGTGCTGGTCGATGGGATATCCGTAAACGGCGATCTCGTCGTCAAAGCGCTTCGCCGCTCTGAGATCGTCGCCGGTCAGGACGTATTCGCCTGCAAGGCGGCGGCCTTCGCGGATACCCACAATTGGCGCGATGCCAAGGATCTCGGCCTTTTCAAAGCCGGGCACATACTTTTTCAGCAGCTCCGCCACCTGGCAGACCTGCTTTCTCAGCTCGACTTCGGCATTGCTCATGGAATCGGCATCCGTACAGTCCACCTCGGTCAGGCGGGTCGTATTGACGGTCGCGATATCGTCGCGGACGCCGCGGAAGAACAGAATGCGTTCCCGCAGGATATGCATGTCCAGTTCCTCCTGGCCGCGCTTCCACTCTTCAAAAAAGCCGGAAACGCAGTCGGGCAGGGCGCCTGTCTCGCGCATGGCGGTCATATCGGTCTTGTCGTGGAAATCCTCGGGATGCGCCAGCATGAAGTCGCGGATCTTCACAAAATCCACGTTGTACATGGAGAAGTTCGTGGTGCAGGGCATCATCAGATGGTCGCCCTCACGGCCTTTTTCATACGAGCAGCCGGTCATGGCAAAAATGTCTCCGTCGCCGGAGCCGTCAATATAGACCTTCGCACGGATCCGGACCTCGCCGTTCTTGTTGGCGGCGCGAAGATATTTTATTCTCCGGTCTTCGGTCTCCGCCCCGAATACGAAGGTATGGAAAAGGAGCGTGATCCCTTCCTCCCGGCACATTTCCGCAAGGACCAGCTTCAGGCCCTCGTTGTCAAAGGGCGTGACGCTGTAGGTCTCTCCCATCGTATCGCGCACATGGCCGCGGCACATGCCGCGCGCGGTCAGGCGGTCTACGATCTCCTGTCCGAGGCCCCTCACTACCTGGACGCCCTGCATGTCATGGAAGGTCATCCAGGGGGCGACCTGCCCCATAGTGGACATGCCGCCGAGAACGCCGTACTGCTCCACGATCAGGACTTTCGCCCCGCTTCTGGCTGCGGAGACCGCAGCGCAGACGCCCGAAGGGCCGCCGCCGATCACGGCAATGTCAAAATTGTATTCCTTCATTTTTACAGTCCCTTTATTTCAGTGCATCCACTGCCCTGCGGAACGCGAGCGTGGCTTCGTAGCAGGCCTCGGCGCTCTGATCGCGCATCACATTGGCGCCGATCATGACGGCTCTGCAGCCTGCAGCCTTAAGAGCGAAAACTTCCTCGGGACGAATGCCCTTCTGGGTAGGGACCAGCACAGGCTGCTTCACCGCCTGGCAGATCTTCCGATATTGCAATACATCAAAATAACGTAAGGGTTTTCCGTATTCAGTGGTCTTCATGATACTTGCTTCGACAACGTCGATCTCGGAATCTGCGACGGCGTCAAGGATCTCATCGTAAGTATCATGGATCGCGACCATCTTCGTCAGCTTCTGCGATTTCAGCATGAAGACAGGCAGATGCTCGCTGTAGCAGGAGAAGAAATCGATGCCGATGCCTTCAAATTCGGGCAGCTCGGTCTCGGTAAGGTGCTCGTCGGCGCCACCGGTCACCACGCCGACGGGGCGGTCTCCGGCAAGTTTCACCAGATCGGTCAGAAAGGAGCGGTTGTGTTCAAAATCGCCGAAAAGGTTGCCGCTCGCCGCATGCAGGACATTGATATGGACCTTGACGGCATCGGCGCCGGCATCCAGCGCGGCTCTGGCAAGGTCAAGCTTGTTGTTGGGCAGAGAAACGACCAGGGTAAAAGGATTTTCCTTCAGTATTTTCTCAAACTTCATGATTTCACCGCTTTCAGATAAGGTGAGAAACCAGCCCTCTGGAGAGGAAGGCCGGCATCTCACGATTGATGATTTGAGCTTTCGGCTCAGGCAGCCGCTCAACGAGGGGGCGCGTCAGGCGGAAGGAAGGCAGGGGCACGCGAAGAGGCGTGCCCCCGTCTGACGGGAAGCTTACAGGTAGCTGAAGCCGGCTACTACGGCACCGGCAGCAGCCATCAGCCACAGAGCGGGCAGCAGCTTCTTGGTAACTTCGTTGACGTCCAGCCCGACATAGGAGCAGGTCCAGGCATTCTGGGAGTTGGTCGGGCAGCCGACGCTCTGCAGACGCTCGGCAGCCACAAAGCCGCCCATAGCCTGAAGAGGCGTGTAGATGCCGGCACTGACCAGCAGTGCGCAGATGCCGGAGCCCATGCCGAACAGGTTCAGCGGGCCGCGGTACAGAGACAGCGGTGCAAGCAGGGCAAAGAACAGGATGAACGGGATGCGGCTCGTAGGCATGATGTTCTGAAGCATGGGCTGCAGCACAGCCTTGGTGTCCGGGTGCATGACCGCACGGACCAGGATGCCGATGCCGACTAACAGCCAGATGACCATGGCCACGTCCTGCAGGCCCTTGTGAGCCGTCTTGGACAGGACGTTCATCTTCTTGGCAAAGCCGCCCTGAGAGAAGATGGCGAGCCAGATGATGGCGCACAGGAAGGCCGGGATAATCTCGATCTTGAAGGCCATGACGAGCACTAACGGCACTAACGGGGAGATCATGCAGAGCACGCCTCTCCAGCCCTTGATCAATTCTTCTTCGTCTTCCGCGGTATCGGTCTCTTCGGCCTTGGCCGCGAACGCGAACTTAATGCCGTTCTTCTTAAACTGGATGATAATGAACGCCACAGAGACGACCAGGGTGATGAAGAACAGGATCGTGGCAAAGTGCTGCATATCGGCGCGTTCAACACCGGTCAGCTGCTCGAAGGATTTCCACTGATACAGGTTGAAGTTGAAGCCCGTGGTGACAGCCAGCAGGAAAATGGAGGCGGCCAGAACGGTCGGGATGCCGACGGACAGCATGATCGGGATCGCGATGGAACCGGTCATGATGATGGAGCCAAGACCCGACAGGTTGGTCCACAGGAAGCTCAGCACGGCATAGAGCACCAGGCAGATGATGAGCGGGCGGTCACCGCCGAGCTCGGCAGCCTTGGTGATCAGAGCACGGGAGACGCCGGTCTGGGTGACCATGCGGCCGTACCAGCCGCCGAAGAAGATCGCCGCCATGGCGCCAGCCATATGCGCAGCGCCGCCGGCCAGAATATAGGTCAGCAGGCTCTGGTCGGTCTCCGCACCTTCGGGTTTAACGAGCGGAACGCCGGCGATCAGGGCAATGCCGAGGGCCATCACGATCAGGGCGATGAAGGTCGGCAGTTTTCTTGTGATCATCAGGGCCGCGATGGCCAGGAAGAACACGATGATCAGAATAGCACGAATGTCCATAATTCCTCCTTTAAAAATGAGTTATTTTTTCGGCCGGGCTGTTTTCCCCCTTTGTCCGGCCGATGGAGTACTTAGTAAGTGATGCGTTTTGCCAGTTCGAAATAGGTCCTTGCAAAGGCGTGGGCGCCGACCTCGGAGAGGGCGCGGACGCCGGTCTTTCCGAGCTTCAGGCCGAAGAGGTTGAGAGACGGCAGCTCCACTTGTTTGCTGGTCAGTCCCAGTTTGATGTTTTCCAGATGATGGAAATACTCATGGGCCAGGATCAGATTTTCCGCCTTGCCCTCGGATAATTCGTTTTTCGCCGCCCACTTTTTGATCGACTCGGTGTAGAGCACCATGACCTTCTTATTGGTCTCGTATTCGGCGAAATAACGCATGCCCGCAATCACATTGTCCTTGTAGACCCGTTCGATCTTCAGGCCTTTGCTGCGGGCGATCTTGCGGAAATCCGTCTCGCCGCCGGTCTCTTCGTAGAAATCCCTTGCCGCCTGCGCGCCGGTCTCCCAGGCCCGCTCTGCGGCAGCATCCACATCGATCCCGTTTCGCAGCATCTTCTTGTACATGTAATCGTTTCTGATCTCTTCCATGGCAAGCCTCTTGCTCGGAAAAGGAAAGCTGCTCATGACTGCTCCTTAATCGTTCGGGTGGCTGGCCACGACGAGGATGGGTTCCTCATCCTTCACAGCCGCCATTTCGACCTCGGCGATAGAAATCGCCTGTGCGTCTTCCACAAGGCCGGTCAGGTCGATGATCTTCTTGCCGACCACGATGTAGAGGTTCGGCAGCTGATGGCCGCGGTCATCGTAGACGGCATATTCGCCGAGCATCTTCCGTACGGCCTTCTTCCAGCCGGAGGCGGGCGTTGCGATCACGTGGCCGTCCTTTTTCTGGATGCGCACCACGCCTTCGTCGTCGATCAGGGCAAGCGGCGTGGTCCGCTTCTTAAAGATCAGCAGGCTCTTTTCTACCTTGTCGTACTGCACGGCGAGCATATGGTCGCTGCGGCCGGTGATCCTCAGTTTTTCTTTATCGGCATTCATCTGCTCAGCGGCCTTGGCGAGGAGCTCGTCGTCGCTCAGTTCCTTGTCGAGCAGGTTCTTGGTGCGCAGCTCGGTGGCGCCGATCGCCGTAGCCCGCACAATGTTCCGCTTATTGTCGATCTCAATGGAGATCTCAATGGAGGACGGATCTGCGCCGGCTTCCAGGACCAGCTTCTCCGCCTCGCGGCGGACTTCCAGGATCTCCTGCTCGGTCGGGTTCAGGATGGTGCGCTCGACCATGTCGCGGACCATGGCCAGAGCCACGCCGATCGTGGAGATGACCGGAGCGTTCTTCGCGATCTTAAATTTATGTCCCATGGTCTCGGCCAGATGCGGCACGACCACGGAGGCGCCTCCGCCGCCGCCCACGAAGACGGTCGTGCGGGAATCCATATTGTAATCCTTGATGAGGGCTGCTGCCACTGCGCCGTTCTTGGCCGCGGAAAATTCGAGGACCTTGCGGGCGGCCTCCTCAACTGAGATGCCCATATTCGCGGCAAGCGGTGTCCATGCCTTACGGGTGGCTTCCACATTCCCGGCGGCATAGTCACCTTCCTTCACGTAGCCGCAGATATTGGCGGCGCCGGACAGGGTCAGGGCGTATTTCTTCCCGTTCGCGCATTCGATATACGCGTATTCGGGATCGCCCTCCTTCGGGCGGACAGATTTCAAAACCGGGCTCTCAATATCCGAGGAATCCGTATAGACTTCGTATTTCAGGCCGGCAATATGTGCGCTCCGCGGACCGACGTTGACGGCCCTTCCGCCCTCCAGCTGCACCATGGAACCGCCGCCGATACCGACCGTGCGCACGTCCAGCGAATTGAGGTAGGTCTTGTGGCCGCCGACCTCCGCATATTTGACGACGACCTTGCCGTCCTTCACGCAGGAAATGTCGGTGGAGGTGCCGCCGACCTCGAAGAAGAGGCCGATGGTCAGTTTTTCGTACATCATCGCGCCGGCAACGCCTGCCGCAGGGCCGGAAAGCGTCGTCAGGATGGGGCGGCGTCTCACTTCATCGACCGTCATGACGCCGCCATCGCAGCGCATGATCATCAGCGGTGCCTTGATCCCGGCTTCCTTGATGCACTCTTCGGTCATATTGGCGGCGTCCAGCATCTTGGGCAGAATACTCGCGTTGACCACGGCCGTGCGGGTTCGCACGCGCAGCCCGTACAGTTTGGAAATATGGTTCGTTGCCGTCGCGGGAAGATCATTTTCCGCGCAGAGCGCCATCACGCGTTCTTCGTGCTCCGGCCTGTCTACACTAAAGGCCTCCGCTGCGACATAGGCCTCGGTCTTTCTGGTCTTCAAATCATCCAGTGCGGCAAGGATCTGCTTATCGATCGCCGCCGGATCGCTGCTGTCAACGAAGGCATTTTCCGTGGTCAGGAATTTGCCCTTTGCCAGTTCGATGGAACCGATGTTGGTATCGCTCTTCGACTTGCTGCCCTCGAGGCCGCTGCCGATCGTCACGATGCCGACCCGGGCAACATCCCCCTCCAGCAGAGCGTTCGTCGCCTGTGTCGTGCCGTGCGCGATGAAGCAGACGTCGTCCACATTGATATGATTCTGATCAATGACCTGGTGCAGAGCCTGGATGATCCCTTCGGCAACGCCGTGCGGCGCGTCGTGGGTCGTCGGCACCTTTACCATGCCGATTATTTCATACGTATCGTTATTGACGGCCACCGCGTCCGTGAAGGTACCGCCTACATCAATGCCGATCCTGACTTTCATCTGCTTCCCCTTTTGCTGTATGGTATTGCGGTTCGAACTGATAAATCTTCGATTTATATAATATTCATTTTTTCTTTATTTGTCCATAACATGCCGCAAGATTGATTGGGCTTTCACAAAAAGGAAGGCCGCGCCGCAGCACGAAAGAACTTTCACACCCTATGAAAGAACTGATTGAAAGATGCGGTTTTTTATTGCATTTTCTGCAGCAATCGGCTATAGTGTAGGCAGTCGATCACCGGCGGCTCCGGCTGTCGGATCACAGGAAACGGAAGGCCCGGAATGAACACGGATCTCATCAGACACAGGATCAGGGAACAGTACGAAAGCTTCAGTCCGACGGAAAGAAGAGTCGCTGATTATCTGCTGTATTATCGCGGAAACGAGCTTCCTTCTTCCGGTGCGATAGCGCGCGAGCTGTTCATTTCCGAAGCAGCACTTACGCGTTTTGCCAAGCGCTGCGGCTTTCATGGCTTCCGTGAGCTCCGCTTCTCCTATCCCGAACCTGCAGTATCGGAAAAAACGCCTCTGACCGATCCCGAGATGGGCCGGGTGGAGACCTCCTACCGCTATCTGCTGGAAAGGACCTCCGCATTTGTCGACGAGAAAGCGGTCCGGCAGGTCGCCGGATACATCTCCGAAGCGGATCGGACTCTGATCTGCGGGATCGGCTACTCCGGGATCTCCGCGCTGGAATACCGGATGCGCCTGCTGCGTATCGGTCTGAACGTGGAAGTCGCCACTGAAAGCCAT
The DNA here is from genome assembly GCA_017428265.1 of Lachnospiraceae bacterium. Taxonomy (GTDB): domain Bacteria; phylum Bacillota; class Clostridia; order Lachnospirales; family Lachnospiraceae; genus UBA6987. The sequence goes on along the minus strand of JAFRRD010000031.1, from coordinate 11,820 downwards.
ATGCTGAGGATCATGACCTCACTGCTGACCGAAAAGAGCCTGCTGATCGCTCTGTCCGTCAGCGGCGCGACAAAGGAGATCCTGCAGGCGCTTAAGCTTGCGCGTTCGAAGGGAGCGCGGACCGTCCTGATCACGGCTTCGCACGATCCGGACAGCAGCTGCGACATTGTCCTGCATACAGGCACCATGCGGGACCTGGCTTCGGGGATCGTCGTATCACCCCAGCTCCCGCTGCTGTTTATGCTTGACCTCTTATATTCCAACCTGATCAGTGAAAACTATTCATCCGCCATGTCTGCACACTCGGCGACGCTGTCTGCCCTGGGGCTGAAAACATCGGCGGATGCCAGACATCACCGGCCGGAGTCGGCTGACCCTCCGGCAGCGCAAAAGTGAGAACGTTTATGGAACATCTTGGCATTGCATACACTTACCGCAATCTTCCCGAGCTTGACCCGGGTTTTATCCCGCTTCACGTATTCAACAAGGCCTTCCTCCGCGGAGCTACGCAGAAGGTCGGCATTGCCGTGGAACGGAATGACGGCCAGGCGGCTTCGCTTGAGACCTTTATCCACGGAACGCCTGAAATGCGCGAGGCAGACTTCTATTACATCGACCGTGCCGTGAAAACGTTGCTGTGGATGAAGGGCGGATGGCGCATTCATGTGCGCGGCAGCGAGGAGGTCTTCCGCTATCTGAAGGAGGCCTATGCCGAAGGAGGCTCCCGGGATTTTGACCGGGGCTTTATGGCGAGAGTTTTTGAGCATCCCTTTGAGGTCGTGAAGACGGACGTGCTTCCGGAAACGCGCGACCTGCCGCAGACGATCGGCGGGCATCTCGAGGGCTGCCGCATCGGCTTCGACGCCGGGGGCAGCGACCGCAAGGTCTCGGCTGTGATCGACGGCAAGCCGGTCTTTTCCGAAGAGGTCGTCTGGTTCCCGAAGACGCAGACCGACCCCGACTACCATTACGAGGGCATCGTTTCCGCACTGCGCTCCGCCGCCGCCCACCTGCCGCGTGTGGATGCCGTGGGCGTGTCCTCGGCGGGGATCTTTCTGAACAACCGCACGATGATCGCCTCTCTCTTCCTTAAGGTGCCGGAAGATGTGCAGGCGCTGAAAGTGCGCGACATCTACATCCGGGCAGTCCGCGACACCTTCGGTGACATTCCTCTCAGTGTTGCAAACGACGGGGACGTGACGGCACTTGCCGGCGCGCTCAGCCTGAAGAAGAACGATCTGCTCGGCATTGCCATGGGCACGAGTGAAGCCGCGGGCTTCGTAGATGCATCAGGCCAGATCACGGGCTGGCTGAACGAACTGGCCTTCATTCCCGTCGATGCGGCACCCGGCGCGCTGCGTGACGAGTGGAGCGGTGACATCGGCTGCGGCGTCAAGTATTTCTCCCAGGACGCCGTCATCAAGCTGGCGCCTGCCGCAGGCATCGACCTTGACGAAGCTCTCTCTCCGGCCGAAAAGCTGAAGGCCGTACAGGCCCTTGCCGAAGCCGACGATCCGCGGGCTTCGGCCGTTTACCGCAGCATCGGCGTATATTTGGCGCATTCGCTAGCGTATTATTACGATCTGTATGCCTGTGAAAACGTGCTCCTGCTCGGGCGCGTCATGTCCGGAAAAGGCGGCGAGATCATCGTCAGGACCTGCCGGGACGTCCTGAGCGACGAGTACCCGGAGCTTCCGCTCTCTCTGGCTCTTCCGGACGAACGTTTCCGCCGTGTCGGACAATCCGCTGCCGCGGCCTCTCTCCCTATGTGCGGTCCCGAAGCAGAGTAAGCCCGGGCATGACCGGACCGTAAACGGAAAGCAGCTGCCGGAGCGATGCTTTGCAGGAGCATCCGCGAACGATCAGAGGTGCGTTCCGTGCGGGGATGGCCTAACCGATATCGGAAAACATCATAAAACGGCGCGGGAAACTCCCGCGCCGTTTTATTTCACTGTCTTTATTTCGTCTTTTTATACTTCATCCAGGCAACCAGGATCGCGATGGCGCCGCTCGGGATGATCATGAAGCTCGTGGAACCGGTAAGGCTCGGCACCAGCATGAACAGGATGCTCATAATAAGGAGCGGCCAGACGGCCGTGCCGATGTTCTTCCGGTAGTACTTGTACGCCATGGCGCCGAAAAGGGCCGGAACGACCTGGTCGAAGGCGGGCTGGAGCGCCGGATTCTGCAGGATGGGCTGCAGCGGGATGAGCAGCGCGACGCCTGCCGCCAGCACGAGGATGGTGACAAGCGACGAAGTCGCGATCGACAGCGTGGAAATGATCTCGTTCTCCGCGGTGCCAGTCTTCGCGCCCACGATGTCCCTCGCGTTCATGGCGCAGGGAATCTTCATGTTGATGAGGTTCCCGGTGATGAAGGCAAGATAGGTGCCGCCCGCGCCGAGCATGGGCGTATAGACCAGGAATTCCGCGATGCAGCTCACGAAATAGACGATGCCGATCGAGAGGAAGCCTCTTCCGACCGCCTTGAAGTCCGGCATCGCGCCGAGGAAAGCTCCCATAAGGAAGGGCGCCCCGGTCAGCAGGATCAGGGTGGCAATGCAGACGACGCGGCCGATGACGTGCGTACGCTCATTGTAGGTCTCGAAGGTTTTCGCTTTCTCTTCTTCCGTAAGGACGATTCTTTTCTCTTCCATCTTCGCACCTCCTTACAGCGCGGCCGCGATCGCTGCGGCAGCCATGCCGGCGAGCATGCTGGCAGCAAGGGCAAAGCCTTCCACCCACTCGGCCTTCTTCTTTTCTTCGATCCGGATGAACAGCGCCATCACGGCCGCGGAGACTGCGGCAACGAGCAGCGGCATCCAGCTGCCCTTAAACGTGAAGAGGCCTTTTTCAGACACGAAACCGCCGATATAGCTGCCGATGTAAGCCGAGACGAGGCCGATGAACATCGCTGTCATGGCAGCGTCGCCGAAGCCGCCGGCCTTGGCCGTCTTCGCGCCGCCCGCGCCGAGCTTCTTCAGGTATTTCTTGCTGAAGAAAACAGAAAAGACCATGCCCCACATGATACAGACCGCCATGAGGAAGGCAATTGTGACAAAGGCCGTCGGCGTCATTTCCGAGGCGGAAAGACCGGACAGGCCTGCCGCTTCCGCCGCGGCTTCAGCCACCTGGGTCTCATAGTGCAGGGCGCCGATGACGGAGAGGCGCAGCCAGGGCAGGGGCGTGCCGAGGGCGCCGGAAAGCGCGATGACGCCGAGCAGGATGCCCAGGCTCGGCAGTACGGAGAAGGTGGCACTGGCCGTGATCGTGCGCTTCATTTTCGTCTTATCCATGCCGATGGCGATACCGGCGCGCCAGGCGCGGACCATGAAAAAGACCGAGACCCCGGCGACAAATAAGACGATGGCGCCGCAGATCAGATACATGGTGGGACTGTTCAGCGTTTTGAGCATGGGAAAGCCTCCTTTGAAGCTGATACCGCAATTATAGCGCAGGAAAGCCGGATAACGCAATGCGCCCCGGAAGATTTCTTCCGGGACGCATTGCGTTATCGTTTTTCTTTACACTTCCTTCTTCCACCGCAGGACGGGGTTTCGCGCTGCCCTGACTTCGTCAGGCCTTCCGATGGCTGCGTGATGCGGGGCGGTCTTCATGGTCTCCGGATCTTCAAAGCCCTGCTTGTACAGTTTGCGGAAGATCTCTGCGGCTTCGTCGAGCGTGGCCTTGCTTTCCGTCTCCGTCGGTTCCAGCATCAGTGCTTCGTGCACGATCAGCGGGAAGTACATTGTCGGCGGATGCATGCCGTAATCGATCAGCGACTTGGCCACGTCCAGAGCGGAGACGCCGGTCTCTTTTTTGTACTTATCCAGCGTCAGTACGAATTCGTGCATGCACACGCGGTCGAAGGCGGGCTCGAAGGTGCCCTTGATCTTTTCCATCAGGTAGTTCGCGTTCAGGACCGCGTTTTCGGCGGCCTCCGGAATGCCTTCCCGGCCGAGGGTCAGGATGTAGGTGAGGGCTTTCACGACCACGAGGAAGTTGCCGGCAAAGCTTCTGACCTGCAGGCGGCCGGGACCGTCCATGGTCACGGAGCGGGGCAGGAAGTCCGCAAGGAAGGCTTTGCAGCCGACCGCGCCGGCGCCGGGTCCTCCGCCGCCGTGAGGCGTCGCGAAAGTCTTGTGGAGGTTCAGGTGCACGCAATCGAAGCCCATGTCGCCGGGTCTGACCACGCCCATGACCGCGTTCAGGTTCGCGCCGTCGTAGTAACACAGGCCGCCTGCCTCGTGCACGAGTCTGGTGATCTCCAGGATGTTGCTGTCGAAGAGGCCGACGGTGTTCGGATTGGTCAGCATGAGGCCGGCCACGTCCGGACCGAGCGCCGCCTTCAGGGCGTCCAGATCGACCAGGCCGTCGGGACCGGAGGCGATGTTCACGACGTCGAAGCCGCACATGGCCGCGGTCGCGGGATTGGTCCCGTGCGCGGAGTCCGGCACGATGATCTTCCGTCTCGCCTCGTCGCCGCGAGACTTGTGGTACTGCTTGATCAGCAGCACGCCGGTGAATTCGCCGTGCGCGCCGGCCGCGGGTTCAAAGGTCATGTCGTCCATGCCCGTGATCTCGCAGAGCAGTTCCTTCGCGGTCTCCAGCACCTTGCGGCAGCCGGCGGTATCGCGTGCGTCCGCAAGCGGGTGGACGTGCGTGAATCCTTCAAGCGCCGCCGTTTCCTCGTCGATGCGCGGGTTGTATTTCATGGTACAGGAGCCGAGCGGATAGAAGCCGCAGTTGACGCCATGCACTTGCTGCACCAGTTCGGTATAGTGGCGGGAAACTTCGGTCTCGGAAAGTTCCGGCAGAGCCGGCTTTTCCGCGCGCTTCATGGACACGGGAAGGTCAAAAGCCGGAACGTCAAGCGCCGGCAGAAGATCCGAGCGGTGGCCGGGCATGCTTTTTTCAAAAATCAGTTTCATGCGAGTGCCTCCTTTACGATGTCCGCGACTTCATCCAGCGCTTCTTTCGATGCCTTCTCGGTCACGCACCAGAGGATGCTTTCGCCGTCAGGAAGCAGCAGGCCGCCCAGAATACCTTCATCGGAAAGCGCGCCGAGGATCTCCCGGCAGTTCTCCTGCCGGGTCACGAATTCATGGAAGAATCTGCCGGAGTACTCCAGCCGGCAGCCGGCTTCGACGAGTTTTGACGCCAGATAATGCGCCTTCGCCATGCACTGGCGGGCAACTTCGGCCATGCCGTCAGGGCCCATTGTCGCCATGTACAGGCCGGCCGTCAGGGCGCAGAGCGCCTCGTTCGAGCAGATGTTGGAGCTGGCCTTTTCCCGGCGGATATGCTGCTCTCTTGCCTGCAGGGAAAGGACGTAGGCTTTGCCGCCGCGGCTGTCGACAGTCTCGCCGACGATGCGGCCGGGCAGGCGCCGCATGTGCTTCTGCGTGGTCGCCATGAAGCCGAGATACGGGCCGCCGAAGCCAAGGGGAAGTCCCAGAGGCTGGCCTTCACCGACCGCAACGTCCGCACCCAGTTCGCCCGGCGTCTTCATGACGGCAAGCGCGATCGGATTGCAGCTCATGACCGCCATCGCACCGGCTTCGTGGACCGCGGCGATGATCTCTTCCGCGTCCTCAAAGAGGCCGAAAAAGTTCGGCTGCTGGAAGATCACCCCGGCGGTATCGGCCGCGAGCATTTCCTTCAGGGCGGCAAGGTCGGTCTTCCCATCCTTCGCCGGCACGACCTTCAGTTCGGCATTCGCACCGTAGCAGTAGGTACGGACCGTGTTGATGACGTCAGGATGGACGGTTTCGGAGATCAGGGTGACGCTCCGCTTCCGGTCGCGGCACATCGCAGCTGCCTCAGCCGCCGCGCTCGCGCCGTCGTAGACCGAGGCGTTCGACACGTCCATCCCGGTCAGTTCGCAGATCATGGTCTGGTACTCGAAAATGGACTGCAGCACGCCCTGGCTCATTTCTGCCTGATATGGCGTATAGGCCGTCAGGAATTCTTCTTTCGCGGGGATGTAGCGGACGATGGAGGGGATGTAGTGGTCGTAGGCGCCGGCGCCGCGCAGGATGATCCTGTAGTTCCTGTTGAGCTTCGCCATGTCCTCGAGCTTTGCCCGCACTTCCATCTCGCTGAGGCCTTCCGGCAGGTTAAGCGGCCGGTCAAGCAGTACGCTTTCCGGAACGTCCTTATAGAGTTCCCGGACGCTTTCCATGCCGAGGGCTTCCAGCATCTCCCGTCTTTCCGCTTCGGAAGAAGGGATGTAACTGCCCATCTTATGCCTCCGTTTCGCACAGATCCGCGTAGGCCGCGGCGCTCATCAGTTCTTCGGTATCCGTCACCTGTTCCACCTTGATGATCCAGTTGGCATAGGGATCGTCGTTCAGCAGTTCCGGGGAATCCATCAGTTCTTCGTTGATCTCCGCAACGATACCGGTGACCGGGCTGAGCAGATCGGACACGGCCTTCACGGATTCAACGTCGCCGAAAGCTTCGCCCGCGGTCACTTCGTCGCCGACCTCGGGCAGATTGATGAACACGACGTCACCGAGCTCGTGCTGGGCAAAGTCGGTGATGCCGATAACGGCGATGTCGCCTTCCTGACTGAGCCATTCATGGTCGCGGGAATACTGTAAGCTTGCGGGATAATTCATGATTGTTCCTCCTGTGGGCAAATGAATTTCGATGTTGTATCGTGATATGTTTTATTTCAGCATGCCGGCAAGGCGGTCAAGCGCTTCGCCGAGTTCTTCGTCGCTGAAGCAGTAGCGCATGGCGGTGTAACCGCCGCGGAGCGCGGCAGCATCCTCACCGACTTCCTTTCCGTTCAGGACGCAGTCTGCGATGAGGTCGGCCACCTTATCGAATTCCGCAGGACCGAAGCCGAAGCGGGTCATCTCGGAAACGCCCATGCGGAGCGCGCCGGAGGCCGTGAAGCCTTCCTCGTCGGGCGTCGCCTGGTAGTTCACGATGATGTTGTTCCGCTCTAGCCGCTCAGCGACCTCTGCGCCTTTGCCGTAGCCGACGCTTACGATCACCTGGTGGGTCTCGGTGTAATCCATGGCCGGGTCGCCTTCGACCGTGAGGCCGCGTGCCGCGAGAGCCTTCGCAAAGTGCTTTGCGTTCGAAACGACTGCCTTCTGGTACTCATCCTTGAAGGTGTTCATCTCGTAAGCCGCCATGAGCTGGCCGAGCTGCGTGCCGAGGTGGTGGTTGGAAACGCTGCCCGGGAAGACGCGTCTCTGGATGGTCTCCCACAGCTCGTACTTCAGATCGTCTTCGTCCCAGTTCGTGCCGATCACGCCGCGCTGCGGGCCGAAGAAGGTCTTGTGCGTCGAGCCGGTCACGATCTCCGCGCCTTCCCTGAAGGGTTCCTGGAAGTGCGGGCCGATGAGGCCGAGCACGTGCGCCATGTCGTACATGATCGTGGTTTTGATGCCCTGTTCGTCCACGAACTTCCGGATCGCGGCCACGGGCTCTTTGCAGAGCACCATGCTCTTGCCGAAGATGATCAGTTCGGGCTTGTACTCGGCAATGACCTTCTTGGTCTCCTCGACGTCGATCTTATAAATGTTGTCGGGGCAGACCGGGAAGTTGACGATCGCGTTCTGCTCGGTCACGGGATCCACGGCGATGTAGTCGTGCAGCGCGCCCATGGGCTGCGCCGAAAGATGCCCGCCCTTGATGATGTGGTTGTTCAGAACGTAGCCGAGGCGTTTGGGCGTCACCTTGCGGTTCAGGCGGTTCTTGAAATCCATGAGGGCCGAGAAGACTGCCGTGTTGGCCATCTGGCCGCTGGTGACGCGCGTCTCAGCCTCCTTCGAACCGAGGTAATATTTCATCTCCTCCACCAGCTGCTGCTCGACCCAGTCGATGAACTTCGTGCCCTGGTAGTAGAAAATGTCCTTGTCATAGAAGGACTTCACGGTCTTGTGTTCGGCGTAGCGGCCGCTCGGATCGGACGAGGAAAGGAGCCTTACGGCGCGGCTAGGCGTGTTCTCCGAAGGGATCAGGTTGATGCAGCGGCGCTGGCGCCACTCGTGGTTGTCCGCAGCCTTTCCGATGAGGCGGACGGCCTTTTCGAGGCGGCTTCCCTCTTCCGGTGCGTGCTCTGCGAGCGTGTAGCCGTAAATGATCGGGCGCGCAAAAGGCGGCGCCATGGTATCGAGGTGGCGTTCCGCAATGACGGCACGGATGCGCTTTCCGCGGATATCCACTTCCACTTCGTCGTCCGGACGGATGTCGCTGTCGACGTAGGCCATGCCGATCGCACGCTTCATGACCTCTTCAGTGATCACGGATTCGAGGCCTTCGCCCTCTGCCTTATAGAAAGGCACCATGGTCCCGCTGGTGACCCAGCCGACCTGCCTGTCGCCCTTATAGAGGGGCATGCCCGCGCGCATGACGCCGCGGTCAAGGAGCGCGATGCACTGGATGCGGCGCGGCAGAGCTGAATTGTCGCTGTCGTCGCGGTTCATGATCCGCTGGTAGGCTTCGTACTGTTTTGCCAGCGCGGCGCGGCCGATGTATTCGCCCTTCTGCGGCGCGAAACTCACGGCAAAGCGGGCGACCGGCGCGGAATAGACGGGCATCGGGACGCCTTCAGGATCCTTCCCCATCTCATGGCCGTAGAGCGGAAGTCCCGCTTCGAGGCGCAGGGTATCGCGGGCGCCGAGACCGGCCGGGCGGGCGCCGAGTTCGCAGAGGCGGTTCCACAGCCAGGCGCCGTCTTCCGTCTTCACGAAGACCTCGTAGCCGAGCGGTTCGCCGGTGTAGCCGGTCTTGGCGATCTTAGCTTCCCGGCCTTCCAACTGCACGGTATTCACGTAATTCTTCATGGGTTCCGTGACCGGCACGCCGCCCGAAAGCGTCATCAGCATGTCCTTGCTGGCCGGCCCCTGGACCGCTATGCAGGCCCAGTCCGCGGAAATGTTCGTGATCCTGCAGTCATAGCCGCCGATCAGTCCGTTTAAATGCGTCAGATCCTTGTCGATGTTCGCGGCATTCACGACGAGCAGCAGACGGTCTTCCTCAAAGCGGTAGAGGTAGGCGTCGTCCACGGCGCTGCCGTCTTCATCCGGCAGGATGCAGTACATCGCGCGGCCGGGCAGAAGGCCTTCGACGTTCGCGCTCACGACGTGCTGCAGGAAAGCGACCCGTTCGGATCCCTCCACCAGCAGGCGCCCCATATGCGAGACGTCAAAGAGGCTGCATTTGCTGCGGGTGTACAGATGCTCGGCCACGATACCCGTCGGGTACTGCACCGGCATCTCCCAGCCGCCGAAGTCCACCATCGTGGCGCCTGCCGCCACATGGATGTCATAAAGCTGTGTCCGTTTCAGTTCACTCATTCGGACCCTCCCTTATTCGAACGCTCCGAGCGTTCATTATCTGCGAAAAACGTAAAAAGAAGGCACGAAGACCAAAGGTCTTCATGCCTCCGTTTCAAGCCTGAGAGATTCCCCTTGCGGGTTGCACCTTCGGCGTGTATAGATCACACTTTTCGGAGTTTCGTCCCGATCCGATCCTTTTGCCTGAGAGTTTTTATCCCCTTCGGCGGCGCACGAAAAAAGCGCTCTCTCCCGAACCGTTCAACCGACTTTTTCGAATTTTGCTGAAATCAGTCTATCACCCTCCGCAGCGCTTTGTCAACGGCAAAAAGCGGGCGGAAGCGGATTTCCTCCGTCTCAGCCAAGGTGCGCCTTCGCGGCATTCACGAGTGCACGGAAAAGGGCCTGCTCCTCGTCATTGTTGACCAGCCCTTCGGGATGCCACTGGACGCAGAGGAGGAAACGCTCGCCGGGCACTTCCATGGCTTCGATCACCTGATCGTCTGCGGCATGGCCGGTGACGGTCCAGCCGGGCGCCGCCGTCCTCACCGCCTGATGGTGGAAGGAATTGGTCCGGACGCGCGTGCTGCCCATGATCTCCGCGATGCGGCTGCCGGGCACGAGGTCCACGTCATGGGAAGGAATATTCCTCTGATACATGCTGAGGCGGTGTTCCGCGTAGCCTTCGGACTTCAGGTCCTGGATGTCCTTGCCGCCGCGGACCGCGTTCAGGAGCTGCATGCCGCGGCAGATGCCGAGGACCGGCAGGTCCGTCTCGTCCAGCACGAAGTTCGTCAGCACGGCCTCCGCCTGATCGCGGCGGAAATCGATGGGGCCGACGCCGCTGATGATACGCTCGCCGAAGAGCGCCGGGTCGATGTCCGCACCGCCGGAAAGGATCACACCGTCCAGACGTCCGACAGCTTCCTTCATGAGTTCCGGATCCTCAAAGGAAGGCAGGATCACGGGAATGCCGCCCGCGCGTTCCACGGCGTTCGTGTAGGCTTCGCCGAGGAAATGGAACTGTTGCGGCAGCAGGGTGAAATTAGCGGACTTTTCCAGACATTTGATCGAGCAGCTGATGCCGATAAGCGGTTTCATGGTGAATTTCTCCTTTGAAATAAATTATTGTTGCTGTTTATACGACCTGAAACAGGAAAAATTTCAGATAATCCGTCTCCGGGACGCCCCAGAGGATGGGGTGGTCGGGCGACTGTTTCCGCCCTTCGATCTGCCGGAGCGAGACGCCTGCCTCGGCTGCTGCTTCCGCAAGCATCGCCTTGAAATGCTCTTCGTCTGCGAAGTGGCTGCAGCTGCAGGTCGCAAGATACCCGCCCCGCGGGAGCAGGTGCATGGCCCGCTTGTTGATCTCCTTGTAGCCGCGCAGGGCATTATTTACCGTCTTCCGGCTCTTTGTGAAAGCCGGCGGATCGAGGATGATGAAGTCGTAGGGGCTCCCCTCTTCCTCCAGTTTCGGCAGCAGGTCGAACACGTCTGCAACGATGAAATCCATGCGGTCTTCAAGGCCGTTCAGCCGCGCGTTTTCCTTCGCCATTTCGATTGCGGAAGCAGAGACGTCGACCGCCGTCGCACTCACCGCGCCGCCCATGACCGCGTTCATCGCGAAGCTCCCGGTATGGGTAAAGCAGTCCAGCACCCGGTGCCCTCTTGCCAGTCTCGCCACCTCCAGGCGGTTGTATTTCTGGTCAAGGAAGAAGCCCGTCTTCTGGCCGTTCTCGACGTCTACCTTGTAGCGGACGCCGTTCTCGACGATCTCGGTGACCGCGCTATCCGGCACGCTCTCCCCGGGCAGGACGTACCAGCCCTTGTTTTCCGGGAGGCCTTCCAGCCCCCTGATCGCGACGTCGTTCCGCTCGAAGATGCCGCTTATCTTCTGTCCGTCCTCCCTGAGGACCTGCACCAGCAGCGGGAAGATCAGGTCCTTCCGTTTCTCCATCCCGAGGCTCAGAGTCTGCGTCACCAGGATCTCCCCGTAGCGGTCCACGGTAAGTCCCGGGAACTGATCCGCTTCGCCGAAGATGATCCGGCAGGCGGATATGTCGTCCCGCATCACGGTCTTCCGGTAGTTCCAGGCATAGGAAAGCCGCCTTCTCCAGAAGGCTTCGTCAAACGTATCGTTGGCATTCCGCGAAATGATGCGGATCCGGATCTTCGAGCTCTCGCTGAGAAACCCGGTGCCTAGGTATTTCCCTTTCAGGCTCACCACGTCCACGAGGCCGCCGTTTTCCGGCTCGCCTTCCGTGCCGAGCAGTTCCGCGTCATAGACCCAGGGATGCCCGCCCGCAAGCGCTGCCTCCGCCTTCTTCGTGACCGTGAACTTCGGGTAGCTGCGTTCTGTTTTCATGCTTTGTTTCCTGTTATTCGAAGTGAGGCAGTACCATCTTGAACGCGATCTCCAGTCCCTTCACGAGAGACGGGATCTCCAGCCACTCTTCTCTGGTGTGCTCGCCGTCGCCCACGTACAGGCCGAAGGTGAGCGACGGGATGCCCATCGACAGCGG
>JAFRRD010000030.1 GCA_017428265.1 Lachnospiraceae bacterium | reverse complement strand
GTGTCACTGGTTCGATTCCGGTTCTGGGCATTTTATATTGGAAAATGCAGAACGACAAAAGAAATGTACCCTCCCTGCCGGAGGCCCCGGTCACGAGGGTACATTTCTTTTTGTCGGGAACGGTATACGCTTTACTGCGTCAGATACAGAATAACGTCATTCAGACTGTCTTCGACGGATTCGCAGAGACGGATCATCTCATCGTCTGCCGGCAGAAGGTCCGGCACCATAATAGGGCTTAAGCCGCCCGTGTGAGCTGCCTGTATCCCGTAATAAGAATCCTCAATGACATAGGTGTGCTCCGGTTCACTGCCGAGCCTGCTGCAGGCCAGAAGAAAGATGTCGGGGGCAGGTTTGCTCCTTGTCACCATATCTCCGGTAACGATCTCATCAAAAAACTCGAAAAGATCCGCGTCACGCAGCTGGCGGATCACGGTGTTTCTTTTTGTGGACGAAGCAAGGGCGATCTTTTTGTGATTCTCTTTCAGAAAACGGAACAGTTCTCGGACACCGGGCTTCATCGGGAGCCGTCCTTCGCCGTATCGCTCATAATAAAGCTTTGCGAAATCACGGAGACAGGTCTCAAAAGGAAAATCTTGCCCGTAGAACGACAGAACGATCTCCCTGGTCTTTTTCATATTCGTTCCCAGTGTTGCTAGATAGACTTCTTCTGCATTTTCAAGACCGTTTTGCTGCGCGATCTCTTTCCAGCAATTCATAGTGGCCTGCTCAGAATCGAAGATTACACCGTCCATATCAAAGATCACAGCATCAAAGTTTTTCATAAGGAACACTCCGCCGCAAATAATTAATTTCTGATCCGTTTGCGGCTGCAGTAGAACAACACGCCTAGGATAAGCCATACGGCCAGCATGATATACGACGGCAGCGTCAGACAGCCCGGCATTCCGGGTACGAGCAGCATGACCAGAAAAAAGACGGAAAACAGCCCGCCGAGGACGGCCAGAACAGCAAAACCTTTGCGGGAAGACAGCTCCCTGTCCTTTTTCATGGTCAGGAAGGCGCACAGGTTCGTATACCCGTAACCGGCAGCGGCGCCGATGGCAGACATATCGACAAACCAGCCCAGAGCCGTTCTTCCAAACCAGGGGCCGACGAAGGAAAAAACCAGACAAAACAGAATCGAATTGGCCGGCGTCTTATACTTGGGATGAAGACGGCAGAACCAGGCCGGGATGGTTCCCTGCTCCGCCATAAAAAACAGCAGCCGGCTGGTCGCGGTCAGAAAGCCCAGCATCCCGGTCAGGATAGCGCAGGAAATGGCTATCCCCAGGACGATCAGCCCGGGTTTCCCCATCAGCGTCTCAACAGCCGCGCCAACAGCCCAGTCATGCTGCGCGATGAAGGCGGTCCAGTCCGGAGAAGCGGCGGCGGTTACCAGCGTGTTGCAGGAATACACGGTACAGCCGAACAGGATCGCAATTACCATGATGCGGATAACTTTTTTTGTCGAAAAATTGAATTCTTCAACTTCCTGAGGGATAGTGCCGAAACCCACATAGGCCCATGGGGTCACGGCAAGAACGGCAATAATCCCGCGGACGGCCTCTTTGCTTCCGGCGCCTGAGGCGGTACCCCAGAACGGTTTCAGATTCTCCCATGAGGTTATGGGACTGAATAGGGCTGAAACCACAATGATCAGAAAGGATGTAGCCAGCGCCACAGCCATCAGCGTGTCCACAAAACCTGCTTTCTGGGCGCCGATAATGCTCAGGAAAGACAGTAGGCCCAGGGCAAAAACGCCTAAAAGCACTTCGCCCAGATAGATATCATAGCCAGCGACGGAATACATTTTGCCGAATTGAAAAACGCCGAAAAACAGCTTGCGGCTCATAAGACCCAATGCGGTGGAATTCATGGGGACGTTGGCGACAAAGGCGAGCGCCAGGAGCCAGGCACAGCAGAATGCATTCTTCGGTCCGAGAAGAAGGCGGGTATATGTAAATTCGCCGCCGCCCTGTGGATACTTTTTGACCATATAGCTGTAGCTGATCGAAATAATGATCATGATGACTGCCCCGAGGATCATCGCAATCACAGTGCCCAGGGTGCCGGCTGAAGGCAGGAAAGTGGTGCCAGGCATCATAAAAGCACCCCATCCGATGATGCATCCGAAGGCTAAAGACCATACGCTCAGGGGGTTCAGGCTTTTTTCAAAGCCTGAACCCTTTTTCACATTTTCACTCATTAGAGAACTCCGTTAAGAAAAAAGTGTTTATTCAGTTGTTGCCGTCTTTTTGCCGCGGAGCTGCAGGATGATCATAAGCAGTGCAGCTGCGGCGCTTCCGGCAAGAAGGATGATTCTTAAAGAACTGGCCGTGCTCGAAAAAGTAGCGATCATAGAAGCAATAAATATGGCGAAACAGACCGCCTTTCCGACAACAGACAGTTTACCGAGCAGATAGCCTTCAAATCCGCCGACCATGAAGAACAGGGCGAATATGGCAACTGCAGAGATCAGCAGGACCTGAGTTATGGAGCCTGTGATCAGATTTGAATAAATGAACAGGATAGGAATCACATAGAAGGTTATTCCGTAGGTCAGTGCGTTCCAGCCTGTCTTCATTGGTTCCGCCTTTGCGATTGCTGCTCCGGCAAAGGCGGTCATACAGACCGGCGGAGTAATCTGAGCGAGCTGTGTAAACCAGAAGATCATCAGGTGCGAGCAGAGTATAGGGGCGCCTATCTTGACCATGGCGGCGCAGGCTAGGCTGGAGAGGATGACGTAACAGGTGGAGATCGGCAGCCCCATGCCCAGGATATAGGCGATCACAGCGCAGAGGAGAATGGTCAGCCACAGTTTTCCGCCCGAAATGCTCAGGATGATCTGTGTGGATTTCATCATCAGGCCGGTCATATTGATCATGGAGATCACGATGGAAGCGCAGAGGATGACACCGGTGATGGAAGTCATCCCTTTGGCGCAGGATTCCAGCGCCAGCCAAAACTGTTTAAAATTAATCCGGGTATCTTTCCTCAACTCGGCAATGACAAAGATAAGCAGGGTACAGGAAATGGCGCCCAGGAACGGGGCGAAGTTTAGTACCAGCAGCGTGAACAGCGTAATCACCGGAATGAAGAAAGGAAAACCGGTTATGAGAGACTTCTTCACGTCGGGAACGACTTCCATGCCCTTGATTCCGCGTTTCTTTGCCTTGGCATCAATAAAGAACCACAGACAGAGATAATAGATAATGGCCGGCATGATGGAAACTTTGACCACGGTCATGTACGGGACGCCGACCGCTTCGGCCAGAATGAAGGCGCCGGTCCCCATGATGGGCGGCATAATCTGGCCGCCGGAAGAAGCGACCGTCTCAATGGCGCCGGCTTCTTCCGGCTTATACCCGGAAGCTTTCATAATCGGGATCGTCAGCGTACCGGTGGTAACTACGTTGGCAATGGAGCTGCCGGAAATAGTCCCCATCATTGCAGAACTGAGACAGGAGACCTTGGCTGGCCCGCCGGGCTTTTTGCCGCAGAGCGCCAGACAGATATCCATGAAATATTTGTCTGCATGCGTAGCCTGCAGGAAAGCGCCGAAGGCAATAAATGAGAACAGCGTTGTTGCAGACATACCGGTAAGACTGCCGAATATCCCTTCTGTTGTCATGAAGATCTGCTCAACAAACTTTTTCAGCGTCGTTCCTTTGTACTGGAAGATCCCCGGCAGATATTTGCCCCAGAAGGCATACACGACAAACAGCCCGGCAATCAGCGTGATCGAGATCCCCAGCGTTCTGCGCCCGGCTTCCAGACAGAGAATGACCAGACCGACGGCAAGGACCATGTCGATCGGATAGACCGGTGACGTGTAGGGAACTCTGTTGGCATAACGTCCGGAGTTCAGCAGTACATAAACAACAGAGAACAGACTAAAAGCGATGCAGATCAGGTCAAAAACACTGGCGCGGTCTCTTGGAGCCCGTTTGCTGCCCGGGTACCAGAAATAGACAAGGATCAGTACACAATAAACATGCAGACTGCGCTGGATCATGGGCAGCTGTTCACCGATAAATGCCGTGGCAAACGTGAACAGGGTAAGAATCACGGCTACGGTAAAGGCCAGATAACGCTGCCAGCCATGCAGAGTCCGCTTTGTTTTTTCGTCCTTCTCTACGATCTTGTCGAGTCTTTTGTTTTCATCAGTTTCTTTTCGCATAATTCCTCCGGATAGCAAGAGGTGGAAGAAACAGGGGATGAGCAATGATCCGCAAAACCGCTGCACATCCCCGCAGCTTCAGGAGTAAAGGCTTATTTGATCAGGCCGACTTCTTTGTAATACTTGACGGCGCCGGGATGAAGCTCGATGCCGCAGCCTTCAGCCATGGTATCCGGTTCAAATTCCGCAAAGGAACCGTGGTAGTTCAGGAAGGCGTCCTTGTTCTCATAAATAGCCTTGGTCAGGTTGTAAACGATCTCTTCGTCCATGTCTTCGCGGACGATGACGACAAGCTTCAGAGCGATGGTGGTAACGTCCTTGTCCTGCCCGGGGTAAGTGCCTGCCTTGATTACATAGGTGTCGAAACCGTATTTCTCAGCAAGAGCTTTCGCCACGTCGCCGTCAATGTTGATCAGATGGCCGGCGCGTCCGGTGAGAGCATCCATAACATTGGAGTAGGGAATATTGCCGACATTGATAACGGAATCGCACTGACGGTTCTTCCAGGCTTCGGTTACGCCGGAAGATTCAGCAAAGTAAAGCTTGATGCCGTTGGCAGAGAGGTCGTCCTGATCATTGTCAATGCCGAGTTCATTGAAGATCATCTTCATGAAATAGTAGTTGGCGTTGCCCTTGGGAGACATGCCGAGCGTCATGGATTTGGAGTTCGACACAAAGTCGGTGGCATTGTAGATGTCGTAGTCGTCCGTTATTCTCCAGTGGAGAACCGTGGGCTGCATAGAAGCAACAGCGCGGAGGTTGGGGTAAGCCTTGGTGTAAGGCTCGTCGCCGTTTACCGCCATGACCAGGAAGGGCGCGTAGGACATGGAAATGTCGCCGTCGCCGTCAGCCAGCATGGAAGGGTTGCCCATGGATCCGGGGCCGGCGATCGCCGTCGCCGGGAATCCTTCATAGAATGCATTGAAGGCTTCCGCAACAGCGGAACCGATGGAAACCCAGGAACCGGTTGCGGAACCGGTCACGATCTCCAGAGGATCGATCTTTTTCGTCCCCTGAGTTGCGGCTGTTTCCGCTCCCTGAGTTGTCGCGGCCGATTCCGATCCCTGACTGGGCGCTGCTGTGGTTTTGTTGTCTCCGCCGGAACAGGCGGCCAGAGAGAAAAGCAATACCAATGCCAGTAATAATGCACTGATACGTTTTACGTTTTTCATATCAATTCCTCCTTGGTGATATAGTGATGTCTGCCTCACCCGGCAGACTTTGGTTCGTTTACCGGCAGTGTCCTCAATATGTGCCGTAGGTGATGTAGTCCGTGTATTCTTTGAAAGTAAGCCCTTCGATGCCGCAGTCTTTAAGCGTGCGCGCATTGGCGTAATAGTCGTTGCCAGTGACAATGCACGAGAAGTCGATCGCGGTGTCGATGGCATGGTGGGGAAGTCCGTACTGAGCCAGGAACTGGGACAGAGGGATCAGGCCGTAAGGCACATCTTCGCTGAGATAACGGTAGCCAAGAGAATCCGGCAGAGGACTCCATTGAAAATGCTCCAGCCCGTGCATAATCTCATACATGGTCTCGCCGTGAACGCCCTGATGTTTGTACCAGATCCGATGCAGTTCTTCGATCGTCAGGACGTTGACGCCTTCCAGGGTGTTGACGGAATCGCGTTCACGCAGCATAGCGTCAACCAGTTTTCCGGCGCCCGGAGAGAAGCATTCACGGTAGAACAGCTTTTTCTCCTTGGCTTCAATGGCGGCAACATTGCAGAGCATGATGCCGACGTGAAGCGTATTGTTGGTGTTGTTCAGGCAGGTGTGCAGCTCGTTCTTGCGCAGGACCAGATCATATAAATGCGAGCAGCGTTCAAATCTGTCGCCGATCCTGGAGCTGGGGAAGCAGCTGAAGCCGAGCTGAAGCTTGAAGCCTCTGAGCCAGACGGAAGAGGGGCTGGTCTTGCGGACAGCATAAGGCATAGTGTCAAATTCACAGATCGGGATATCAACCGGGCAGCCGTTTTCCATCAGGACTTTGTGGAAGAAGAGCGCTCCTCCGAAGTTCGGCGGAGCCAGGGTAATAATGTGGCGGTCCTCAACATAGGGAGCCAGCTTTTTTGCCATTGCTTCAACACCGTAGGAAGGAACGATCACAAGAATGATATCACCGAAGGCCATGGCTTCCCTGGCGTCGCTGGTGATGAGCTCGAGACTGGCAAAGCCGCTCTTGCAGCCGCTGCTTGGAAGGGTTTCCAGATCGATCCCGCCTTTTGCCCTGACCTCATCGAGGGACTTGGCAAATTGAGGCAATTCGAACAGGCAGACCCGGTGTCCTTTCACCGCAAGGTCGGCAGCAGCTGTAAAGCCGCCGTTGCCGCCGCCGACAATGGTTACTTTTTCCTGAACAAACATAGTGACATCCTCCGTCAATAATTATTTGTTATAACAGATTGCGGGCAGATGAAAAAACAGAGGAAATACGGCGCGCTCGTTGCCTGCTTTTTCACTGATCCATTTGCTGATTTTATTGTAAATGATGCGATGAAGCTTGACAACTTTTGATTCCTCATATAATCTATAACAAAATGTTATAGAAAGGAGACGAATAATGCCAGAAATCATGCAGTACAAAGCGTTTGTCGAGGCGGCTAAAACGGGCAGCCTGACGGCGGCAGCCAATGTGATGAGTTATTCACAGCCGGGGGTCAGCCGGCTGATCCATCTACTGGAAAAGGAATGCGGGTTTCCGCTGCTTTACCGCAGTAAGCAGGGGGTCACGCTGAGCGAGAACGGACGGCAGATCTATACGCTCTGCCAGGATATCCTGAACAGTCAGAACAGCCTCCTGAGCACAATCCAGCAGATCAGCGGCGTGGTGACCGGAACCCTGCGCATCGGAAGCTACCTTAGCGTTCTGAGTAACTGGATGCCGTTGATTCTCCGAAAACTATCGGAAGAATACCCGCAGCTGGAAATCCTGCTGACGGAGGGAAACCGGGAATCCCAGTTGGATCTGTTAGAGAATAATGACATCGATATTGGCATCTTGTCCTCAAGTGCACCGGGATCCTACAGCTTTATCCCGCTGTATATGGATCCTGCGGTCGTCGTTTTGCCGAGAGAGCATGAACTGTGTGCGAAGGAAAAGATCAGCAATAGCGATATCATTTCCAGTACGGTGCTGGCGCAGCCGGACAATCATTCAGAAGTCCTGAAAAATGTGCTTGGCGAGCAGTATCCTCAGGCAAAGAGACGCTATCTGGTAAAAAGCGATTATACGGTGATCCGTCTGGTGGAAAGCGGGCTAGGGATCGGTGTTGTCGGAAGAATGGTGGTGCGAAGCTCGGATGAGGTCGAGATCCGGCCGTTAGAGCAGGCATATTACCGACGAATCGGGATGGCAGTTCCGAAGTGGAAACCGATATCGCCGGCACTGAAAGTCTTTATCAGAACAGTGTGCGATCTTTACCAGCAGGATGGACTGTAAGAACCATTTGCCTTCCCGGGCAAAAGCAAGTATAATATATGGGAATTTCGGCAAAAGAGGTTCCGTCATGGGAAAGATCTTTTATCTGATCGGGCCCAGTGCCTCCGGCAAGGACCGGCTGCTGGGCGAACTGAAGGCGCGTTTTCCGCAGCTTCGCACGATGATCATGTATACGACGAGGCCCCTCCGCAGCGGGGAGGTCCCGGATGAAGTCTACCATTTCATCACGCGGGAGCAGTTTGAGGCGGAAGAGGCCGCGGGCAGGGTGATCGAATCCCGTACCTATCAGACCGTTTACGGACCGTGGACCTACGCGACGCTGGATGATGGCGCGATCGATCTGGAAAAGCATTCCTACCTGATGGCCGGAACGCTGGAATCTTATGCCCAGACGCTGGAATATTACGGCGCGGACCACGTGGTGCCTCTGTACATCGAAGTGGAGCCGGGCCTCAGGCTTTTCCGCGCCCTCGCGCGTGAACGGACCCAGGCCGAGCCGAAATATGCCGAAATGTGCCGCCGCTTCCTGGCGGACGAGGAGGATTTTGCCCCCGAAAAGCAGGCGGCGTTTCATTTTCCGAGGAAATACGCGAACATAGACTTTGAGACCTGCCTGAACGAACTGGCGGAGACGATCGAAAAGGAAATGCAATGAACAGGGCGGAACGCTACTTTGCCCGGGCGGAAGAAAACGGCGGCCCGGGACATGCCTTCCTGCTGGAGGGCGAAGACCCCGGGGCTCTTTTGGAGACCGCGGGGCGGATCGCCCGCCGCGTGCTGTGCGAAAAGGGCACGGGCTGCGGCACCTGCGCCAGCTGCCGCGCCGCGCTTTCGGGGAACCACCCGGACATCATTACCGTCACGCACGAAAAGCCGGACACGCTTTCGGTCAATGAGATAAGGCGTCAGCTCGTGGACGACATGGAGATCCGTCCGTACCGCTCGGCACGGAAGATTTATCTGGTCCCGGACGCCGGCAAAATGAATCCGCAGGCACAGAACGCCCTGTTGAAAACGCTCGAGGAGCCGCCGGCCTACGGGATGATCCTGCTGCTGGCGGACAACCGGAACCGTTTCCTGCCGACGGTGCTCTCGCGCCTCGTCGTGCTGCAGGCGGATGAGGCGGAAAGCGAAGAGGACGGGGGCGAAGCGGCCGGAAGCAGCCGCCTGACCGGACTGCTCCGGCGCCTGCAGACCGCTGACGCCGCCGAACTGGCAAAGGCAGCTTCCGAACTGAAGGCGGAGGGCGTTTCCGCGGAGGAAGCCTTCGAGCTGCTCACCTATCTGTGGCGGGACGAGCTGATCGTCAAGGCCGGCGGGAAGACGAAGCTGCATTTCCCCGAGGCTGCCGACATGCTCGAAGACTGGGCACGGGCCCTTTCCTGGAAGGACGCGGACCGCATTTTCACGGCGATCGGCGAAGGCAAGGCCAAACTGAAGGCGAACGGCAGCCCGGACGTCGTCCTGGAGGTATTTCTGCTGGAGCTTCGCGAGCTCCTGCGTAAAGCATAAACAAGAGGTATTGAAATGAAAGTTGTCGGCATCCGTTTCCGGCGTGCGGGGAAGATCTATCCCTACGACCCCTGCGGCCTGGAACTGAGGAAAGATATGAAAGTCATCGTGGAGGCGGTCTGGGGTATCGAAATGGGCACCGTCGTCTACACGGACAAGGAACTGCCGGAGGGCAATGATCCGGCGCAGGTCAAGCACGTGGTGCGCATCGCGACCGCGGAAGACCTGGAGCGCGAGGGCAACAACCGCAAAAAAGAGGCGACGGCCTACGACATCTGCCTGGAAAAGATCGCGAAGCACGGGCTCGCGATGAAGCTGGTCGCGGTGGAATACACCTTCGACGGAAACAAGATCCTGTTCTATTTCACCGCGGACGGCCGCATCGACTTCCGCGAACTGGTCAAGGATCTGGCGTCGGTCTTCCATACCCGCATCGAGCTTCGGCAGATCGGCGTGCGCGACGAGACCAAGATCCTCGGCGGCCTCGGGATCTGCGGGCGCGTGCTGTGCTGCCACAGTTATCTGTCCGAATTCAGCCCCGTGTCCATCCGCATGGCCAAGGAGCAGAACCTGTCGCTGAACCCGACGAAGATCTCGGGTGCCTGCGGAAGGCTGATGTGCTGCCTGAAGAATGAAGAGGACACCTATGAGTACCTGAACAGCAAGCTGCCGGGGATCGGTGACCCGGTCGTGATCAAGGACGGGAACATCCGCGGCACCGTGAAGGACGTGAACGTCCTGCGCCAGACGGTCTCGGTCATGATCACCGGGGACGACGAGACCGACGTTCGGACCGTGGGCGTGGACGACATCATGTTCCACAGCCGCCGCCGGGCGAAGCGCCTGAGCCCCGAGGAAATGAAGGAAATGAAGGAACTGGAAGCCATGGAAAAGGGCGACAAGGACAGTTCCAAACTGGACTGATATGGAAAAGCAACTGCGTTCGGATGAGCTGGGGAGAAAGGGATACCGGATCCTGCAGGATCCGGACGCTTTCTGTTTCGGCGTGGACGCGGTGCTGCTCGCGGATTTCGCGGAAATACCGCGCACGGCCCGGGTGCTCGACCTCGGGACCGGAAACGGCATCCTGCCGCTTCTGCTGGATGCCCGGGACAAGGGCAGAGAGATCGTCGGCCTGGAGCTGCAGGAGGAAGCGGCGGCTCTCGCAGCAAGGAATTTCGCCCTGAACGGGGCAGCGGAGCGGCTTTCCGTCGTCTGCGGCGACCTGAAGGAGGCGTCGGCGATCTTCGGGAAGGCATCCTTCGACGTCGTCGTCACCAATCCGCCCTACCAGGAGATCGGCCGGGGCGTGATCAACCCGGACAGTGCAAAATCCGTCGCGCGGCACGAGGTCGCCTGCAAACTGGAGGACGTGCTGCGGGAAGCGGCCGCAGTCTTGAAACTGCACGGGAAGTTCTTTATGGTGCACCGTCCGAAACGGCTGGTCGAGATCCTTGCGGGAATGCAGGCGGTCAGGATCGCCCCGCGGACGCTCCGCTTCGTGCATGCGCACGCGGGCGACAAAGCGTCACAGGTCCTGGTCTCCGGCATGCGGGGCGGCGGAAAAGAACTGCGCGTGCTGTCGCCGCTTATCCTCTACGGCGAGGACGAAAAGTACACGCCGGAAGTGTATGAGATCTACTACGGAGACGGTTCGGGGAAGGCAGGAGAAGAAAGATGAGCGGAACACTGTATCTGTGCGCGACGCCGATCGGCAACCGCGGCGACATCACGGAGCGGGTGAAAGAGACCCTCGCGGCCGTGGATCTGATCGCGGCGGAGGACACCCGCCACAGCCGCGGGCTCCTGGACTATTACGGCATCGACAGGCCTCTGACGAGTTATCACGAGCACAATAAATACGAAAAGGCGGAGGAACTCCTCGGCCTTCTTCTGGACGGAAAAAATATCGCCCTCATCACCGATGCGGGCACGCCGTCGATCTCCGATCCCGGCGAGGTCCTGGTGCGCCGCTGCCACGAAAGCGGCGTGACGGTCACCTCTCTTCCGGGGGCCTGTGCCCTCATCACGGCGCTTTCGGTTTCGGGCTTTCCCTCGCGGCGCTTCGTCTTCGAAGGCTTTCTGCCGCAGGAGGCCAGGGAAAGAAAGGCTGTGCTGGCGTCGCTGGCAAGCGAGCGGCGGACCGTCATCCTTTACGAAGCCCCGCACCGGCTGCTGAAGACGCTGAAGCTGCTGGAGGAGGTGCTCGGCGCCCGGCGGATCTGCATCTGCCGCGAGTTGACGAAGGTCCACGAGGAAGCTGTGTGGACCACGCTGCCGGAGGCGATCGTTTACTGGACGGAAAATGAACCGCGCGGCGAGTACGTGCTGGTGCTGGAGGGACTGTCCGAAGAGGAGGCGGCCGCGGAAGGCGCCGCGCGCTGGAGCGGCATTTCCCTGACGGAACATCTACAGCAGTACCTGGACGAGGGACTGGACAAAAAAGAGGCCATGAAACGCATGGCCGAAGACCGGGGCACGAGCCGCCGGGAGATCTATCAGGGACTGCTCGAAGAAGAAAAGGGGTAAGGCGAAGGCCTTACCCCTTTTCCAGATATTCTCTTGTCCAGCTTTCCGCGGCGAGGACGGTGTCCAGGTCCGGATCCGGTATGACGGTGTGGGCCCGCATGGCATTTTCGATGCTGCCGGCGATGTCGAGGTAGCCGATCTTTCCGGCCAGGAACTGCGCCACGGCCCACTCATTTGCGGCGTTGTAGACCGTCGGGAGCGTTCCGCCGGTTCGCCCGGCTTCATAGGCAAGAGCCAGGCCCGGGAAATTTTCGGTATCCGGCGCCTCGAAGGTAAGAGGCGGCATGTTCATAAAATCAAGCGGCGCAGCGACGGCCGGCCCGCGGTCGGGGTATGTCAGAGCATATTCGATGGGCAGCCGCATGTCCGGCACGGCCAGCTGTGCCTTGACGGAGCCGTCGGTGAATTCGACCATCGAATGGATGACGCTCTGGGGATGGATCGCAGCCTCGATCTTATCATAGGGCACGCCGAAGAGGTGATGCGCCTCCATGACCTCCAGACCCTTGTTGACGAGGGTGGAGGAGTCGATCGTGATCTTCGCACCCATGGTCCAGTTGGGGTGCTTCAGGGCGTCGGCCGGGGTGACGGCAGCGAGTTCGGCCTTCGTCCGTCCGCGGAACGGCCCGCCCGAGGCCGTAATGAGCAGGCGCGCGATCCGTGCCGGATCTTCGCCCTGCAGGCATTGGAACACGGCGCCGTGCTCGCTGTCGACAGGCAGGAAGCGGACGCCGTATTTCTTTACGACAGGCATGATCAGATGCCCCGCGCAGACGAGAGTCTCCTTGTTGGCAAAGGCACAGTCCCTTCCGGCACGGATCGCGGCGAGGGTCGGGCGGATCCCGATCATCCCGAGAAGAGACAGGGAAACGATATCCGCCGGCACGCCGGCAGCCGCCTCCTCCAGCCCTTCCTCCCCGGAGACCACCCGGATATCGGTATCCGCAAGGCGGACCGCAAGCTCTGCAGCCGCCTTTTCATCGTAGAGGCAGACCAGGAGCGGGAGGAACTCCCGCGCCTGCGCCTCGATCCTGTCGACGCTGGACCAGGCTGCGAGCGCAGTCACGCGGAAACCGCCCAGACGGCGGACGACGTCCAGGGTCTGGGTCCCGATGGAACCGGTGGAACCGATGACAGAGATGTTTTTCATGGAAAACGCCTTTCACAGGGTATTCTGATGCTCCCCTATTATAACAAAGTCATACATAAATCACAACGGGCAAAACCGCGCAAACCCTTGCCGCATCAGGGATTGCGGCGTTTTTTTGCGGCAACTTCGAAACTGCTTGCCAAGACCCGCTGCGACCATGGTACAATAGAGCCACTCTTGTCAGGAGTTAAGATCTGCCTATGAATACCAGTACGATATTTGCCCTTATTCTGTTTGTTCTGACCTACATTTTCATGTTCTCGATGCAGAAGATCCGCCCGTACATTGCGGTCTTCAGCGCCCTCATCTTTGTCGCGGTGGGGCTCTTCGGGATCTTTCCGGATTATTCCTACTCCTTCGGCGAGGCCCTCACGGAGATCGACTGGAACGTGCTGATGATGATCGTCGGGACGATGGGGACCGTTTTCCTCTTCATCGAATCCCAGATGCCGCAGCGCCTTTCCGACAAGCTGATCGGCCGCGTGCACAGCGTCAAATGGCTGATCGTGGTGCTGTCCCTGTTCGCCGGCGTCATTTCCGCCTTCGTGGACAACGTCGCAACGGTCCTGATGGTGGCGCCGGTCGCGCTCGCGGTGTGCAAGCGCCTCCAGATCTCCCCGGTCGCACCGATCATCTGCATCTCTGTCTCCTCCAACCTCCAGGGCGCCGCCACGCTGGTGGGCGACACCACCTCGATCCTGCTCGGCAAGGCCGCCAACCTGGACTTCATGGATTTCTTCTTCGTGGAAGGCAGGGCCGGCATGTTCTGGGTGACCGAAGCCGGCGCGCTTGCGGCCGCCGCCGTCATTTACTGGATGTTCCGCAAGGATGACCAGTACATCGGCGAATCGCACCGGACCGAGGTCGAGGACAAGGTCCCGACCTGGCTGCTGGGCCTGACGGTCCTGGCGCTGATCGCGGTCTCCTTCATTCCTTATCAAAGCAATGCCGAGCCCGGGCAGTTTTACAAACCGGACATCACGAACGGCCTGATCTGCATGCTTTTCTTCCTGATCGGCATCATGCGCCGCGTGATTAAGGATAAGTCCTTCGACATGGCCAAAGCCGCCCTGAAGGAGATCGACTACTACACCGTGGTCCTGCTGATGGGACTCTTCGTCGTGATCGGCGGCATCAGCCGCGCAGGCGTCATCGACCTCATCGGGAGCCTGCTCGCGGGGCTTTCCGGCAGCGGCAGCCGCTGGTCGGTCTTCCTCATCTACACGGTCATCGTCTGGATCAGCGTGCTCCTTTCGGCCTTCATCGACAACATCCCCTACACGGCGACCATGCTGCCGATCGTGGCGGTGGTCACGGCGCGGCTGAACGAAGCCGGCGCCGGCATCCATCCGAACCTGTTGTATTTCGGCCTGCTCGTCGGCGCAACGCTCGGCGGCAACCTGACCCCGATCGGCGCCTCCGCCAACATCGCGGCCCTCGGCATCCTGCGCAAGGAGGGCTATGAGGTAAAGTCCTCCGCCTTCATGAAGTACGGCGTACCCTTCACCCTGACCGCCGTGATCACGGGCTATCTGCTGGTCTGGCTCATCTGGATGTAAGCGCCGTCCCTATAAATACGAACCGCCGCCGGGCCCAAAGCGATAACATTTCGTTTATGACCCGGCGCCTTGCTATAAACGCGTAAGATAGTGTTGATAAATGGTTAAGAAAATAATGTTGCCGCGCGTTTTTTTAACGATTTAAAAGTGACTTTGCGCCGCGGGCGTGCTATGATAATTACAGTGAGAAAAGGCACTGAAAACCGCATAACATTATTTCACAGGAGGCAATTTTTGTTATGAATGCTTATCTTGAAAGAGTTCTTGCCGAAACCAAGGCCAAGAACGCAAATGAGCCGCTTTTCCTTCAGACCGTAGAGGAAGTTCTTTCTTCCGTCGAGCCGCTTATCGATGCTCATCCCGAGTATGAAGCCGCCAGCCTGCTGGAACGTATGGTCGAACCGGAACGCACGATCGAATTCCGTGTTGTCTGGATGGATGACCAGCTGAAGTACCATGTCAACCGTGGCTACCGCGTACAGTTCAACGCGGCCCTTGGTCCGTACAAGGGAGGTCTTCGTTTTGCTTCCAACGTCACGCTCGACACCATGAAGTTCCTTGGTTTCGAACAGATCTTCAAAGATGCTCTGACCGGCCTGCCGATCGGCGGCTGCAAGGGCGGTTCCGACTTCGATCCCCGCGGCAAGAGCGACGGCGAAGTCATGCGTTTCTGCCAGGCCTATATGACCGAGCTGATCCGCCACATCGGTCCCGATGTTGACGTTCCGGCCGGTGACGTGGGTGTCGGCGGACGTGAGATCGGCTATCTGTACGGCCAGTATCGCCGCATCAAAGGCGCTGCGGAGCTGGGTGCCATGACCGGCAAGGACATCAAGACCGGCGGTTCCATCCTTCGTCCCGAAGCGACCGGCTACGGCGCTGTGTACTATCTGCAGGAAGTCCTGAAGCATGACGGCCTGGAAATCGCCGGCAAGAAGCTTGCCATCAGCGGTTTCGGCAACGTGGCATGGGGCATCATGAAGAAGGCTGCCGAGCTCGGCGCTGCGGTCACCTACTTCGCAGGTCCTGACGGCTACGTCCACGATCCGGAAGGCATCGTCACCGAAGAGAAGCTCAACTACATCCTTGAGATGCGTGCGAAAGATCCCATGCACTGCAAACCTTATGCGGAGAAGTTCGGCTGCGAGTTCGTCGAAGGCCAGAAGTGCTGGGGCGTCAAGGACGTCGACGTCTACATGCCTGCTGCCATCCAGAACGATGTCAGAATGGAAGAAGCGAAGAAGATCGCTGCCAGCGGCGTGAAGTACTACATCGAAGTCGCGAATATGCCCACCACCAACGATGCTCTGGTCTTCCTGAAAGAACAGAAGCACCTGCTGGTTGCCCCTTCCAAGGCTGTTAACGCCTGCGGCGTGTCCGTCTCCGAACTGGAAATGGCGCAGAACTCCGCTCGCCTGTACTGGGATGCCGAAGAAGTCGATGCCAAGATGCACAAGATCATGACCAACATCTACAAAGCCTCCGCGGAAGCTGCGGAACGCTACGGTCTGGGTTACGACCTGGTTGCCGGCGCGAACCTGGCCGGTTTCCAGAAGGTTGCGGATGCCATGATGTGCCAGGGCATCTTCTAAGCTGCCTGAGACAGGAAAGAAAAAAGGACTCCGGGAAACCGGAGCCCTTTTTCTTTATGCTTACGGGCAGGGGATGACAAGCCTGTCGCTGGCATTTCTGGAGGTAAAGATCAGCTTGTGCGGCGTGGCATCGGTATCGATCGTCAGGGACAGGGGCGTGCCCCGGATAAGCCGGGAATAGGAAAAATCCTGCACCTGCGCAAATCCGGGATTGATGATGTCAAAATGTTCCGGAGCGTTGTAATCGTAGATATTCATTTGCGCCAGCAGGAATTCACCGCCGATCTTGGTCGTGCGCTCGCCGGAGGAGTTGCCGAAGAAGGAGAAGTATCCGCCGACGTCCCAGGTCGCGTCACAGTAGGTGTAGCGGCCGCCCAGTTCGAGCAGTGTCCAGGAATGTTCGTCCTTCGCATTGATCACGGAGACGCGGCAGGCGTTGAAACCGGCCTGGATGAAGAGGAAGGTCATGCCGCCGGCAAGATCGTGGCAGACGCCGGTGTGGTCCATGATCCCGGCGTAGGCGGAGTGGATGCGGTGCTGCTCGGCTTCGGTGTGCATCTTGAAGGTGCCGGAGATGATCTCGTAATTGTATGTTGCCGGCGCCGTGTAGGCGTGGTAGATCAGGAGGGCGCGCTCTGTTTCATTATAGACGGGATCGAGGAAAGGCTCGATATAGGCGGCGACCTGCGCCTCGAATTCAGCCCGGACAATGGCGAAGGCCACCTTGTCCACATAGAATTTCCAGCTGAATTCGCCGTTTTCCAAGGAATCCTTGCTGATATCGGTGAAGGCCTTAAGCAGCGGGCAGAGCGTATCCGCGATGTAGACCACGCGGCCGGCATCCTCTTTTGCACAGCTGACCTTTGCCGAGGTCCTGTAGGCAAGGCAGGCGCTGATCACATTGCAGGCGTCAACGAATACGGCGTCGGAGGCAATGGCGCGCAGGCATTCCGGTATCCGGAAATAGTCGACCGTAAAGGCTTCCGTGGCTTCGGAGCTTTCGTCGGTCGGAACGTCAGCGGAAGGATCCGAAGAACTCTCCCCGGAAGAATCTTCGGTCGTGTCTGAGGCGATCGGTGTCTCCGGAGGCGATGTGCTTTCACTGACGGATCCGGACGGTTCCTCTGTTTCGGAGGAGGGTTCGGAAACGGAAGACGCTGCGGTCTCTTCCCCGGTAATGATCACCGGTCCGGGCATGAAGAACCAGCTGCAGCCGGAAAGCTGCAGGGCAAGAAGGAGGGCGAGCGCCGAAGCGCTCAGCCGGCGAATGCTGCGGGAAAAGGGTTTCATGGGAATTCCTCGTGCGGCAGCGGCAGGGCCGCGCCTGTCTTTAAGTTCAGATCTTGACTTCTCCGGAAATGATCCGGCGGTAGTCTTCCAGGTTTTTCCGGAGCAGTTCGGGAATGTTCAGCTCGTACGGGCAGCGGGTCATGCAGACGCCGCAGCCGATGCAGGATTCGATCATTTCCATCTTGGCCTGCCAGGCCGGGGAGAGATAATCTTCCGACGGTGCGCGGCGGATCAGCTGGCTCATACGGGCACAGTTGCGGATCTCGATGTCCACGGTGCAGGGGGCGCAGTAGCCGCAGCTCCGGCAGAAATCACCGCCGAGCTCCGCTTTGTCCTTTGCGATGACGGCCGCGGTCTCCTCGTCCATGACGGCTTCCTTTTCAAAGAAAGCCAGCCATTCGTCGAGCTCACTTTCGCGCTGGATGCCCCAGATGGGCAGAACGTGGTCAAACTGCGACATGAAGGCCATGCAGGCCTTGGCGTTGGTCAGCAGGCCGCCGGACAGGCCTTTCATGGCGATGAAGCCCATGCCGGCTTCTTTGCAGGCATTGACCAGGGCAAATTCGCGTTTCGTGGCCAGGTAGTTGAAGGGGTACTGCAGCGTCTCGTAGAGGCCGCTCGCGACAACCTCCTCCGCCACGCCGATCTTGTGCGCCGTGATGCCGATGTGACGGATCTTTCCCTGCTCTTTGGCTTCCAGCATGAATTCGTACATGCCGGTGCCGTCGCCGGGCATAAAGCACTGCGGCGCCTGGTGGAACTGGTAAAGGTCCAGATAGTCGGTCTTCAGGTTGGTCAGCGTGATCTCAAGTTCTTTCCGGGCGGCCTCCGGATCCCCTGCGTGGGTCTTGGAGGCGATGAAAACTTTGTCGCGCATGCCTTCGAAAGCGATGCCGAGCTTGACCTCGCTGTCCGTATAGGCACGGGCGGTATCAAAGAAGGTCATGCCGCCTTCGTACGCCTTGCGCAGGAGCATGACGGCGTAGTCGACGGAAACGCGCTGGATGGGCAGGGCGCCGAAAGCGTTCTGCGGGGTGGTGATGCCGGTGCGGCCGAGGGTGACGGTCTTCATAGCTGCCTCCTTTTAATATATACGGGTCATTCCGTGATCAGGTCGGGGAAATAAGTGCGGACCGTCCGGCTGATCTCGCCGGTCTTTCCGTGCAGGGTGCCCTGGACGAAGTCGGGCTTGCCGCCGCCCCGTCCGGAAAATGCGCTGTTGAGCGCTGCTGTGAGTGTCCTGAGGTCGCCGCCTTCCTTACCGAAGGCGTAGCGGATGCCGTCCTCGCCGCAGTCGGAGAGGACGCCGGCGAAGCCGCCGCAGGTCTTCATCAGCTCGCTGGCAAGGCGTCTCGTGCTGTTCGGATCCATGTTCTGCTCGAGCAGGAGGACGTTGCCTTTGCCTGAAAAGGCGGCGGCGCGGCCTTCCACCCAGGCGGTCTCCATGACGGCCATGCGTTCCTTGCGCTGCGACAGCTCCTTTAAAACTCGCGCGGCTGCGGCGCCGGTCGCCTCTTCTTTGGCGGACAGAAGGACCGAGACCTTTCGGTTTTCTTCACTGATGGTCCTGACATAGCGGAGCGCCCTGGCTCCGCAGACCATCCGGATGCGGACGCCGCCCCGGTGCGGTTCGCAGTCGATCAGCCTGATGAGGCCGATCTCGCCGGTGGTTGCCACATGCGTGCCGCAGCAGGCGCAGAGGTCTGCCTGTGGGAATTCCACGAGGCGGACGTCGCCGCTCAAGGCCTTCTTGCTGCGGTAGTCGGTCGCAGCAAGTTCCTCTGCATCGGGCCAGAAGCAGCGCACGGGGAGGTTTTCGCGGATCAGGCGGTTCGCCTCGTCCTCAAGCGGGACAAGGTCTTCGCGGCTGATCTGTGTGTTGAAATCGATCGTGACGAAGTCGTCGCTGATGTGAAAGCCCACGTTGTCGCAGGAATGGCTCCGGCAGATGAGGCCGCTCACGATATGCTCGCCGGAGTGCTGGCACATGACGTCGAGGCGCCGCTCCCGGTCGATGAGCCCGCGGATCCGCGTCCCGGCAGGGAGCGGAGCGTTCGTGCAGTGGTAAATGACGCCGTCGCGCTCCTTGACGAAACTGACAAAGACGCCGTCAAGCGTGCCCTGGTCGCTCGGCTGGCCGCCGCCTTCGGGATAGAAGGCCGTCCGGTCCAGCACGGTGGCCCAGCCGTCCTTCTCCTTTTCGCAGGACAGGACTTCGGCTTCGAAATCAAACAGATGGGAGTCTGCGTAGTAGAGTTTTTCAGTCATGGCAGGGCCTTTCTGCGGCGCGGCGTCCTCCGCCGGCAGTATGTTCTCGGAAAGCACGGCGGGCGCCTCTTCTTCGGTGACCACGCGGAAGCCTTCAGCGCGGCAAAGTGCGGCGAACACGCCGTCTCCGGGGATGCGGGTATGGGTAAACGTCCCGTCGTAGATCTCGCCGGCACCGCAGCTCGGGCTCCGGCTTTTCAGGATCACGAGGTCGGGCCGGACCGTGCGGGCGAGCGCAAGGCCTGCGGCTGCACCGGCGCGGAAGGCTTCGTCAACGCTCCGGCCGTCTTCGCAGACGACGGTGCCGTTTCTGATCTCCGCCGGATCGCGCGGAGAGGGCAGGCCACCCAGGACTTCCGGACAGACCGTGTGCAGCTCATGCTCTTCGAGCAGACGGACAAGTGCTTCGTTGCGGTTATTGCCGCCGTCGTATTTGCAATTCACGCCCAAAAGGCAGGCGCTGACCAGGATCTTCATAAGCCGTCCTCCAACTTTCTATTATAACAAAAGGCGCAGGGAAATGCAATTTACCGCCAAAGCGCCGCCGGACCGTTGCCAAAAGTGCCGGATAAGGGTATAAATAGGATGATGACAGATCGATCGGGAGGCTGAAATGCATATCTATTCCATAAACGATCCTGAGTTCGCCGCGTACGGCAGGACGGTCGAAGGGCTGAAGGCCGGTGAGCTTCTTGAAACGCTTGACGCGGCGGCCGGACTGCCCGAAGAAGGCACGAGATACGTGGCGGAAGACGCCGCGTTGATGGCGCTCGGGGCGGAAGAAGACTTCCGCGAGCGCATCTTCGGCGGGATGCCGGTGCAGCTTGGCTACGTCTGCGGACACAATACGAAGCTGAACTGTCTGGAATACCATCGGGACAGCGAATTCAACATGGGGACGGAGGATTTCATCCTGCTTCTGGGCCTGCGGTCCGAAATCGACGGGGACGGGATGTTCGACACGGCGAAGGTGAAGGCATTTCGCGTGCCGGCCGGCGTGCTGATCGAGGTCTATGCGACGACCCTGCACTTTGCCCCCTGCGGGGCGGCGCCCGGCCGCGGCTTCAAGGTGCTGGTGGTGCTGCCGCGCGGGACGAATACGGCAAAGCCCGACATCGTTCCGGCAAGCCGCGAGGACCGCTTCCTCCGGGCGAGGAACAAATGGCTGCTGGCCCATCCGGAGAGCCGCCAGGCGAAAGAAGGCGCGGCTGTCGGCCTGAAAGGCCGGAACATCGACCTGGCCGAAGAATACTGAGGCGACAAAACGGCGGAGCGGGCCTGACCCGTTCCGCCGCTTTTTTATTTCCGGCAAATGTCCTTATTTCTTTCCCAGGAAGGCTGACGCCAGGAGCAGGAAGAGTGCGGCAAGCGCCGTATTTGCCCCGGTGACGGCCAGCACCGCAACGTGCGGGAGTTTCAGCAGCAGGAGGCCGCCGACGATGAGCACGTCCGGCAGCAGCCCGAAGTAGATGAAGACGATCTGGATGAGCTGCTTGAGCGTATTGCCGGCGTTCACGCGGACCGACATGTCGATGAAGGTCCCGACGGCGGTCGCATAGGCCGTCACCGAGACGATCGCGAAGATCCAGAAAACGGCCGGGAAGAGCGGCGCGCCCTGCACGAGCAGGCCGATCAGCAGCCCAGGCAGCACGTCCAGGAAGCAGTTCGCGAGATCTCCGGCGAGAGACCACATCAGCTTCGTCCAGCCGTCCTCGGGAATCAGATGGAAGTACCACATCCCGGTGTCCTGCTTCAGCGCGTTGCCGAGGCTCCGGAAGAAGGCACAGACCGCAAGGATCAGGACGATCGGCAGATAGGAGTCCGTCTTTGAAACAAGGCGGCAGAAGAGCCCGATCCCGATGCCGACGACCAGATAAAACTCCAGTGTTTTCGTCAGAAAACCGAAGTGTGCGAAGCGGAAGCGGTTGTAGACGGCCTTCCAGAAGAAGACGTTCGCACCCTGCCCGCGGTTGAACTCGTTCCGTCGGATCTTCTCGCTGCGGTCTTTTTTGCGCTTCATGAGGCCTGAATCCTTTGCAGCCTCGAGCATTTCCGCCTTTTCGGCGGCCTTGGACAGCGCCTCCTCATAGAAATCCGCCTTGATATGCCAGGTCAGCCAGGCAAGGACTGCCGCGCCCAGCAGCGTCGCCGCCAGGCACGCCAGCATCCCGACCGTATTTTTCTCGACCGCGAACAGGACAAAGCCCTTGATCCAGCCCCAGAACGGGACGCAGCGTGACGCGGGGGCGTTGAAATAGCCGCACACGGCCTCCCACACGCCGAGGCCGTTTTTCTGCATGAAGAAATAGAATCCGGCAGCGGCCAGGCCGAGGATCAGATAGACGATGCGCCGCAGGTTCTTTTTAAAGCCCGGATGCACGGAGGCCGTCACGAAGCAGAGCATCTTGAGCAGCTGCGAGATCCCGATGGTCAGCACCCAGCCGCCCAGGATCGCGAGGATGCTCCCCGCGGACAGATGCAGGTTCCTCGCCAGGTTCGGCAGCTGGTAGACCGTGATGTAGAGCGTCGCGGCGATCGAGGTGCCGATCTGCGTCATGGTCCGGAACATCAGCACGGACTGGGGTTTCATGGGTGAGGAAAAGAGAAGCGTGACGTCTGCCGGCTGGAAGATCTCCGCCCCGCTTTTGTCGGCGCCGATGACGCCGAGTACGAAGAAAATGAGGACTACCGCGCCGGTGCCGAGTTCCAGAAGATCCATGACCGGGACGTCGTCTTCGGGCTCTTCCGGCTCCTGCCAGTTCGGGTCTTCCTGCTCGATCCCCGGTTCCTCCGGCTCGTCCGGGACCGCTTTGGCGATGAGCATGCCGATCAGTCCGCCGAAGAGCAGGCCGCCCACAAGCATCACCACGAAGAAGACCAGCACCCAGGTCTTGAACAGCTTTTTCAGGCTGTTCAGCGCGCTGTGCGTGACATAGTAGAAAAAGAGCTTCATGCCTTCGTCTCTGCCTCCGCATCTGCACCGCTGGCATTCTCGCCGGCAGCAGCCCCGCCGTCATTTTCACCGGCGGTCTCCGCCCCCGCAGGATGGGACATGTCCTCTTTGGAGAGGTTCTCCGTCACGTCGAAGAAGAGTTCCTCCAGCGTCCGGCCGGAAGCCTCCAGTTCATGCCGCAGAACATTTGCCTTGATCACGCCGTCCTGCATGATCAGCGCGCGGTCCCAGAGCATGTCCACGCTGTCGATGATATGGGTGCTGATGAGCATCGTCTTGCGCGCCGCCCGCATTTCCTCGATGCAGAGCTTGAGCTGCTTGATCGCGTGCGGATCCAGGCCGATCATGGGCTCGTCCATCATCAGCATTTCCGGGTCGGGGAGCAGGCCCAGGCAAAGGTTCAGCTTCTGCTGCATGCCCTTGGAGAGCTCGTCACCGAACTTTTTCTTCTTGTCGTCCAGCTCGAAGCGCGCCAGCAGTTCCTCAATGCGGCCCTTGTAATCCGTCATGCGGTAAGCCCGCGCGAGGAATTCCATGTGCTCGAGGACCGTCAGGTTCGGGTAGAGCGAGGGCATTTCGGGAACGTAGCCCAGGATGCGCCGCGCCTCCACGCTCTTGTTCGGAAAGCCCGCGACCGTGATCTCGCCTTCATAGCGCAGAAAGCCGATGATCGACTTCATGATCGTGCTTTTGCCGGCGCCGTTCGGGCCGAGCAGCACGGTCACGCTGCCGGGATCGAGATGGAAGCAGACGTCATTGCAGGCGACGGTCTTTCCGTATTTTTTCGTAACATGCGCAACATGCAGCATCTGAAATTCCTCCTGGGAGCGGATTGGGAGTCCGCGAAATAGAAACGGGCCGGGGCGCCGCAGCCCGTATGACCAATATAGCGCGAAAAGGGCTTGCGTTCAATCTCCGCTTTTGGTAAATTTGGTTTATCGGAAAGAAAGACGTTTCAATACGATCCCATAAAGGAGGCGTCCATGGAAGACAGCATCACCAAACTGACGATACTGCATTCGAATGACCTGCACGGCGATTTCCTGCCGAAGACGGTCGGCGATCACGAGATCGGCGGCCTGGTCCGCCTTGCCGGCTATATCAACAAGGTCAGGAAGGAGAAGGCGAATACGCTGTACGTCGTGGCCGGCGACATGTTCCGCGGTTCGATCATCGATCAGGAATTTGAAGGCCTGTCCACGATCGATCTGATGAACAGCCTGCACCCGGATGTCGCGACGGTCGGCAACCACGAGGTGGACTACGGTCTGGCGCATCTGCTTTTTCTGGAGAAATGCGCGCGCTTCCCGATCATCAATGCCGACCTGTACGTGACAATGAACAGCGCGAGGCTTTTCAAACCCTATCTCAACGTCGAGATCGGCGGCCTGCGCATCCTTTTCATCGGCTTGCTGACCGAGGAGGTCCTCGCCTCCACGAAGCAGGAGAAGATCATCGGCTCCTTCATCGATATCAAGCAGGCGGCCCGTGAGGTCGGCATCATCTGCGACAACTACCGCACCGTGAAGACCGACATGACCATCCTGCTTACCCACATCGGCCTGGAAAAGGACCGCGAACTTGCGGCGAACCTGGATCCCGACTGGGGCGTCGACATGATCATCGGCGGCCACAGCCACACCTTCATGGACGCGCCGGAGTACGTGAACGGCGTGCCGATCGTGCAGGCGGGCACCGGGACCGGGCTCATCGGCCAGATCGACCTGCAATATGATCGGGAACAGAAGAGGATCCTTGACTTTGCCTGGAAATGCCCGCCGATCACCGATGAGACGGCGCCGAAGGACCCGGTCATGGAGGAATTGCTGGACAGCTACCGGACGCAGACCGACAAGAAATACAAACGCGTGGTCACGCGCTGGGCGCGCCGCCTCACCCACCCGAGCCGCGAGCAGGAGACCGAAATGGGCAACCTCTACGCAGACTCCATACAGTGGGAGAGCAGCTTCGATATCATGATGATGGGCTCCGGCTCCATCCGCAAGAAGGAGCTCGGCCCGGTGATCGAATACCAGGACATGCTGGAAAATACGCCGTTTGACGACGCGTTGTGGATGGTCGAAGTGACCGGCGATCAGTTCCGCCGGATCGTGAAACACCTGATGCGTGACGAGGCCTGGCTCGGCGAGACCGAATTCTACCAGTTCTCAAAGGGCGTGCACATCCGCTACAACAAGACGACGAAGCAACTGGAGGAGCTGACCTTCAAAGGCGAGCCGGTCACCCCGGAAATGCGCCTGAAGATCGCCCTGCAGAACTATCATTTCAAGAACTTTGACGAGTTCCTCGGCGTGCCGCTGGAGGAAGTCAAGGCCAACATGCGTCCGCGCGTGGTCGCGACCTCGATCAACAACATCATCGAAGAATACTTTGCGACCAATGAGGGCCTGGATGCCCACGTCGAAGACCGCATCGAGCTGGTGGAATAGGAACGGATAAAGAAATACAGCTAAAAGGAGCGCACTATGCCTGACACCGTGATCGTCGGGAGCGGGCCCGCGGGCCTGTCTGCCGCGATAAATCTGAAACTGCACGAAAAGGACTTTGCTTGGTTCGGCTCACCCGATTTCAGCGACAAGGTCGAAAAAAGCGAAAAGATCGCGAATTACCCGGGGGCGGGGCTGATTTCCGGCGCCGAACTGAACGCGCGCTTTCTTGCGCATGCGAAGGAAATGGGCCTCGAGCCCGTCGATAAGAAGGTCACGAACGTGATGCCGGGCGACGGGATGCTGATGATCCTTGCAGACAACGAAGTCTATGAGGCGAAGACGCTCCTGCTTGCGGGCGGCGTCGTGACGGCAAAGAGCTACGAAGGCGAAGAGGAGTTCCTCGGCCGTGGCGTCAGCTACTGCGCGACCTGCGACGGCTTCCTCTATAAAGGGAAGACCATCGCGGTATTCTGCGGCGCAAAGCGCTACGAGCACGAGGTCGAATACCTTGCCGGGATCGCGGAGAAGGTATACCTTTCGGCGGGCTATCCGGACTGTGCGCTTGATCTCCCGAACGTGGAGAAGATCACACCGATCAAAGCGGTGCAGGGCGGCATGAAGGTGACGCAGATCCTGCTTCATAATGCCGCGGAGATCCCTGTGGACGGGCTTTTTATCCTGCGCAGTGCCGTCGCACCGGCGACGCTCCTGCCGGGCCTCGCCACGGACGGTCCGCATATCGTCGTGAACCGGAACCAGGAGACCAACATCCCCGGCGTCTTTGCGGCGGGCGACTGCACTGGCAGGCCGTACCAGATCGCGAAGGCGGTCGGTGAAGGCAATGTCGCCGCCCATGCGATGCTGGAATATATGGCGGGAAATTGAGATTATTTGGACCTCATCCATGGGTATTTTATTGAAATACGTTATGATTATGACTATAGAATTCAGGAAATTGGCTGCGAATTGCTATAAGGCCGTTTTGCGGCATGGACCAGGGAAGCAGGAAGATGAAAAAGAAATACATGATACTTATTGTTTTCATCGTTCTTCTGTGCTCTTGTGGAAGAAAGGTATCAACAGAAGGTAGTAATCTGATAGATTTGGATGATAAGGTCTATGCAGAAGAAGACTTGCAAAAAATCGTAAACTTCAATGGATCCTTGACGGAATTGAATGCTCAATACTCTATAAAATGCAAAAGAGAGATCAATCAGCAATACCGTGCAGCGTTCAGAGGAGAAACAAAGATTGCCATATTATATTTCGATAAAGATGGCAATAAGGTTTTTTCGAAGGCATATCAATGGTCGGTTAAAAAGGAATGCTTTGATAAATTGCAAAAGGGAGACTCTCTTGATAAGGTGATCCAGATTGATCCGGATGGAGAATATCTGTTTTTGTACACGGACAGAAACGACTTTCATTCATCGGTCCATTTTACAACGGACGGATACTTGATAACGATTGATTACGATGAAAAAAACACGATAAAGAGCATAGATATTGAATTAATATAATATCCCAACTTTGGATATCCAAAACACAGGCGGTCCCGTATGGGGCCGCCTATGCTGTTTTTTTTTGTCAACGGTGGATGTACATCCTGGTCTTGTCCGGTTCGCCGTCGCCCTGCACCATGCAGAGAAACTCCCAGCCGTAGCGCTCGTAAAAGCCGGTGTGGTCGGTGACGAGATAGAGGGGCGAGATGCCGTGCGCCTGCATGTCATCCACGACCGTGTTCAGGAGCCGTCCGGCGATGCCCCGGCCGCGGTATTCCTCCTCGGTGTACACGGCGCAGACGTTCGGGGCAAGGTCCTTGCGGTCGTGGAAGTCGTTTTCGATGACACCCATGCCGCCGACGATCTTCTCCCCGTCCAGGCCAAGATACCAGCCGTATTCGGTCCGGCCGGCAAGGTAATCGTCCATGCACTCCAGATAGGCTTCCTTCGGGACGCCCCATTTGCCCTGGAACCATTCCGCGGCCGCAGCTTCAAGTTCCGGACGCTCACGGAGGGTGATGTACGTCAGAGCGGGCCGGGCAATCTCCGGCTTTTTCCGCGCTTCCCACTGCTCCCGGGTGATCTCATAATAGACCAGATCGCGCCACTCGCCGAGGTATTCCAGTTCCTTTTCCGACAGGCGGTCAAAATGCATGCCGCATTTTTCCATGACGCGGCGCGAGGCTTCGTTGCCTGTGAAAAAGGACGCGCAGACACGCTGAAAGCCCCGTTCATCGAAGAGGTATTCCAGAAAGCGCGTGACTGCCTCGGTCACATAGCCGCAGTTCCAGTATCCGGAGCCGATGCCGTAGCCGATCTCGCAGGCGCCGTCCTTCTCGTCGAAGGACAGAATGATCCCGATGAGCCGCCCGCTCTCTTTCAGCCGGACCGCAAACAGGCTTTCATTTGTCGTATAGGAGGTAAGGTCCACCTCATCAATCGTCTCCGCATACTTGCAGATGAAGGTCTCAAGGAGCTTTTTATCGTGGGAAATATTGTCAAAATAATCCTGCCGGTCCGTTTCCCGGATCCGGTCGAGGATCAGTCTTTCGCTTTCCATCGTTTGCCTTTCTTCTGCCGGCGCTTACTTTCCGAGATAGCCCGTCAGCAGCTCGATCATGATATCGTCCCGGTCATATTTCTGGATCAGGTTTCTGGCGTTCCGGTTCGGCGTGATATAGGTCGGCTCTTCAGAGATAAGATAGCCGATCATCTGAAGGACCGGATCGTAGCCCTTTTCGTCGAGGGCGTCGAAAACGTCGTTCAGCATTTTCCGGATTTCTGCGCTTTTCTCTTTGGTCAGTTTTGTCATTTTATGGCTCCTTTGCTGTTGTTTTTGCCGTCGTTTATTTGATGCCGTACATTTCGTCCAGGATCTGATGAAGTGCTGCGTAGGGGTCGCCCTGCATGGCGCAGCCCGCCGCACCGAATTCCATCACGCGGAGGGCGCCGGCTGTATCATCCCACTTTGCAAGGCCGGTCCCGTTCGGGTCGCCGGTCCGGATGAAGTTCAGGTAATACTGCTTCATCGCGGCGGAAAGCGCCCGGTCGGCTGCGTCGTAGAGCCTGGAATCATCGGGAATATTGCCGTAGAGATAGACCTCCTCGCCGCTGTGCCAGTTCCCGAGCCGGCCGTTGTCCTTCGAGAAGAAATAGGTGTAGCAGGGGATGGCATTTTCCCCGGCCTGGCGGGTCAGGCAGTAATGACCGTAGGAGAAGAGAACGGCGGAATAGATGTCGATCCAGTTCTGCTTCGCCTCGGCATCAGTCGCGGCCGGATAGAGCGCCAGCACGCGCCCGGCATATTCTTCAGGGAAGGCCCGGCGGACCTTTTCTTCGTAATTCTTCAGGTTCGCCTGAGAAAAGAGGATGAAGGGCGTGGCTTCCCCGGCATTGAAGCCGTGCAGGAGGGCCTCCTCATTATGAACACCCTTCTCATAGGACTCGCAGGGGGGTTCAGTGAGAACGTAACCGTCCACCGTGATATGGTGCTGGAGGTTCATCTCGCCTACGATCTGCTCGGCGGGCAGTGCGCGAAGTTCCTCAAGGGTCTGCGCACCCAGGCGGTCCTTCGTCTTTTTGCTGTCGGCAAAGGCCTGGTCGAGCAGGCGGAAGGAGTGCGCGGGCTCGGGCGCGGAGACGGTCGAGCTTTCCATGACGGCGCGGCGGAAGAGACCCTTTGCAAGCGGCGAGGTGCAGAGCGCGCTCACGCAGGCGGAGCCGGCTGATTCACCCGAGACAGTCACGTTGCCCGGGTCGCCGCCGAAGGCCGCGATATTGTCCTGTACCCACTTAAGCGCTGCGATCTGGTCGAGCAGGCCGTAGTTGCCGGTCGTGCCGTTCGGGGACTCCGCCGCCAGGGCTTTGTCGGCAAAGAAGCCAAAGACGCCGAGACGGTAGCCCATGTTGACCACGATCACGCCGTCGCGTGCGAGGCTCGCGCCGTTATAGTCCTGATACCAGGGCTGGCCGGTCTGCAGGGACCCGCCGTGGATGTAGACGAGAACGGGCAGGCCGGAAACGTCGCCCGCGGGCTTCCAGATATTGAGATAGAGCGAATCCTCGCTGACCGGCGCCCGCCAGTTATCCGAAAGAGAGATCTTATAGTCGTGGTAGCCGATGATCTGCGCGAGGGAGTCGTAATAGGTCGAGTTCGTCACCTGTATGGACATCGGGGCAAAATGATCGGCGGCAAGGACGCCTTCCCAGGGCTCGGCGGGCTGCGGTTCGCGCCAGCGGAGTTCGCCCACGGGCGGCTTCGCATAAGGAATGCCTGCGTAGACTTCGACCTTCTTATCCTCCGTGAACACACCCGTCAGGTCGCCCTGCGCGGTATGAAGCACCTCCGTGACGCCGCCGTTTTTGCCGCTGACCGCCGGGACCGCCCTCGTCGGCGGCTGCGAGACGAAAAGGATCAGGGCAAAGACGGCAAACAGGCCCAGCCAGGCGCCGAAGCGGATGATCCGCCGGCTCCCCGCGAGCTTTTTGCTGCGCAGCCATATGAAGGCGGCCAGTGCCAGCGCCGCCAGCCCCCAGCCGAGGAGCGTATGCTTGCCGAGCTCCAGCGCGGCGGCCGTGATCAGGGTGAAAATAACCAGCAGGACCCGCCAGAGGATCCCGCGCGAGGGGCGTTTTTCTTTCTTTGTTTTCTCAGCCATTGCTTCGGTCTGCCGCCGGAGCGGCCCTCCTTGCAGAATTCCTTTCTATTATACAGGAGAATGCACAGGAGGAAAAGGGCTATCTCTTGAAACTCCGCCGCGAAGGTGTTATTCTGTCCCTGTAACCTGTCATTTTCCACAACAGGAGGAACGTATGAATTCACTGAAAAAAGCGTGGATCGGGCTCGCCGTGTGCGTCGCGGCGGCCTTCATCTGCATGTTTACCGCGAACCGCATCCAGCACGGCGGCGGGAGTGTCAAAGTGACGGAGGGCGTCATCGATTCGAATGAATTCGGGAACATCGCTTACAAACTCTACACACCGGAAAGCGCGACGCCCGAAAAACCGGCGCCGGGCGTTCTGCTGCTGCACGGCTATCAGAATGACCACGAGACCTGCGCGGCCTATGCGATCGAGCTCGCGCGGCGCGGGGCGGTCGTTATGGCAATCGATGAGTTCGGCCACGGTTCGAGCGAGCCGAGCATGATCGAGCGCGGCTACACGAACCACACGGTCAAGGTCAATTACGGCGAGGACAGCATCGAGACCGGCACCTACAAGACCATCGGCGGCCCCATCCGCTATCGCCTGCTTCTGAACTTCTCGAACCTGACCTTCTTCAATGACCACTATTCGAAGGGCACGGACGGCTCGGCGGTCGTTGACAGCTCCATGGGCGGCGTTGCAGCCTACGCGGTGCTCGCGACCATGGACAACGTCGATCCGACCCGCCTGGCGGTGAGCGGCCACTCGATGGGTACCTGGGCGTCCTGGAGCGTTTCCGCCTACTATGCGGGCGTGACGGATGAGAAGGGCCGCGACATCACGCCGAAGGCGACCGTTCTGCAGTGCGGCGAACTCTTCACGGACGACATTTACGACAAGTCCCCGCTTTTCGGCAATGAAATCTATTTCAACAACGTCCTGCTGCTGCAGGCGAAATGGGACGAATTCAATTATTTCCGCGACTATAAAAACACCGTAGACGATGCGCTTCTGACTTCCCCGCTGCGGCTGTCCTTCCTGGGAACGACGGGCAGGGCAGAGTGGAACACTACCTACGGCAGCTTTGCGGACGGCACGGCGCGGCGGATGGAACTCCTTTACACGAACCACCGCCTGACGACCCACCACAAGGGCGGCCTTGCCACGGCGCTCGACTGGTTCGACAAGGCCATCGACCTTCCGACCTCGCTGGCCCCGACGGATCAGACCGCCATGGCCAAGGAGTGGCTGGTGCTTGCGGC
Source organism: Lachnospiraceae bacterium (assembly GCA_017428265.1). Lineage (GTDB taxonomy): Bacteria > Bacillota > Clostridia > Lachnospirales > Lachnospiraceae > UBA6987. The sequence goes on along the minus strand of JAFRRD010000030.1, from coordinate 20,213 downwards.
AACGCTCCTTGCGATCGGCTCCATGCTGCCGTTTTCGGAGATCCTGCTGCACACGAAGGTCTTCGGGAATGTCCGGGGCGCGCTGCCGGCGGCAAAGCCCAAAACGAAAGGCGCCTGGATCAAAGGGGCGGTCACGACGATCCTCATTGCGGCATTTACCTATCCCTTCATGACGCAGCTCGGCCAGGGCCTGCTGCCTCTGCCCGAAAAAAAGATCTTCCGCATGACCATCGGGAACGGCTTCGTCGGCTGGTACAGCCTGCTGATCATCATCATGATCATTTTCACGGCCGTCGGCAGGAAGAAAGCCCGCAAGGCTGGGACCCCGCAGACCTGGCATGAAGCAGGCTTGTCCAATGAAGAGGCGGCGGATAAGATCAACTGGAAACTGTTCGGAAAGAGCACGCTGCTCACGCTGTGCATGACCGGATTCATGTATCTGCAGGTCTTCCTGTATGAGAAGCTGTTCATGCTCGACTTCCGCTTCATCTGGCCCTTCTTCAAGAGCTTCAGCCTCGTGCGCTTCGGCCAGTTCTGCGTGTACATCGTCTTCTTTGCGGCCTTCTACATCCTGAACAACAGCAAGATCTTCGCGGGGCTGCGGACGATACACACCTACCGGCCCGGCGCGAAAGGCTTCCTGCAGGCCTGGTGGCGCTACGCTCTCGTCATGGTCGGCGGCACACTCGTCGTGATCCTGATCGAGTACATCCCGTTCTTCGCGGGACTCGGCCCGGGCGCGGACCTGCTCTTCGGCTCGACCTTCGGCGGCCCGTTCATGAGCCTGCTGATCGTCTTCGCGCCGCAGGTGCTTATCTTCAGCCTGCTCGGCACGTATTTCTACCGCCGCACCGGCAACGTCTTCACGGGGGCAATGACCATCGCCATCCTCGCCTGCTGGATCGTGACCGGCGGCTCGGCAATGCTGTAAAAACACGGAATACACAAAAAAGCAGGCCTTTCCCAAGGCCTGCTTTTTGCTGCGGAGAAATGATCCGGAAGGCCCGGCAGTCCTGCTTTGAACCGGCATTGGGACGGCCGGCTGACGGTACATGCGCCGGCAAGCGCAGGCTCCGGATAAAAACCGCGCCTTCCTCTGCGCGGTTTTTACCGAGGTTTAGCGAAAATGCATCCGGCATTTTCGCGGTTCACGAGGCTGCCGGAAAGCCTGCGCAAAGCCGCCGCATTAACCGTGCCGTCCCGGGCGGACCGTCTGCCGGTGAAGGGCAGGACTGTAGCCGGGCGGGATGAACCACATCCGTCACGGCTGCGATGTGCCGCCTTCCCCAGAGCAGAGGACTGCAGCCGGGCGGGATGAAGGAGAGGACAGAGCGCCGGAATCAGTTCTTCGGCGCGCGGTAGAACTCGTAGGTCCCGCCGCTGTTCGTCATTTCCAGGTGTCCGGCGCTGTTGATCCGGAAGGTTGCCACACCGGCTGCTTTTTCCGGTACGTTTTTGTCAAAATCAATGGTCAGGATGCCGGTCTTCGGATCATAGTCGAAGTACTTGATCTCCAGCCAGCGGGACTTGGCGGTGTTCCACTGGTCGTAGTAGCCTTCGTATTCCCCGAATTCGTTGTCCTCTTCCAGGTAGATTAGCCCCAGCACCCAGTCGCCGGGCTTGATCTTCTCCCATGTGATCTGGACCGGGACCCACATGTCGGAGAACTTATCCAGATCGTTGACCACCTTCCGGTGGATGGTAAAGGAGAAGGGGTCGGAGACTTCACCCATCAGCTTCGTCCCGTCCGCGGTCAGCACGTATTCGCAGAGCGTGAAGGTAAGCGGGATCTCATCCACTTCCTCTTTCTCGTTCTTGAAGAAATCCTCCTTGGACAGCTTGTACTCTTTCTTGAAGAGGCTGTTGGGGATCTCTTTTTCGATCTTTCCGCCGCCGGGCGTCTGGATCGTCAGAAGGAAGCCGTCAATGACCTTTGTATTTGCTGCCGGGCTCAGTTCCGGGAAGCTGAAGACCAGATCCTCCTGATCCTCTTTCATCGCCGGGGCTTTGGTCTTGTCCAGAACGTAGATGTAATACCCGTTGCGGTCGCCGGGATTGTTTATCTCAGCCGTGATCTCCAGAATGTTGCGGAAATAGTTCACGGCCCCCAGACCCTCAGCGGAGAGCGCGGGGATATAGGCGCCCTTGGTAAAGAGGGTAAACGGATCGGCCGGAAGCAGCTGCGTGCCCGGCAGATCGGAGGAAAAGCCGCCGTCCGGTACCATGAGAAGGATCATCGGGACCTTCTGCCTCTGCATGAAGCCGCGGATGGCACTCGAATAAGGCCCTTCCGGAGCGACCTGCGTATGATAGGCGTTGCCCTTTTCGATCCTGACATAAGGATAGGGATCGTATTCCTTCTCGTTTTTGTAGAATTGTCTGGAAAAAGCCGCTTTGTTCGTTCGGGCGAAGAGCTTGTAACAGCTGTTGAATTCGGCGACGGAAAGGTCGAACAGCTTCATGAGCGGCGCCGAAATGCCGCCTTCCTTGACGCTGCTGATTGCGTTCATCATCCGTCCGCCCCACATGATCCTTCCGGTCCTGTCCTCCAGGAAGGCAACGAATTCTCCCAGATTGTAGCCTTCATGCTGCATCACGATCGTACTGTTGCCGGGCGCGTAATACTTGTCGATGGGAAGCTTCAGGCAGGACCAGTAATCGGTGGGATTCATTTCCATCTTGGAATCCCAGTCGATGATCCCTGCGGCCTTAAAATGAAGGGCGGCGCGCCTTTCGACCACGATCGCCGTCATCTCGTCGTAACGCACGGAGTCTGCCCAGAAGTAGCGGTAGCCGCGCTGGCAGACGTGCAGCATTTCATGGACCATCGTGATCAGGAGGGTGTCCCGGGAAGTTTGCCCGCCGTCCTGGACAGCCTTCAGATTGATCTCCACCCAGGGCGTCTTGACCTTCCGCGACATGGCGGTGGCCAGGTTGCCGCCTGCCGTCGTGGAAACGATCTCGACTACGCCCGTGGGAGGTTTCACGTACTCCTGTTCCTTCAGGTACTTATAGGCCATGTCGATGCAGCCGATGGCATAGTCCACGACGTCGGGAAGCTGGATCTCCTTCTGGAGCTTCAGGTATTCCGGATCCTTTTGGATGGCCTCCAGAACCACTTCGTCCACGGTCTTGTTGCGGGAGAAGATATTCAGGATGTTGGACGCGCTGAAGAGCTTGTCCTCTTCGTACTGCTTGTAGAGCTCCTGGGCACGGGCCCGGTATTTCGCGGCGATCTCCTCCATCTTCTTCATGTTGGCTTCTCCGTCGATCCCCAGATCGACCTGAGCCCAGCGCAGGATATAGGAGCCGTATTGGTTCGAGCAGGTCAGTTCGGCCTTTTTCTTCCCGGAGTCATAAAAGTACTTCATGGGAGCCGTGAATTCCTGCGCGTACCAGTTTTTGACGATGGGATAGCCGTAATAAATGAGACCGGTCACGATGATGCCGCGCAGCAGCCAGTCGCCGACCACCAGCAGCGTGATGCTGTTCTGGTCCGCACTGTAAATGAGCTTCCCGTTTTCCACGCGGGAGGCATACTGATAGTAACTGCCGTCGTCCGCGACGCGGTAAACGCAGAGATAATCGTTGAACACCTCGCTGATGCCGAGTTCTTTCAGATCCAGGCTTACGCTGTAGGTGCCCGGGATGACCTCGTCATCCTCCAGCCCGGCGTCCACCTCCCAGCCGGCGATGGCCATGTATCCGTCTTCCTGCAGCGCGGAGACGGTGTTCAGAAGGGTCGCGTCTGCCTCGGTCACGGGCGTCATCCGGATCTCGGTATCCTGCCAGAAAGCATTCTTCTCTGCACTTACCGTGACACCGGGGCAGGGAGAGGCACTGATCGGTTTGCTGCTGCCGAGAACGACCGTGTCGCCGGGATCGGGTTTCAAGGCAGGCTCGGTCTCCGTCTCTGTCGGGGCGATGACCACGGAGCCGGTGTTGACTGTCGGATCGCCGCCGTCCCCGCGGATCCATTTCAGGATGAAGCCGGGCTCGACGAAGCCGGTAAAGAGGAGAGCGACGACCAGGACGGCGGCAACGACGCGCTTCAGGCAGCCGCCTTTCTTTGGTGCAGAAACAGCCCGGGCTTGCGCCTGGGCTGTCTGCTGCTGATTCCACTGCCGGGCGGCCTGCTGCGGCGACGAAGCGCGCTGCGGCTGGTTCCAGCTTTGATTATTCTGCGCAGCCTGCTGCCGGGCCTGCTGGGCAGGCGGGATGGGCTGTGATGTCTGCCGGGCCTGCTGGGCAGGCGGAACGGGCTGCGATGTCTGACGGGCCTGCTGGGCAGGCGGGATCGGCTGAGACGGCTGCGCCTGCTGCCTTTGCGGCGCAGAGGAAGAACCCTGCACGGAGGGCTGCCGGCTTCCGCAGCGATTGCAGAATTCGGCGTCGTCAGGCAGGGGGTTCCCACATTTGGTACAGAACTTGCTCATGGAATGCTCCTTGCCTGAACTCCCTCAGGCGGGGCGGTATTTATTTCTGGATGACCTGGGCGCCGGTGCAGCGCGGAAGGATGTAGTTCCAGACGAACTCGAAGTCTTCTGCTTCGCACCAGATGCGGTTGTTGCTCAGGCCTTCGCGGAGAACGATCGTGTTCTTCCTGCGGATGCCGGTGATCTTCTTGGTGCCCTTGAAGGCCGTGTACATGGCGTTCCGGTTGCCGGAGGTGAGGCCGATGCCGACCGTGGTAAGGTTGCCGGTCGCCGCGCCCGCAAGCACCAGGAGGTCGCCGACGATGGAGGCCTTCTTGGCCTGTTTCGCCTGCTGTTCATGCACGATACCTTCTTCGTCCATCGTGAAGATGACACAGTATTTGCCGCCCATCATGAGTGCATAGACAAGGTAGCCGAGGATCGAGAGGCCCAGGAAGATCGCGCCCATGATAAGGCCCATTTTCAGGACGTCCCCGTAATTGTGGTCGCCGAAGACTTCGATGATCAGGAAAATGAGCATGCCGCCGAGGATGACGCCGCCGAAGATCTTGAGGATGGTCCAGAAGACCCACATGTCCTTGAACAGGCCCAGTTCATAGACCCAGCGGTACTTGCCGTCCGTGCACAGCAGCACGTTCTTGCTGACGAAGGGATCGGAGCCGTCGGTGCCGGCGGCCGTCTGCCTGCGCGGTTCATAGGGTACGGGGTCGACCTGCACGGGTTCGGGAGCCGGTGCCGCATAGGCCGGGGCAGGCGCCGGAGTGTCGGCCGGAGCCGGGCTTTCGGGCTGTCTGGCACCGCAGACACTGCAGAAAGCGGCTTCATCGGGCAGTTGATTTCCGCATTTAAAACAATATTTCATTTCTGTCCTCCAATTCTGTGGATCTTGTATTGGTTTGGTGAAGACCGCGCCTGCAGGGGCAGCGATCGGGAGTCTGATGGAACAGGCGGCGCAATTCTTTGAAGATGCGTCTTTCTGTCAGCAATTACCGGCCGAACCAGTCGAGGATCGAATTCGAGCCTTCGATGTGCAGGTGCCTGACCGGATTGCGGTCGTTGTCAACAAGCTGCCAGACATAATACGGTTTCGGCTCCTGCAGATCGTTGTCCGAGAACTCTTCCGTGACGGTGAGCTGGCGGACGTTGTCAAGCGGATCGCCGGAGAGCAGGTAAATGGCTTTTTCCGCATCCGTGTCCTGGAGCTCGACCGCGCTGACGGATCCGTAGATGTCCAGGGTCACGCTGTCATCGATCATGATGCAGGAGGTGGAGAATTCACAGAGCAGCTGCAGGCCTATCGGCTGTTCCTGCCCGGAATTGATCGTGAGCGAGCCGCTGCCGGTGAAATGCACGCTGCCGCCGGTGTAGAAGCCCCAGACCATAAAGCACTGAGTCAGCTCATTTTCTCCGACGAGCTCGACCGTAAAGCCGTTGCCGAGCAGGTTCGCACTGATGCCGGCGCCGTGATAATTGTTCATGGTCAGCGTATTCGTGGAGCGGTCGTAGGAAAGTCCGGGGACGCTGACCGTCGGGGCACCCGTGGCAGGATTCACGTAAATGAAGCTTTCCGTGCGGGCGGTCCGGTCAAAGATCTGGATATAGTCTTCGTTCAGCACGCCGTAGCTCGGAACCGATGTGTTCGGGTTCGGATTCGGCAGGTTCGGGAAGACGGAATCGCCGCCGATTGGAAGGCCGGTCAGCATCGGGTTTTCCGACGTATCGGGACCGAGATGGAGGTGCTTAACAGAAGCGCTTTCTTCAGTCCTGGGGATCCAGTCGTAATAGTAGCCTGAGACTCTGCCGCGGGGATCTTCTTCATAGCCCGTGACGGCCTGCCCTATGCCTTCAATCGGTTTGGCCGATTCATAGTAAAGACCTTTCGGCGCGGAAGTGTTTTCAACCAAGAAAGCATGCTCGTTTCCGTAAAGATCAATCGTTACCGTACTGTCGATCATGACGCAGCTCGGACCGAAGCTGTCTGACAGCCAGAGGCCGTATCGACTCCCTTCGCTTCCCGCGGAAAGATGGCCGTCGCCGGTAAAGCGGACGCTTGCGCCTTTGTAGTCTCCTTCAACATGAATCCCTCCCGGCAGTACGTTATCGCCGATCAGCCGGATCGTGAAGCTGTTGGCCATGTTAAGGATAAACAGGCTGTCACTGACACAGTTGTTGAGGGTCAGCGTATTGGTTTCCGGATCGTAGAGGATATCGGTCTTATCCGTGTGTTCGACGCCCTCAAGTTCACCATAGATATTCCGCATGTCGGTCCAGTTTACGGTCCACTTTTCCCCGTAAAGCTGGATCTGGGGTCTGGTACCGCCGACAGCCATTCCTCCCGGCACGAGATTCGGCAGATCAGGATAAGAAGAGTCTCCGCCTATCGGGTAGAGGCTGTCTGTCCGAGGCTCCGAAGACGTCGGTTCTTCCGGCGGCGCCTCGCCGCCCAGATGGATGTGCTTTACGGAGCCGCTTCTCTCGTTCACGATCCTCCAGTCGTAGAAGGTACCCGGAACGGACGGGGCGGACTCGCCGTCATCCCGCACCTGACGAAGGTCCGGGACCACGTCGGAAAGGTAATAGAGGCACTTGTCCGCGGAGGTGTTCTGGACGATGATTGCTTCTTCGCTGCCGTAAATGTCCATGGTGACGGAACTGTCGACCATGACGCACGCCGCCGCGTTTCCGGCGTCCAGGTAGAGACCGAACAGGGAGAGCTGCGGAGCGTTCAGCGCGAGATACCCGTCGCCGGTGAAGGTGACGCTGCCGCTGGTCAGGTCGCCTAAGATCCGGATGCCGGCAAATAGTTCGTTCCTGCCGATGAGCCGGATCATGAAGCTGCTGCCCATGCTGCGGACATCTAGGCGCCCTCCGTTGTAGTTGTTCAGCGTCAGCGTGTTCGAAGCGGGATCATAGAAAATGTCGTCCCGGCCCGTGGGATGGTTCTGCTCATAGGAATAAATGTCCAGAGGACCGGTAAGATCGCCGTTCGAAGCGTATTTGTCCCACACCAGGATGCTGCTTTCGTGATACGTACCGTCCGCGCCGACGGAATTCGGCATCGGATTCGGCAGCATCGGGAAGGCGGAATCTCCGCCTACGGGAAGCGTCACTATGGTTACCGGTGCGTTGGAGGACGGCTCGGGTTCGGCCCCGTCCGGCCGGTAGCTGTTATTGACGTGGACGATCGTGGAATGCGTCTGGGCGCCGACCATCAGCCAGGAATGATACGTCTCGGGATCATCGTGGATGAAGGAAGTGTCCTCGGCTTTCAGCTGGCCCTGATAGATCTCACCCCAGGGGTGCGGCGTCTTGTAGCAGACAGGCTTTTCGGAGCAGGTCGAGGTGACGCGGAAGATGCTCTGAGCGCCGCTGATGTCGAATTTGACGTTCTCGTCCAGCATGAGATGGGCCCTGGTCCACTGGCCGACCACATGGATGCCGTAATCGTAATGCTCGCCGTCATTGATGGTGATGCCGCCGTCGCCGGTGATGGTAACGGAGCCGCAGGCCACCATCAGGTACTCGGACAGGACGCTGTCGCCGATCAGCCGGATGGTGAAATCCTGGCCCATGTTGTTGATCATCAGGCCTTTGCCGTGATAGTTGTTCAGGGTCAGGGTGTTGGTGTCGGAATCATAGTAGAGCGAAGGACTTTCCGTGGAAACGATGTTTGCGGGGATGGACATCGGGATGGGACCGGTATAGAACTCGGGGGATTTCCGGCCGTACCAGACGAAGCTTTCGACCATGGCCTGCTCGCCCATGGATCCCTTGATGAAATCCACCGCCGCGACGTACTTGTTGTTCGCGTCGACCGTCTGGGACTGGGTCACCGTCCAGTCATTGTTGTCAAGCTTCGGAAAGACTCTGTCGCCCCCGAAAGGGATGAGGTCGCCGTAGATCAGGTCGGGCTCATCGTCGTGCTCAGGCTCATGCCAGTCATCCGGCTCGGTCGAATGCACTTCGCCGAAAAGGACGGAGTCGTTGAACAGGCCGTCCATGCCGAGGAGGTCGATGCTGAAGGAGTTCGTGACCAAAACGACGGAAGAGGCCACGGCCGCGAACTGCAGGAGGAGCGAGCGCTTCCTCTTTTCCTTCCGGCCGGCCGCCTGCGCCGCGTCGCCGGACGCGCCGGAAGAAGCCGCGGAGGTCGTCAGTTCCTCCCCGGTCGCTTCTCCCGCAGGGCCTTCCTCGGCCAGGACCTCCGCAGCCTGCCTTTCGGCTTCATCCGGTTCGGCAAGGCTCCGTTTCCGCGCGCCGAAACGGTCCGCGAGGCGCCTTCCTCCGGAAAGCGTTGCGGACTGCTCCGGCGGCAGATTGAACTCTGCTCCCGGCTGCGTAAATTCAGATTGGTCGAATGATCTTCTCATGGAAACGCTTATTTATCTCCCTGGTGGACGACGACCTGCTGGAACGGGATCTCGATACCGGCTTCGTCCATGCCGATCTTGAACTCGCGGTTCATCAGACGGGCTGCCTTGTAGATTTCACTCTCACTGACTTTCGCGATGAAGCGGAGGTTGACCGAAGAGGCGTCGAGCGCCTGCACGCCGAGGTACTCCGGCACTTCGCGGAAGACGTCCGGATATTTGCCGGGCAGGGATTCCGCAATGGCCTTGAGGGTGACTTCGGTATCGGCCAGGTTCGCGGCATAGGAGACCGGAACGTCGCAGACGGCGTTCGAATTGGTGCGGGAACGGTTCAGGATATTCCGGAGATCCGAGTTGTTGACCAGCTTGATGTTGCCGCCCGGATCCTGGATGGAGGTCACGCGTACGCCGATGTTGGTCACGGTGCCGCGGAAGCCGTTGTATTCAATGATGTCGCCGACGTTGAACTCGTCCTCAAAGACCAGGAAGAGGCCGGTGACCACGTCCTCGATCAGGCTCTCGGCCGCAAAGCCGATGACCAAAGCGACAATGCCGATGCTGGCGAAGATCGTGCTCAGGTTGATGCCGATGGCGGACAGGCACCAGATCAGCATGATCAGCGCGATCGCGTAGCCGGAAAAGCTCTTGACCATCGAGTGGATGCTCGCGCCCTTGGCGGTCTTCGGTTTGATCTTATCCATTACGATCTTCAGGACGGATTTGAGGATCAGCATGAACAGCACGATCACGATCACCTTGAAGATGCGGACCCACTGGATGTTCAGGACCTTCGAGATCTGGTCCACGTCGCCGAAGAGGCTGTTGTAGGCGTTCTTCATGGCTTCGCGCCAGCTTGCCGGCAGGAAGAACATCAGGGAAGGATTGGTCACGAGAAGGACGATCAGCAGGATCACGACGAGGATGATGACCTTCCTCCAGGGGTTGCGCTTGTCGAGTTTGTGCGCCTTGGGTGCGGGCTGTGCGGCATTGGGGGTGCCGTTCTGAGTGTCGCTCATGGGATGCTCCTTTGCAGTGTTTTTATCCGGTTTCCGGAGAGTTTTCATACGGGTTTTCAGATGGTTTCAGTGTATCGCACAGGGTGGTCCGTGTCAAAACATTTCCTGCGCAAATCACGAAAATGTCAGTTTGCTTCGCCGGTCCAGGCGGCGATGAGGGCAGAAGCCATATGCTCGATCTCGGGATCGTGCGAATACTTCACCAGCACGCGCAGCTGCTCCAGGATCTGCGGCTTGTCCGGGATCTCCCGGCCGGCTTCCGGATTCGTATAATAACCCAGGCAGCGGAGCATCCGGATGACGTGTTCCGGGTCCTCGCAGTCGAGGATCTCGCAGGCGATGACGGGGTCGCCGTCCTCGTCGAAGAGGGCTTCCTCCTCGAGCCTTCCGAAGGGTTCCGAATACTTGCCCCAGGGACCGTCCTCACGCTCCTCAAGGCTCTCGACCGATGCGATATCGCCCGCGTAAAAGAGTATGCCGGGCAGCTGGAGCCCTTCTTCGTATTTTCCGAATTCGTGCTCGTCATAGTCCGCGGAGTTGTGTGAGGCGATGCCTTCGTAGACCGCGCCGTCCAAGCAGGTGATCCGCACGCGTTTGTCGTTGAACTGCCAGAGATCCATTTTTGCTCCTTTGCGCAGCCTGTGCCTTCGTACCGCTTCGCCGCTTTGCCGCGCGGTGCTTCGCAGACTGCCTTTTCAATGAAAGAATTATAGCCTTTTTTACAGGAAAAGAAAAGGGGAGAAGCCTTTCTTTCCGCGGCAAAAAGTGGTATGCTTGGCGAAGATCGCGACGATCGTAAACCCATACCCTTTCGGAGGAAGAACTTTATGTTCAGCAATGCTAAGGAAGTCATCCAGTTCATTCGAGAGAACGATATCAAAATGCTGGATTTCAAGATGGTGGATATCAGTGGGGCGTTCCGCCACGTTACCATTCCCGCCGCCCGTTTCAGCGAAACGACCGTCAAAGACGGCATCGGCTTCGACGCGTCCAACTACGGCTACGCCGTGGTGGAAAAGAGCGACATGGTCTTTATCCCGGACGTGACGACAGCCATGGTGGACCCTTTCTGCGAGATCCCGACGCTGTCCATGACGGGCAACGCCATGATCATCGACTACCCGAAGAACCGCCCGCTGCCGCAGTATCCGCGCAATATCGTGCTCGCGGCGGAAGAATATATGAAGAGCACCGGCATCGCCGACACGATGATGATCCTGCCGGAGTTTGAATTTTACCTTTTCGACGAGGCCGGCTGGCGCGTCGACTCGAACCACCAGGAGGCGCACGTGGACTTCAACCAGGCCTACTGGAACAGCGATACCGAGGGCACCGCGAACATCGTGCCCTACCAGAAAAACTACCACACCGCCAAGCCTTCCGATACGACCTTCGAGTGCCGCAGCCAGATGGTCCTCTACATGGAGGAGGCCGGGATCCCGGTGAAATACCATCACCCCGAGGTCGGCGCGGGCGGCCAGTTTGAGATCGAGCCGCAGCTCGGGCAGATGTCCGTGATGGCCGACAATTCCATGATGATGAAGTACATCATCAAGAATACCGCGCAGGAATTCGGGATGAGCGCGACCTTCATGCCCAAGCCCATCTTCGGCGAGGCCGGCAGCGGGATGCACGTGCACATGCTGCTGATGAAGGACGGAAAGCCTGTCTTCTCGGACGACAAGGGCTACGCGCACCTGTCCCGGACGGCCCACTACTTCATGGGCGGCCTGCTGGCGCACATCGATTCGCTCTGTGCGATCACGAACCCGAGCACCAATTCCTTCAAGCGGCTGGTCCCGGGCTTCGAAGCCCCGGTCACGGTCGGTTACGCGACCTCGAACCGCAGCGCGGTCATCCGCATTCCGGCCTACGCCAAGACGCCGGCGCTTCGCCGCTTCGAGATCCGCAATCCCGACGCGACCTGCAACCCGTATTTCTGCTACGCGGCGCTGCTTATGGCCGGCCTCGACGGCGTGAAGAAAAAGATCGACCCGAAGAAAAACGGCTGGGGGCCTTACGATTTCAACCTCTTTGCGCTGCCGGATGAAGAGAAGGCGAAGCTCCGCGGCCTGCCGACGACGCTCGAAGCCGCGCTCGACGCCCTGGAAAAGGATCATGCCTACCTGACCGAAGGCGGCGTGTTCCCCGAGGAGCTGATCTCCGGCTTCATTGCCCGCAAGAGAAAGGAATGCGCCGAGATTGCGCGCATCCCCACCGCAGCCGAGTTCGACCGCTACTACAACAGCTGAGGCTGAAGTACCGGCTGCAATAAAACAGGCCGCCTGACCCTGACGGGAACAGGCGGCTTTTTTCGGTAAGGCAGCTGTGGGAGCGGCTGCGGCTTATTTCTTCGTGTAATCGTAGAAGCCCTTGCCGGCATTGACACCGGTCTCGCCTCTGTCGATCTTTTCCTTCAGAAGCTTGCCCATGCGGTTCTCCAGCGTGCCTTCCTGCTGGGCGGCGGGCTTCATCTGGTTAATGTTGTAGGCCGTCTCGAGACCCACGATGTCCAGGATCTGGAACGGGCCGGCCGGCGCGCTCGTGGCAAGACGCCAGGTCAGGTCGATGGTCTCCGGATCGGCGACGCCGTTTGCCCACAGCGCCTGCGCGGCGGAAAGGAACGGGACAAGCATCGAGTTCAGAATGTAGCCGGGCTGTTCCTTGTGCAGCTGCAGCGGCACCATGCCGATGGCGGCGGCGAATTCCACGACCTTCTGATAGATCGCAGGATCCGTTCCGGGATGGCCCATGACCTCGCCGGTATTGTTTTTCCAGATGGTATTGGCAAAGTGAAGAGCGCAGTATTTTTCCGGACGGCCGGTATATTCCGCGAACATGCTCGGCAGCAGGGTAGAGGAGTTCGTGCAGAGGATGGTGTCCTTATCCAGCAGGTCGCGCATCGCGTTGTACATGCCGATCTTGGCCTTCGGCTCTTCGGTCATGGATTCGATGACGATATAGGCGCCCGACAGGGCCTTGGCAAGATCCAGTTCGATGTGGACTTTTTCCGCGAAATTTTTCTTGCCTTCCTCGATCAGCGCGTCGATCGCTTCGGCCGTGATGCCCTGCCAGCTGCGGATGAGGCCGCGGGGATAGAGCATGCCGCCGATCGGGTTGCCGATCAGAGCCTTTGCCTTCGCCAGGTCTTCCAGCATCAGCGCGGAATAGCGTTCGATCTTCGGCGTCGTTCTGCCGATGGAACTCTCCGAGCGAAGCCAGAAGGTCGTGTCAAAACCGTGATAAGCGCAGATCAGGCCGATCTGTGTTCCGAGCACGCCGCCGCCGGCGATGACCACTTTTCTGTTTTCCATGTAAAAACCTCCTTTATGGAAACTCTGTATATCGGACAGCCCTTGTCTTTCGGGGCACTGTCTGTTATGATTGCGTTACAATTGTATCAGCGGGCGCGGAGCTTTACAAGGCATCCGCACCGGATAGTGACAAACGGAGGAAAGTGTATCATGGCAGTCGGAGGGGCGGGGGCCACGCAGGAATATATCATCACGGCACTGCTGCAGCTGCTGCATAAAAAGGCCTTTTCCCAGATCTCCGTTACGGAACTGTGCAGGAAGGCCGGCGTTTCCCGCATGTCCTTCTACCGCTATTTCGAGAGCCGGGAGGACGTGCTGAAAAAGTGGTGCGCGCAGATCACGGACAAGTTCGTGGCGGAGTCGGGCATCCATTACCGGACCGATACGCTGAAGCAGTACTTCACCACGCTCTTTACCCATGTGCTGCAGTACCGTGAAATGTCGTTCATCCTGCGGAAAAACGGCTTGCTGTGGATCGTGAAAGACGATATCGACCGCGTGTTCTTCGAGACCTATCGCGGGGTCTACGACGAATACAAGATGAGCTTTATCACCGGCGGGATCTTCAATGCCTATACGCTCTGGATCGAAAACGGTCTGCGCGAAACGCCGGAGGAACTGGCGTTTCAGCTGAGTGAGATCCTGGAAAAATAAGAAACCGGCAGCTGCAACCGCCGGTTGCGCAGGTTCCAAGTCGGCTTTATAGCCTGCAACGGCCTTTTTCGGCTATGATCAAGCCATCCGAAGAGGAAAAAGCGGAATGAAAAAGGAGATAAAACCATGATACTTGCGGATAAGATCATCGACCTCAGAAAAAAGAACGGCTGGTCCCAGGAGGAACTGGCGGAGAAGCTGGACGTGAGCCGGCAGGCGGTCTCGAAATGGGAGAGCGCGCAGTCCGTGCCGGACATGAGCCGCATCGTGATGATGAGCGAATTGTTCGGCGTCAGCACCGATTATTTACTGAAGGATTCCTATGAAAGCGAAACGCCCGCGGCTGCGGAAGACGGTTATTCCGACATCCCGGTGCGCACCGTGGGCATGGAGGAGGCGAACGGCTTCCTGGAGGTCCGTGACCTCAATTCCCGCCGCATCGCCCTCGGCGTCATGCTCTGCATCCTGTCGCCGGTCGTGCTCATCCTTCTGTGCGGCGCCTCGGATTACGGCGTGCTGAAGATCACGGAGGCGCAGGGCGTCGGCATCGGCCTCGTGTGCCTGTTCATCCTGATCGGCTCGGCGGTCGCCCTGTTCGTGACCAGCGGCCTCAGGGGCGCGCGTTATGAATATCTGGAACATGAGATCGTCGACACGCTCTACGGCGTGGACGGCATGGTAAGGGAGCGCCGCGAAAAATACCGCCCGACCTACGTGTGTCAGCTGACGATCGGCATCGTCCTCTGCGTGGCCTCGGCCGTCCCGATCTTCATCAGCCTGATCCTTGCCGGCGATGACAGTTTCCTGAACATCGCGGCAGTCGGCATGCTGCTTGTCATGGTCGCAGTCGGCGTGCTGCTCATCGTGCGGACTTCCATCGTCTGGGACGGTTTCCGGATGCTCCTTTCCGAGGGCGACTACAGCCGTCAGGGCAAGGAAGCGGCCCGCGAACACGGCGCTTTCGGCGGCATTTACTGGGGCCTCGTCACGGCCGGCTACCTCGCCTGGAGCTTCATCACCATGGACTGGAGCCGCAGCTGGATCGTCTGGCCGATCGCCGGCTGTGCCTACGGCGCGATCTTCGCCATCATGAAAGCCCTGCGGAAGAACTGAGCGGGGAAATAATAAAGGAAGGACAGAAAAAAACAGTCATCCTGAGCGAGCGAAGCGAGTCGAAGGATCTTGATTTGAAGATTCTTCGACTTCGGCTTCTTCGAAGCCTTCGCTCAGAATGACAGCAGAAGGTTTTCTCTGTCCTTTTTTGTGTGGAAAAAGCCCGTGCCGGATGCTATAATCAACATACCGCAAAAGGAGGCGTATAAAGTGTTCGCTCATCATGATATCACCCGCAACGCGTGTATGCTGCACGGACCGCTGGCTCACCGCGGCTACGACTGGTGGTGGCATTCGCTGACCGCGCAGGACGCGGAAACGGGAGAAGACAAAGCATTTTTCATTGAGTTTTTCACCTGCAATCCTGCCATCGCGGAGGACAGGCCGGTGCTCGGCCAGCTGCCGGAAAACAAGGCCGCCGGCAAAAAGCCGTCCTATCTGATGGTCAAGGCCGGGACCTGGGGCGAAGACCATGCCCAGCTTCACCGCTTCTTTGCCTGGAAAGATGTGGTCATGCATGAAGATGCGCCTTACCGGGTCGAGGCCGATGACTGCCTGGCCAGCGAGACCCACCTTACCGGCAGCATCCGCATCACATCCGAAGAGGCGGCGACCCATCCGGAGTGGATGTGCGACGCGGGTGAACTGTCCTGGGACCTAAAGGTCGACAAGCAGATCGCTTTCAACGTTGGTTACGGCGCCGGCAAGACCCTCCGCGACGCCGAGGCTTTCGCGATGTACTGGTATGCGGAGGGGATGAAGACCGCATACAGCGGCGAGATCGTCTGGAACGGCCGCCGCTACACGGTAACGCCGGAGAAAAGTTACGGCTATGCCGACAAGAACTGGGGCCGCGATTTTACGAGCCCCTGGGTCTGGCTTTCCTCGAACTGCCTGAAGAGTCAGTTGACCGGCCGCATGCTCGAAAACAGCGTCTTCGACATCGGCGGCGGCAGGCCGAAGATCTATTTCCTGCCGCTCGACCGGCGCCTGCTCGGCGTCTTTTACTACGAGGGGAAGGAATACGATTTCAACTTCTCGCACTTCTGGCTGAACGTAAAAACCGAGTTTTCCTTCGAGGAAAAAGCGGACGAGGCCGTCTGGCATGTGCGGCAGGAAAATAACCATGCGGGCATGGTGACCGAGGTGCACTGCCTGAAAAAGGACATGCTCCTGGTGAATTACGAGGCGCCGGACGGTTCGAAGAAGCACAACCGCCTGTGGAACGGCGGAAATGGTTGGGGCATGATCAAACTGTATGACAAGATCGGCAGCGCGCTGCAGCTCGTTGACATTATCGAGGCTACCCACATCGGCTGCGAATATGGGGAATACGGCGAGGCCTGACGGGCCGGAAGCGGCGATGCAGTAAAGCACAAAGGAAAGGAGAAACCATGTTTCAGTTTTGGGGAGACGGCTCGCAGGCCGCAAAGGATCTGGTGAACGCGATCCGCGTGAGAAGCACCGAAAATTTCAACTGGACCTTCATTTTCATCCTGGCCGTGGTCTTTTACGTCTACTGGTCGGAAATCCATAAGAAGAACTACGACGTGGTCCGCGCGGGCTTCGCGCTCTACGGCGTGCACTGGCTCTATGAGATCGCGAACGCGGTCATCGGGCACGTCTTCGGCTACCCGCTGTGGTCGGTCAGCAACGCCTCGACGACCTTTATTGTTCTTATCGGCGTGTGCTGGGAACTCTCGATGATGTTCTCGCTCGCGGGCATCATTTCGTTCAAAATGCTGCCGCAGGACAGAAATAAACGCTACTTTGTGAAGAACGGCCGGCGCGGGATCAGCTGCAAGCTGGTCGGCGCCCTGGAAATGGCTCTCCTGTTCGCGCTGTTCGAGTCCTTCCTCGCCGGGACCAGCAACCATTCCTTCATCTGGGTCTACAAATGGTGGGGTGTGCTGCCGGTCTTCGTCACGACCTACATCCCGTTCTTCCTCGCGAGCAACTACGTGCCCGACATGAAACCGAAGGCACGGAACGCCTTCCTCTTCGGAGAGTGGGGGATGGTCGCCCTGCTGCTCGTCATTCTGATTCCGCTGGGGGTCATCTGAAACCGTGAAAAAAAGACTGAATTCCAATCAGATCAAGCTGATCGCCATCATCGCGATGACGATCGACCACCTGACCTGGACCATCTTTCCGGGGCTGCAGGCGGTCTGGTACGTCTACGCGCTGCACGGGAACATTTCCACGATCTTCTAGGAGACCTGCGGGATGAATATTCAGATCTTCGGAACGAAAAAGAGTGCGGATACCCGCAAGGCGGAGCGCTGGTTCAAGGAGCGGCGGATTCGGTTTCAGTCGGTCGACCTCGCTGAAAAAGGCCTGAGTAAGGGCGAGTTTCAGAGCGTTATGCAGGCCGTCGGCGGGCTAGATGCCATGATCGACCCGGACGGCAAAGACAAGGACCTGCTCGCCCTTATCAAATACATCGCCGCGGAGGACCGCCTGCAGAAGGTGCTGGAAAACCAGTCCGTGCTCAGGCAGCCCATTGTCCGGAACGGCCGGCAGGCGACCGTCGGTTACAGGCCGGAAATCTGGAAGGAGTGGGAATAGGATGGCGGTGTATCTCGAATCCTTCACGCTGCCGCTGGAGCGGGAGAATCATTTGATCATTGACCGCATGGCCAAGAACGGAAACACCGACCCGGGCCTCGCCTGGAAATTCGGCTACATTGACAACGAGTATCCCTGCGGCCTGTTCGGACCGAAAGAACTCGGTGAGATCTGGTTCCGCAGGGTAACGATCTTCTACGGCGGCAACGGCTCCGGCAAGAGCACCCTGCTCAACCTGATCGCGGCGAAACTGGAACTGAACCGCATCGCGCCGTTCAATTCGAGTGAACTCTTTGACGACTACGCAGCGGCCTGCAGCTTCACGACGGGCGAGGACGACGAGGGATTTAAGCTCCACATCCCGAACGGCAGCCGCATCATCACCAGCGACGACATTTTCGACTACATGCTGGCCGTGCGCGCGAACAACGCGGAGATCGCCGAGGCGATCGAGGACGGCAAAGGGGAGTATAAATACCTCCGCGAGCACCCCGAGACGGTCAAATTCAACAGCATGGCGGACTACGAAGCGGTGCGCCGGAAGATCCTTGCGCGCTCGAGATCCGTCTCCCGCCGCGAGTTCCTCCGCCGGACAGCCGGCAAGGAGGTCAGGCTTGCGAGCAACGGCGAGACCGCGCTCGAATATTTCGAAACGAAGCTCAAAAACGACACCCTCTACTGCCTGGATGAACCGGAAAACAGCATGTCCCCCGCGATGCAGCTGGAGCTCCTCGAAATGCTCACGAAGAAAGCCCGCTACTGCGGCTGCCAGCTCATCATCGCGACCCACTCGCCCTTCCTGCTCTCGATGGAAGGCGCCCGGATCTACGACCTGGACGCGACGCCTGCCGGGATCAAGAACTGGTGGGAACTGGAAAACACGAAGATCTACTACGAGTTCTTTAAGAAGAACGAAGGGCTGTTTGAGGGGAGATAAGGATTTTATCCAACCAGCGGTTGGTTGACGTAGCGGACAATTTGAGGCTTAATGATCGTGGGGAAGGCGGAGCATCGGCCGTGATGCCAGGGCAAAAAACCGCCTTCTTTGCGAAAGGACAAAGCAATGTTTGAGATAAAAGGAAAAGTTACGACGGCCGTGTGCTACGCGAAGGTGGTGGAGGACGAAGCGATCGAGCAGATCCGCCGCATGTGCGATTATGCCCTGACCGAGGGGAGCCGCGTGCGCATCATGCCCGACGTCCACGCCGGCAAGGGCTGCACCATCGGGACCACCATGACGATCAGCGACAAGGCCTGCCCGAATATCGTGGGTGTGGACATCGGCTGCGGCATGTACACCGTAAAGCTGGACGCGAAGGCAATCGATTTTGAGGCGGTCGACGCGGCCTGCCATTTCATCCCCTCCGGCATGGCGGTCTGGGAAGGCCGCAGGGAGAAATTTGACCTGACCGGGCTGAAATGCTATCGGAGCCTGCGCGATACGAAGCGCCTGGAGCGCTCCCTCGGGACGCTCGGCGGCGGGAACCATTTCATCGAGATCGACCGGGCCGCTGACGGGACCTTCTATCTGGTCATCCACTCCGGCAGCCGTAACCTCGGCAAGCAGGTCGCGGAGATCTACCAGCAGCTGGCCGTCGACCTGCATATGGGCAAGGATGAGTATTTCAAAAAGCGCGAGGAGATCATCCGCACGTACAAGGAGGCGGGCCGCAGGACCGAGATCCAGACGGCGCTGAAGGCGCTGGAGCACGAGTTCAAGACGAAGGATCCGGACGCGCCGAAGGATATCTGCTGGCTGTGGGGAAGCTACCTGGAGGATTACCTGCACGACGTGGAGATCTGCCAGCGCTTTGCGCGCCGCAGCCGCGAGAAGATGGCCGAGATTATCCTGGAACGCACCGGGATGGCTGCGCAGGAGGCATTTCATACCATTCACAACTACATCGACACGGAGGAAATGATCCTGCGCAAGGGTGCGATCGCGGCGCATGCAGGCGAGAAGGTCCTGATCCCCATCAATATGCGCGATGGGTCCGTGCTGGCCATCGGCCGCGGGAATCCCGAGTGGAACTTCTCCGCACCGCACGGCGCCGGGCGAATCATGTCCCGCACCGCGGCGAAAAACACGCTCGATATGGCGGCCTACGAGGAATCCATGAAGGGCATTTACACGACCTCCGTGAACCTGAAGACTCTGGACGAGGCGCCCATGGCGTACAAGTCCCTGGGGGACATCATCGACGTGATCCGCGACTCCGTGGACATCATCGACATCATGAAGCCTGTCTACAACTTCAAGGCCTCCGACGAGGAGATGCCGTGGAAGAAAGGCGCCGGCAGCGGGGCGGATGCCGCTGACGGCGAAGCCGCCGGAATGCAGGGTCCGCTCGACTCCGAAGACTGCGTATAATTAACCTCCGGTTGATTGACATTTCCGCATTTCCTGCTATAATCTGCCCCATAAGGAGATTTTTTACCATGATTACCATCAAAGCCACCATGTTTTATCTGTCTGAACTCGAATCCCTGTACTTCGAACAGGGCTCGTTTTCGTGCGGAAATAACGGGAGGCTGCAAATGGATCGGTAGGTTCAGATAGCGGCTTTTGCCTAAGGGCGCTCCCCGGTATTTCCGGGGAGCGCTTTTTTATATGGGTGAATTATACTATCAAGTGCAACAGATAAAAAAATGAAAAGTTCATACGAATCTCATGTAGAATGAAGCTACCACACACCAATCCACAAAGGAGAATTCGTATGAACTACAAACATCTTAGCATAG
>JAFRRD010000029.1 GCA_017428265.1 Lachnospiraceae bacterium | reverse complement strand
GCGATCTCATTGGCGATCTGGGCGTCCTCATACCGATCGACCATGCTGGTCTGATCCCCCAGGAGCACGATGAAGTCAAGGGTGTTTTCCAGCCACGCATGGCCGGCAAGGCTCACCGCGCCCTCCACAGCGCCATGGATGTCCGGGAGGGCCAGATAACAGATCCCGTCCGCGGCGTTCACCGGGATGAATGAGTACTGCTCGGAAAAGGTTTCGCCCGTATAGCCGCCGAAGGGTCCCCGGTAGATCATCTGCCTGGCGCAGATCTTGTAGCTCTTTGCCTCGTCCAGCGCGCGCTGCGGCACGGTGACCTTATGCACCAGGTCCTTGGACCGCATACTGCCCGCGTAAAGATCATAGTATTTCTCCTGGCCGACCTCCACCCAGACGATGGCAGTGTCGCTGGTGGAAAACACGATCTGGTAGTCATCCTCCACCGCATAGACCACCGGCCGGTACGTGAAGCGGCAGGGCCGAAGGCCGTAGCCGACGATGACACAGGTGGCGATCAGCGCCACCATGAACAGGACCTTCGCCGCAAGATGCCATCCCCTGTTCGGCGCGTGGAAAAACAGCAGGCAAAAAACAAGGATCAGCGCGGCGGTCACCCCCACGGACCGTAGGAATTTCGGCAGGATGAACTGGATATAATCGTTGGAGCCGTTGGCGATCACGATGCCGATGGCGATGGCGAAAACGGCGGAGAACACCAGCGACACGATATACGGCCATCTCTTTCTGTCGCGGATAAATATGAAAGACAGGATCGTAAGCAGCAGGATCACGCCCATGAGTACGCAGATCAAGAGCGGCAGATTCATCACAAGAAAGCTGGGGTTGTGATCCGCTCCCAGGAATTTGGAAATGCCCGCCCAGTTGACGCGCAGCGCGATCCAGAACAGGAAAACCGCCGTGCTGCAGAGCACGGCGGTAGCCTGCAGCCAATATTTCTTTATAAAAGCGCGAAATGTCATTTCCATACGTCACTCCTTATTCGTCCGAACCATAAAAAGCGCCGCTCAGGTCGATTTGCCCGGTGATATGAATACAATACCATACTCCGGGCAAAAATCCAACTTGCTCTTTGTCTGAAAGCTCCCGGATTTTCGCTGTGACTCAGTATTCCTTACAGTCCCGTATCTATAAAAAAAGCCGGAAGACTGTGCCGCCGGCTGATAAACCCTCGATTTGGTAATAGTAATTTCAAACACACAGAAGCTATACGCTTAATCGCTTCTGTGTCTCGAGTATCAGTAGCTTCTGGGACCTGTATCAGCTCATCAACTACGATTCTATAACTCATATCATTTCTGAGTTCATGTATGATCGAACAAAAGTATGGAAACGTTCTTAAAGCTGCAAAAGATTCATATTCTCTGGCATCGTTATTATGCAGCTGCTGGCATTCGCCGGTCTGGACCCTTCCGTCTATCAATCCGGAAACTTCCAGGCTAAACGCACCAGAATGTCCAAACGCGGATCCAAAGTCCTGCGCTATGCGCTGATGAATGCTGCACACAACGTGGTGAAAAACAATGCCACCTTCAAAGCTTACTATGACACCAAGGCGGCGGAGGGCCGGCCTCATTATAATGCCCTTGGGCACTGTGCCGGCAAACTCGTCAGAATCATCCACAAGATGCTCACTGACAATGTAACGTTTGACCTCAACTAAAAGATCGGATATTTAATCCGCTTATCTCGAAAGACAGCTCTTTGAGAGCTTTGTTAAGGTCAGCCTTACGGGCCAGCGATGACAGACCAAACTTTTTGCCCAAAAAAACTCAATTTCCGCTTGACTTTTCATAGCCGGTCTCCTTCTTACGTTTCAGCCCGTCACATAACACCAGAGTGGCAGGGTCACCAGCGAGCAGGCCGTTGTAAAGACGATACATTTACTGGCAAACACGGCATCGCCGCCGTACCGGGCTGCCATGATCGGCGCCGTGGCACCGGCCGGCGCGCCGGACATGAAAACACTCACGCTCAGGGCCGTTCCGCGCAGGCCTAGCAGATATCCCAGGCCCCAGGCAAAAGCCGGGATCAGAAGCAATCGGACCAGGCTTAAGCGGCACACATCCTTCTCGGCTATCTTTTTCCAGCTGATATCAGCCAGAAACGTACCGATCAGGATCATGATCAGGGGCGTATTGCAGGCACCGATCAGCTCCACGGGCCGGGCCAGCACATAGGGCAGCTTCCACCCGGTAAAGAGCAAAAGAAGGCCGACCAATGTCCCGATCATGGCCGGATTCGTGAGCGATTTTTTGACGATCTTCCAGGGATCCTGCCTGTCCGATATAAAATAGGAAGGCCCGACGGACCACATGGCGACGCGCATCGGGATGAGGAAGAGCGATACATACAGGATCCCTTCCGCCCCGTACAGCGCCTCCGCGATCGGGTTGCCGAAAAAGCCGCTCATGGCCGCCACGCTGCAGTACTGCATGACGCGCCGGTGTGCCTCCGGGCTATTGCGGTATAAAAAGCGGTTCGCGAGCACAGTGGCCAGCAGGATCAGGGTACCTGAAAAAAGCAGCATAAAGCTGCTTTTCAAGGCTTCGGGTGAGGTCCCGCTCATACCCGCTTTTATGACATTGCAGGGAATGATCACGTCCAGGCAGAGCCCGGTCAGTCCGCTCCGGACTTTTTCATCGATCATCCCGGTTTTTTTGCACAGGAAACCGACGCTCATCATAAGGATCAGGACGGCCTGCAGCTGAAGAATATCCGTAAACAGCATAAGGTACCTCCGTTATCACACGTTGACCGGCGTCAGATAAACACACCCAGGCGCAGGAGCTTCTGTTCCAGCTCACGCACATGCGCCGGCGCCGATTCGAAATAGGCTGCCGCCGCCTGGCAGATGGCATTGGTCAGCGCCATGTAGCTGGCATAGCAGGGGAGATACCCCTGGGACGAGATGGAGCAGTGGAACACCACCTCTGCCTCCGCATACAGGGGGGACGGGCCGTTGTCCGTGATCAGGGCAATGGGAACGCCCCGGCTGTGCAGGTCCCGGACAAGTTCCACCGTCAGGGACGTATAGCGCTGGAAGCAGGTCACGATCACCAGATCGTCCGGCGTGACCAGACTGATCCGGTCATAGTAATCGCTCACGCCGCCCGAGATCGTATGGACCGGCAGCCCCAGATATTGCAGGGCATGCGCGAAATAGCCGGCCAGGAAAGCCGAGGATCGTCCGCCGAACAGATAGATGTTCTTTGCCTTTTTCATCATGGGCAGAAGCTTTTCCAGACTCTGCGTGTTCACAGGGTTCTCCAGGGTCGTCTGAACATTGCCCAGGGATTCTTCCAGCACCTTGGCAAAATGGTTCTGGCTCTCCTCGTTCTTGCTGCTTCCTTCGGAGATCTTGTTGTACATGACCAATTCCGAATGGACGGAATCGGCAAACACTTTTTTAAATTCAGCAAAGCTGGGAAAGCCCATCTGCAGGCAGAACTTGACCACCGTGGATTCACTGACGCCTATATTCTGCGCCAGTGCCGAGATGGACAAAAACGGGATCTGATAACAGTTATCCACAACATAGGCCGCGACCAGCCGCTGAGCAGCCGGGAACCCTGCCTGTGCTTTTATGATCTTTTCAATCAGTTCATGCATATCTGCGCTCTCCTTGAAACAGTGATGCGGGCAAACTCTATCAATCTTTTTGTAGTATATCACGTTAGGACCTACTTGCAAATCAAAAAGATTTCTTAACAAAAAATAAAAATTTCCTCTTGCATCCCGGAAAAGGATGTGCTATCCTCGGGTCATAAGAAAAGAAAAATTTTTCGCTTCAGTTCTGTTTTAAAATTTTTCTTTTTCGCACGTGTCCGGCCAGGCGCCTGCCGGAGCGAGATCCACCCCGCCACACCGGGATGCAAAAAGCTTTCCTTCAGGGCTCGGTTCGGAAAAACTCTTAGAAGGGAGAACAATTATGATTCCTGTCGAAAAAATCGCTGGCGGAACAATCGGCAACCTCGTGTATTACGTTGCCATCATCGGCATCCTGATCCTGGTCGCCACGTTCCTTCGCCTGAAGGTCCCGTTCCTCCGCAAGGCCTTCATCCCCGCATCCCTGCTGGCCGGCCTGATCGGCCTGATCCTGGGTCCTCATGTCCTCAAGGTAATTCCTGCGGATATGATGTCCAGCATCGGCGCGCTGCCCGGGCACATGATCACCATCGTGTTCGCCTGCATGCTGCTTGGCGTCAAGAGCGAAAAAGGGGCCGGAAAGCTGTACGCGCACGACATGGTTGCCGGTCTTGGCTGGCTCTGGTCCAACTCCTTCATGCAGGTTGGTGTGGCTTCCCTGCTGACAGGACTTCTCTTTACTCCTTTATTCGGCACCAACGGCCTGTTCGGCTCTGTATTTGAAATCGGTTTCGCCGGCGGCCACGGCACAGCCGGCGGCATGGCGGATACCTTCGCCAACACCTTCAACTGGGCTGACGGCGGCGATCTGGGCAAGACCACCGCGACCATCGGTCTTCTTTGCGGTATCTTCGGCGGCATGCTGATCATCAATATTGCTGTTCGTAAGAAATGGACCAAGGTTCTGACCGTCCCTACCAAGGGCAATGAAGCGAAAGAAGTTTTCCCGGAGAAGGAACGCGAAGCCAGTTCGTACGGCACCATCTCCAACGACGTCGTAGAGCCCTTTGCCTTCCATCTGGCTATCATCGGTGTTGCGATCCTGATCGGCCGTCTGATCGTCTGGGGCTTCGGTAAGATCTTCGGCTATACCGGTTTGCCGCTGTTCCCGTTCGCCATGATCGGCGGCTGGCTGATCAATATCCTGGCACAGCACACGAAATTAAAAGAACTCTTCGACCGCAAGACCTTCATGCGGATCCAGGGCATGGCACTGGAGATCCTGGTTACCGGCGCTGTCGCATCCGTCAGCATCCCGGTCGTCTTAAAGTACTGGGCTCCGCTGCTGATCACCACCATCGTCATCATGGCGCTCTTGGTGTTCTACATGCTGTGGCTGTCTCCCCGTATCTTCGAGGACTGCTGGTTTGAACAGGGCATCATCCGCTACGGTGCCTTCACCGGTGTTGCCGCTGTCGGTTATATGCTGCTCCGCTGCTCCGACCCGAAGATGGAAACCAATGCCGGTACCATCTATGCGCTGGATGGCCCGCTGATGAGCCCGTTCATCGGCGGCGGTCTTGTCACGGCCCTGTGGCCTGCCATGATCACCAAATTCGGTGCTACTGTCTGGGGCCTGATCGCCTGCGGCATTTCGCTGGCTATCTTCTTAGTCATCTTCTTCCTGTTCCGGGTGAAGAACTTCAAGATGCAGCAGCGCAACTGACCGTTTTAACACCAAGCTCCGCCGCGGCATCCCTGCGGCGGAGCTTTTCCTTGAGTCCGTGTGACTCCCTACATCCTTTTTTATGCTTAGGAGGCAAATGCCATGAACAAACCTGTTGCCGTCATCGGCGCCGGAAACGGCGGCTGTGCCATTTCCGCGTATCTGTCCAGTCAAGGCGCCAAAGTCAATCTGTGTGACCTGTTCCCCCAGTATCTGAAGGATCTGGAGGAAAACGGAGGGATCGAGCTGACTTTGGAAGGCGTAACGACTCATCAGACGCTGAATATGCTGACCACGAACGTCCCTGCCGCCATCGTTGACGCCAAGCTGATCATGGTCGTTACCCCGTCCTTCACCCACAAAATGATTGCCAAGGCCGCTGCTGCCGCCTTAAAGGACGATCAGATCGTCGTCTTAAACCCCGGGCGGACCGGCGGTGCGCTGGAATTTTTAAATACCATCCGTGAGGAAGGCTGCCACGCGAAGATCATCATTGCCGAGACGCAGACCCTCATTTACTCCTGCCGGAGGACCGGCGGCGCTGCCGTTGAGATCTACGGCACCAAAAAAGAAGTCGATCTCGGGACCTTCCCCGCCAACCGGACGCAGGAAGTTCTGGACGTGCTGCATCCCTACTATCCGCAGTTTGCGCCTGCCAAGAACTGCCTGCAGACCTCCCTTTCCAATATCGGTGCTCTCTTCCATCCGACCCCGGTGCTCTTAAATGTGGGCCGTATTGAGAACGATGAACGCGGCTACCGCTACTACGTCGACGGCATTACCCCTTCGGTCGCCAAACTGGTCCACCAGATCGATCTTGAGCGGCAGGCCGTTGCCAATGCCTATCACACCCCTGTCATCAGTGCAGAGGAGTGGCTGAAACAATCTTACGAAACATACGGTGATTCGCTCTATGAGCTGATCCAGCACAACGAGGCCTATTTTGATATCATGGCGCCGCATAGCATCGACGCCCGCTATATCACCGAAGACGTCCCCATGAGTCTGGTCCCGATCTCCGAGCTGGGTCATATCGCAGGCGTCCCCGTCCCGAATATCGATGCCGTCATCGCGCTGACCTCTACCCTCTTCGGCAAGGATTTCCGCGCGGAAGGCCGCTGTGCCAAGAACCTCGGCATAGAAGGCATGACCCGCGACCAAGTCGCACATTTCTTTGAAACCGGCGAGAAATAATTCTCCAGACATACACCTGGCCGCACAGAAGCAGGGCGGCAAAGCAATTTAGACAAAGGAGATTTTGCTATGACTCACGAACTGCTGTTTCTGAACAACAAAGACATGGAAAAATTAGGCGTAAACGACATGAAGGCCACCATCCACGACGTCAAGCGGGCTTATATCCTGACCGAGCAGGGCGACGTGCTGGTTCCCGGCAAGTGCGTTATGCGCTGGGGCACCACCCCGGAAGATGAAAACGTGTACGGCCGCATCAACGCCATGCCCGGGATGATCGGCGGCGAATACAACATGGCCGGCATCAAGTGGATCGGCAGCGGCCCCATGAACTATAAGAAGGGCCTGCCCCGTGCCAGCGTTACGGTCATCTTAAATGACTGCGACACCAAGCTGCCTGTCTGCATCGCTGACGGCACAGCCGTTTCCGCCAAGCGGACCGGCGCCTCCGGCGGGGTCGCCATGGAGCTCTTAAGCCGGAAGGATGCCAGCGTGATGACCATCTGCGGCGCCGGCGCTCAAGGCCGTACGCAGCTGGAAGCCGCGCTGATCGTCCGCCCGACCATCAAGACCGTCTATGTTTACGATATCCGTCCGGAAAGCTCCGAAAAGTTTGCCGAAGAAAGCCGGGCCAAATATCCGGATGTGAAATTTGTCCCCGTGGCCGATCCCGAACAGGCTGTCCGCGAAAGTGATATCACCGTCTGCGTGACCCTGGCCAATGAGCCCATCGTACACTCCGAATGGTTAAAGAAGGGCTGCCTGCTCATGAACATGGCCGACTATGAAGTCTCCAAGAACTGCGTCCGCAAGGCTTCCAAGATCGTGGTGGACAACTGGGAGACCATCAAGCACCGTCTGGTTTCGACCGTTGCCATTATGGCGCACGAAGGCGAGATCAAGGACGAGGATATCCACGCCCAGCTTGGCGAGATCCTCTGCGGCAAGAAGTGCGGCCGCGAAAATGACGAGGAGATCATCTACTTCAATGCCGTCGGCACCGGTATTCTGGACCTGGCCGTCACCACCCGCTGCTACAAGAAGGCGTTGGAAGAAGGCATCGGAACGAAGCTCAAATACTGGGAATAATTTCATACCCGCACAATCTTCTCCTACATACAGCATCCCTGAGTCAAAAACTCAGGGATGTTTTTTTGCGGAAGGGAAGTGCTTGACGGGAGGCAGCGCGATGGCTGCTCGATATATTTTTATCGTTTTTCGATAATTTTTGCTTGACAAGCGATACTTCCCGTGCTGCACTGCCTCTTGGTCGGAGAAGCCGGAATGCGGCCTTAAGGACAGCACTCTGTTGTCCTGCCACCGCAAAGTCCGGTCCGGCCGGGTCCTTGATACCGAGACTTAATGTCAGGCTTCCCTGTGGGTCCGCATCGATCAGAAGGACTCTTTTTCCTTCCTGCGCGAGACAGACTCCCAGGTTCGCCACTGTAGTCGTTTTCCCGACACCGCCTTTCTGATTGATGACGGCAATCACTTTACAGTTACTCATGGTCCTCCTTTCTTAAGAAATGGAAGGATCCGAGCCTTTAGCCCCGTATCATTTGTCATCTCATAGAAGTGGATGGCATCAGGCTGACGGATCCTTCCCGAATATAGGATAGGGT
>JAFRRD010000004.1 GCA_017428265.1 Lachnospiraceae bacterium | reverse complement strand
TTTCCCGGTTTGATTCCTTCCGGCGTTTCCGGCCACTTGCCTTGCCGATATAAATCGACAGCGTCTCGTTTGAACTTGTAACTGTATCGCATAAATATACCCCCTTTGCTGGTGTTGTCCAGTAAAGGGGGTACATATCACATTGATTCACAGCCTCTTTTGTACTGCGGCACGCAGACTTCCGCTGTGCCTTATTTTTTCTTGCCGTCTTCTCCGTATTCATACCAGCCTTTGCCGGTCTTTTTGCCGTATTCCCCCTTCAGATAGTGCTGTGAAAGGAGAATGCCGGGCAGATCATTCGGGTCGCCGGACTTGCGGTAGCGTTCCGTCTTGATGGTATAAGTCAGATCCAGACCGGTCAGGTCGTTGATCTCAAACGGCCCCATCGGGTGGCCCAGGCCGTATTTGGCCGCCTTGTCGATGTCCTCGACCGTCGCAACGCCCATATCCGCCAGTTTCATCGCTTCGAAGACCATCGGTTCCCGGATCCGGTTGACGATGAAACCGGGCACTTCACGCTCGCAGACGATCGGCACCTTGCCCAGTCGCTCAGCCGTCCGGTATACCGTGTCGACGGTCTCCTGCGAAGTCTGCGGGTTCCGGACGATCTCGACCAGCTTCATGACAAGTGCCGGGTTGAAATAATGCATATTGCAGACCCGGTCGGGGCGCTTTGTGACCGAAGCCAACTGTGAACTCGGAATATGGCTGCTGTTGGTCGCGAGAATGGTGCGTTCCGGGCAGATCTCATCCAGTTCCCGGAAGACTTTCTGCTTGACGTCCAGGACCTCGATCACTGCTTCGATCACAAGATCCGCATATTCTGCAGCCTCGCGGATACTGTCTGCCGGATGCAGCCGCTTGGCCGCGGCATCCGCATCCTCCTGTGTCAGTCGGCCTTTTGTTACGCGGGAAGCCAGGTATTCTTCATAAAATGCTTTCGCAGACTCCCTGCACCCGGGATCCGCATCCGTACAGCCGACATCGAAGCCTGAGATCGCTGCGTTCATGGCGATCTGCCGCCCCATATTACCCAGGCCGATGACCGCTATCTTCTTTACTTCCAGATCCATCTCACCTCCCTGCTCTGTCATCTGGTCCCTCAGCGCACTTCCAGCAGGCAGGATACACCGAGTCCTCCGCCGCAGCAGGAAGACACCAGGCCGTACCCGCCGCCGTTTTCCCGGAGATGCTTCATCGCATGCATCGTGATGCGCGTACCCGACGCGCCGTTCGGATGGCCGAAGGCGATCGCGCCGCCGTGCGGGTTCCATTTTTCACGGTCGATCCTGCCGCCCCTTCTCGCTTCCATCTCCTTGATGACCGAGAGATTCTGCGCCGCAAATGCTTCGTTGCATTCATAGACCGCGATATCTTCCGGCTTCAGGCCGAACCTGTCCATCAGCTTCAGATTGGAATAAGCCGGTGCGATGCCCATGTAACGCGGGTTCACGCCGTACTCCGCTGAGCCGCGCCAGAAAGCGAGCGGCTCGTAGCCGAGTTCCTTCGCCTTCTCCTCGGTCATCAGCAGCACGGCCGAAGCGCCGTCGTTAAGGCCGCTGGAGTTGCCGGCCGTCGTGACGCCGCTGCCCTTCACCGGTTTTAACGCAGCTAACGCCTCCGCCGTCGTTGCACGAGGCTGCTCATCCCTTGCAACGACGGTTTCGGGCGTTTTCCGCGTGGCCGGGATCTTCACCGGGAAGATCTGGTCATCCAGCCAGCCGCTGTCCATGGCCTGCTTGGCCAGCGTCTGGCTGCGCAGCGCAAACTCATCGCATTCCTCGCGGGTGACGTTCCAGCGCTCCGCCATCAGGTTGGCGATGCTGACCATGTCGATCGCTTCGTCCTTGTTGGGCGAGAGCGTGTTGGGCAGTGCCGTGGGCGGGATCAGCCGATAAGGCTCGACCGCCATGGAAAATTTCGCAGCCCGCTGGCTGTAGGACTCGCCGCCGCCCGCGATCATCACGTCGGCGTTGCCGGTCAGGATCTTCCAGGCCGCGTGATTCAGCGCGTCGATCGCGCTGCCGCACTGCATTTCGACAAAGCTTGCCGGGACCTCATAGGGCAGGCCCGAATAAAGCACTGCGTAGCGGGCAAGATTCGTGCAGTGCGCATCACCGGCCGCAGAGCCCATGAAGACGCTGTCCACTTTTCCTCTTTCCATAATGCCGCTTTTCTCAACGAGCGCGCGGATGGTCATGCCGCACAGTTCGGACGGATAGAACTGCCTGAGCCCTCCGCCGAGCCGTCCGAACGGTGTCCGGAGCCCGTCAACGATCACAACATTTTTCATAGCAACAGCCTCATTTCCGGGCATTCTCAGCCCACAGTCAGATTTACGAAAGATTACCGCCGGTGACAAAGATCACCTGTCCGGAGACATAGCTCGCATCGTCGCTGGCGAGAAACGCTGCGGCGCCTGCGATCTCCTCCGGTTCGGCAAGCCGGCCGTACGGCAGACGTTTCAGGGTCGCCTCCAGCACCTCCTGCGGCACGGTCTTGTACATGTCCGTGTTCGTTCCGCCGGGGGCAATGCAGTTGGCGGTGATGCCCTTGCGGCCGCTCTCCTTCGCGAGAGAGCAGGTGAAGCCCACGATGCCGCTCTTGGCCGCCGCATAATTGCACTGGCCGATGTTGCCGCGGATCGAGGAGGAGGCGATGTTGATGATGCGGCCGTAATTCTGCTGCCGCATCGGATTGATGACCTGCCTACAGGTATAGAACACGCTGAACAGATCGACATTCAGCACGGCTTTCCACTGGTCTGTGGTCATCTTGTGGAACATTGCGTCCCGTGTGATGCCGGCGTTGTTGACGAGGATATCGATGCGGCCGAAGTCTTCGTAGATCTTCGCGAAGGTCTCCCGGACGCTCTCCTCGTTTCCGATATCGCAGATATAGGAAAATGCGCGCTTTCCGCTTTCATCAAAGCTCCGCGGATCGATTGCGGAGACATCCAGCAGGGCGATCTTTTCGACGCCTTCCGCCAGAAACTTCCGTGCGATCGCCGCACCGATGCCCTTCGCGGCACCGGTGACCACCGCATATTTCCCGTCCAATTTACCCATTTTTGCTCCTTTCTCGCCTTCTCCGTCGGGAGAAGGGGACCGCCGCCGAAGGCAGCGGTGGAAGATGATATCAGTCCAGCGGGTGGAAGCAGGAAACGAAGTGGTTCGGGGAGATCTCCCGAAGCTCCGGATCCTTCTTCGTGCAGTCCTCACAGCAGTAATTGCAGCGTTTGGCAAAGCGGCAGGCATCCGGCAGATTGATCGGCGAGGTGATCTCGCCCTTGAGCATGATCATTTCCCGCTGCGAATCAATGTCCGGCTCCGGGATCGCCGAGAGCAGGGCCTGCGTATAGGGATGGACCGGATGCGCGAACAGTTCCTGTGCAGGCGCCTTTTCCACCAGTTTGCCGAGGTACATGACTGCGATGTCATCCGCGAAATAATACACCACGGACAGGTTGTGCGTGATGAAGATATAGGTAAGGCCGAGCTTCGCCTGCAGTTCTTTCAGAAGGTTCAGGATCTGCGCCTGGATCGAGACATCCAGCGCGGAGACCGGCTCGTCGCAAACGATGAACTTCGGCTCCACTGCGAGCGCCCGGGCGATGCCGACACGCTGCCGGCGGCCGCCGTCCAGTTCGTGCGGGTAAGCGTTGTAAAGGCGTTCGGCCAGGCCGACGGTCTCCATCAGTTCCAGCACCCGTTCTTCCCGTTTCTTTTTGTCCCTGATCAGCCTGTTGCGGATGATCGGCTCCATGATGATCTGGCTGACCGTCATGCGCGGGTTCAATGAGGAGTAGGGATCCTGGAAGATGATCTGCATGTCCTTGCGCATCTTCCGCATCTGGGCGGAGGAATACTGCAGGATATCCTTGCCTTCGAAGCGGACGGTGCCGCTCGTCGGCTCGATCAGGCGCAGGATGGAGCGGCCGGTAGTCGATTTGCCGCAGCCGGACTCACCCACGATGCCGAGTGTCTTGCCCTTCTCGATCGTGAAACTGACGCCGTCCACCGCGTGGACCGTGCCCCGGGGGGACTTGAAATATTTGACCAGATTTTCGACTTCGAGAATGTTTTCAGCCATTTTCATGCCCCCTTGCGATATGGAACTCAGGGTCGTCGTAGGCGCTGCACATGACCATGTGGGTCTCGCTGAAGTACCGCTTCGCCGGAACCTCCTGCCAGCACTTTTCCGTCGCGTACGGGCAGCGATCCGCGAACGCACAGTACTGATAATCCACCGTCGGGTCCGAGATCAGGCCTTTGATGGGTTTCAGTTTCGAATTGCGGTCCTTCATGTTCGGCAGGGAATTGAACAGCCCTTCCGTATACGGATGCATCGTCTTCTTGAAGATCTCTTCGAGCGTCCCCTCTTCCACGATCCGTCCGGCATACATGACGGCGACCTCGTCGCAAGTCCTGGCCACGATGCCCAGGTCGTGCGTGATCATGATCATGGACGTCTGGAACTGGTCCTTTAAGTCCTTCATCAGCTTCAGCACCTGCGCCTGGATGGTCACGTCCAGGGCCGTGGTCGGTTCGTCCGCGATCAGGATGCTCGGATGGCAGGCCAGGGCGATGGCGATGTCCACGCGCTGCTTCATGCCGCCGGAGAACTGGTGCGGATATTCGACCGCCCGCTCGCCGCTGATGCCGACGGTCTCCAGCATCTTCTGGGCCATTTTGAAGGCCTCTTCCTTGCCCACGTTCTCATGGATCATGATGCTTTCCGCAATCTGGTCCCCGACCGTCATGACCGGATTGAGAGACGTCATCGGATCCTGGAAGATCATGGCGATCTCCTTGCCGCGCATCGCCGACAGTTCCTTCTTCGAGAGCTGCATCACGTCATTGCCGTTGACGAGGATCTCGCCTCCGGTGATGACGCCCGGCGGATCCGGGACGAGCTTCAGCAGGGAAAGCACCGTAGTCGTCTTGCCGGCACCGGTCTCGCCGACCAGCCCCAGCGTCGTCTGTTTTTTCAGTTTGAGATCGATCCCGTTCACTGCATAGACCTTTGCGTCGTCGGTATCGTAGCGGATGGACAGGTCCTTGATCTCCAGTACGTACTCCGGCTGATCCGTTTTCAGGATGTCTTTGTTTTCTTCCATAAGGCTCTCCCTCCTACCGTTTCAGTTTCGGATCCAGCGCGTCCCGAAGGCCGTCGCCGATCAGGTTGATCGCCAGCACGGTGATCATGATGGCAAGGCCCGGGAAGATCATCAGATACGGCTGCGTGCGCATGAAAGGCTTCGCATCGGACAGCATGGCGCCCCATTCGGGCAGGGGCGAAGGCACGCCCAGGCCCAGGAAACTGAAAGATGCGGCTGCGATGATGCAGGTCGCCACGCGGTTCGTCGCCTGGACGATGATCGGGGACAGAGCGTTCGGCATCACATGCTTGAACATGATGATGAAGTCGCTGGTCCCGATCGCTTTGGCCGCTTCCACGTATTCGTTGCCGCGGACCGTCATGACCGAAGCGCGCGCCGTTCTGGCAAAGTGCGGTGCTGTCGAGATGCCGATCGCGAGGATCAGGTTGGTGATGCTGATGCCGAAGGCAGCGACCACGCAGGTAGCCATCAGCATGGTCGGTATGGTCATCAGAACGTCCACGAGACGCATGATGAACCATTCGAGCTTGCCGCCGAAGTATCCGGCGATCGCACCGATCAGCGTGCCGAACAGCACCGACACGCCGGTGCCCAGAAAACCGATCAGCAGCGAATAGTGCGCGCCGTAGATCACGCGCAGGAAGACGTCACGGCCCAGATGGTCCGTGCCGAAGATATGCGCAGCCGAAGGCTTCTGCAATTTGTCCTTGATCAGCATGCCTGCGATCTGCGTGTCGTAGTCGACGATGAAAAGAGCGATGATGGCCAGGCCCACGATCGCCAGGAAAGCGATGAGGCCGATGACCGCGCCTTTGTTTTTCTTGAACTGATGCCAGATCAGCTGGCCCTGCGTCTTGCGCTTGGGCTGTGCCGCAGCTTTTGAATTCTTGCTCATCTTCCGCCTCACTTTCCCTGATACTGAGCCTTGATGCGGGGGTCAAGGAAAGCATACAGAAGGTCCACCAGCAGCAGGATGATGGCTACGAAGACCGTGGTCATGATGATGCCGCCCGTGACCATGTTGGTGTTTTTCGCTTTCACGGCGTTGATGATCAGGCTGCCGACACCCGGCCAGGCAAAGACAGTTTCCACGACTACGGAACCGCCGATCAGAATGGCGAACTGATTGCTCATACTGGTCAGGATCGGGATGATCGCATTGCCGAGGGCATGTTTTAAGACGATGCGGCCTTCCTTGACGCCCTTGGCCCGCGCAGTCCTTAAGTAATCAGCCCTGATGCAGTCCAGCATCGAGGAGCGGGTCATACGGGTGATCAGCGCCGCATTCGGCACGGCCGTGCAGAACGCCGGCAGGATCAGGCTTAAGATGCCGTTCTCCGCACCGGAGGTCGGGAGCCAGCTGAGCTGCAGGGCAAACTTGATCATCAGCAAAAGGCCCAGCCAGAAGTTCGGGATCGACATCCCGGCGATCGCCAGGGCAGACAGAGTAAAATCCTCCCATTTATTCTGCCTGACCGCCGCGATGATCCCGAGCGGTACCGAGATCAGGGCCGTCAGGAACATCGAAACACAGGCGAGGTATATCGTATACGGCAGCCTCGCCATATATTCGTCAAAGACGCTCTTATCCCAGATATCCTTCCCGAGGTCGCCGTGAAACACAACGTTCCCGATGTATCTCCCGTAGCGGACGATCAGCGGATCGTTCAGTCCCATCTGCTCCCTCAGCATTTCAAGCTGTTCTTCCGTCGCGTCTTCGCCCAGCTTTGCCTGCGCCGGATCGCCGGTCAGGCTCATCAGATAGAAGACGATGAAGGAGGAAAGCAGCATGATCGGGATCAGAAACAGGATTCTTTTTAAGACATATTTCCACATACGGCGTTTCGGATCCTTTCCTTCATATGCTCAGGGGGAAACGGCGGTCTTCCGTTTCCCCCCGCAGTCACTTACAGGCAGTTGCTGCCCTGATCATTTTCTGGAAGGAATGTAGACCGTAGAGAAATCCTGCCAGTTGGTGGTCGGCGCCAGGCTGAGGCCCTGAACGTCGTTGAGAGCTGCGGCGAAGAAGTTCGCGATCGCCAGCGGGACAAGCGTCTGCTGATCGGAGACCCACTGCTCCAGAACCTGGAATTTCGCCACCATCTCGTCATAAGACGTGGCATTTGCCGCCTCGTCATAGAGTTTGTCGAACTCTTCTTCGGAGTGGCTGAAGGTGTTGGAGGAGCCGCCGGTGTACAGGAAGCGCTGGAAGTTGTAGAGCAGCGCGCCCTGATATGCGCAGTAGTTGCAGAAGATGTCATAGTCACCGGTCTTTAAGGTCTCGGCCCAGGAGGTGGATTCAACTTCCTGGATCTCAACGGTCACACCGACAGCCTTCAGAGCCGCCTGGATGATCTCGCAGTTGGTCTTCTGGGTAACGTTGGATGCGATCTTGATCTTCAGATCGCCGAAGCCGTTGGCCTGCAGCCAGGCTTTCGCTGCGTCCGGATCGTACTTGACCGGATCCTTGACTTCGATGTAGCCCGCACCGGAAGGGGCGCAGAAGTTGTTGCTGACAACGGCGCCGATGGTATTGAAGTTGCCAGCCACGATATCTTCTTTATTGATCGCCATGGCCAGGGCACGGCGCAGATCCTTGTTGTACCAGATCTCCTTGCGGTAGTTGAAGCCCATGAAATAGGAGTTCGCACCGCCGCGGCTGTGGCCGGTGACGTTCGGATCCGCATCCAGAATCTCATAGTTGGTGACGGTCAGATTGAACAGGAAGTCGATCTCCTTGTTCTGCAGCTTTGCGACCTGCGTGGAATAGTCGCTGACGACCTTAAAGACGAAGTGCTTGGTCGGATATTTTTCTGTCCCCAGATAGAAATCGTCGAAGCGGGTGCAGCCGAACTGTACACCGGAAGTGGTCAGTTCCTTGTCGAAGTAGTACGGGCCGCAGCCGATCGCAGCGGCTTCGGCAGGTTCCTTGGTGTCGAAAGCCTTCTTGCTGTAGACCTTCTGATCGAGATAGGTCGGGAAGTCGAACATCGGGACCTTCAGCGTGAAACGCACGGTGTAAGTATCCGGGCATTCGATCTTTTCACAGCTGGAATACACGGCGATCGTCTTGGTGGTCTTGCCGGAACCGGCGCCGGCATATTCCCAGGTGAACTTGACGTCTTCCGCGGTCAGTTCTTCACCGTTGTGGAACTTGACGCCCTTGCGCAGGACGACGTCCCATACCTTGCCGTCTCCGTTCACGTCCTTCCAGGATTCGGCCAGGATGCCTTCCAGCTTACCGGTGTCCGGATTGTTGAACGTCACGGTGCGGAAGGTCATGTTGGTAAAGAATGCGACAACGGCTTCCGTGGATCCGTAAGGGTCGGGAGTCGACAGGTCAGCCTGATAGGCACTGTACACGGTCTCCTCATAACCCGCGGCAGGCGCGTTCGTCGATTCTTCCTTCTTGCCGCCGCAGGCGGTAAGGCTGAAGATCATGATCGCAGCCAGCAGTACGGCCAGGATGGATTTGCTTGCTTTCATAGTTGCCTCCTTTTTGTTGTTATAGATAAGGTCTGTTTAAATAACGCCCTTTTCCTTCAGTTCGCTGATCTTTTCGGGAGATAGGCCCAGCATGCCTCCGTAGATCTCCTCATTGTGTTCTCCGAGCGCAGGGCAGGGCCGCTGCGGGCTGACCTCGGCGCCGCTGAATTTGATGGGGACGGCCGTGACCGTGAACTCCCCGACGCCGGGCTGATCGATCTTCGGGAACATTTGCCGTGCTCCCGCAAAATGCGGATCCTTCGAGATCTCCGCAATGCTCAGGATGGGGGACGCCGGGATGCCGTTGGCAAGCAGCTTCTCCACGACCTCCTCCGCGGTGTAATCGGCGGCCCAGTTTTCAAGGATCTCGCCGACCTCGTCATAATGTGCGACTCTGGCTGAAATGGTCGAGTAGCGTTCGTCCTTCGCCAGTTCCGGCCGTTCCAGCACCTTCTCGCAGAGTTTGGCAAAGAGATCATCCTTGCCGCAGCCGATCATGAACACATCGTCCTTTGCGTGATAGGTGCCATAGGGGCAGTTGGCGGGGTAGTGATTGCCGGTCCGCGGCGTGACTTTGCCCGTGACGAAATAGCGGTTGTTCTCCGGCTGCATCAGGGCGATGACGGAATCGGTCAGCGACGTCTCCACCCGCTGGCCGCGTCCAGTCACTTCCCGGTAATGGAGTGCCGCAAGGATCCCGATGATCGCATTCATGCCACCGGCAATGTCGCCGATGGACGTGCCGACTTTCAGGGGCTCGCCGCCCTTTTCCCCGGTCACGCTCATGATGCCGCCCATGGCCTGCGAGACCACGTCGTAGGCGGGACGCTTCGTGTAAGGGCCGTAGGAACCGAAACCGCTGATGGAACAGTAAATGAGACGCGGATTGACCTCGGCCAGTTTCTCATAGGAAAGGCTGAGCCGCTCCATCACATCCGGGCGGAAGTTCTCGACGAGAACATCCCCCTTTTTCACCAGTTCCTTCAGAAGTTCCTTGCCCTCTTCGCTCTTCATGTTCAGCGTGATCGAGCGCTTGTTGCGGTTCTCCGTGATGAAAAACGAACTGATCCCGTTCACGAAAACGGGATTTTTTCTGGATTCGTCTCCCGTTCCCGGGATCTCCACCTTGATGACGTTCGCGCCCATCTCTCCCAGCCACATGGTCGCAAAAGGTCCGCTGAGGACACGGGTCAGATCGATGATCGTAATGTCACTTAACAGACGATTC
Organism: Lachnospiraceae bacterium; assembly: GCA_017428265.1. Lineage (GTDB taxonomy): Bacteria > Bacillota > Clostridia > Lachnospirales > Lachnospiraceae > UBA6987. The sequence continues at coordinate 2,933 of JAFRRD010000004.1, read as the reverse complement.
GCCTGTTGATCCATACTTTTACCTCCTGTCCTGTTAAGTTGGCCGAGCTTTTCTTCTGTTTTGTTTATAGCACGGTTCTATGCCGTCCGTAAAATGCCTCTTTTGTTAAATGTTATAACATTTTCATTATGATATTGTGTTTTGCCGTACAAGGCGCTATGATATGAAACAGAAAAAGCGCCTTCTGAAGGCGCCTTAAGGAGAGCGTTATGACATTCAAACAGCTGGAATATGTGCTGGAGATCGCACGGCAGGGGAGTTTTTCCGTGGCGGCCCGCAAGTTATTCATTTCGCAGCCGGCGCTGAGCCGCAGCGTGCGCGAAGTGGAAAATGAATTCAATATCGTTCTGTTTGACCGAAATCTCTCCCCGGTCATGCTGACGCCGGCCGGGCAGGTCTTCGTGCAGCGCGGACAGATGATCCTTGACGCGCTCGCAGAACTGAAGCAGGAGCTTGGCAAGCTGGACGATTCCGCGAAGGAACTCGTGGTCGGCGTGTCCGATTCCGGCGCTCTCTTAATGCGGCAGATCCTGCCGGAATACCGGATGCAGCATCCAAACGTTAAACTGTCCCTGATCGAGCGGGAACTCTTCATGTCGGAGCGCATGCTCGAAGTCGGCAAACTGGATCTGCTCTTTTCCCTGCGTCCCTCCTTCAACATGCCCTTCCGCACCTATCCGCTGTGGAAGGACGATTTCATGGTCGCCCTGCCGCGCACGCACGCCATTTCGCGCCGGCAGCTTGAAGAAACGCCTGACATCCTCGGGCCGGACGGCAGACAGCGCTTTTATCCTCTGATCGATCTGAACGAATGCCGCGATGTTAAGTTTGTCACTTCCAACCGCGACCGCCTGAAGACCGTCCAGCTGACGATCCTTCGCTCCTTCTTTGAACCGGAGATCGCCTGTGAGGCGGAAAACCTGGTCTCCATCATCATGCTGGCCTCAGCTGAGCCCTGCGGCACCATTCTGCCGCGCATGTTTGCCCGGCTGTATGAGCGGGAGGACAAGCCGCTCTTCTTCCGTTTCCGCGGCCAGACACCGCCCTGGATCTTTACCCTGAGCCTGCTGCACGACGCGAAGATCGACCGCGCCGCCTATGAATTCATCAAGCTCTTTCTTATCCGCATGGACGAAATGGAGCTGATCAACGCCGGCATGAGCGTGGCGGATATCCTCAAGGACCTGGAAGGGATCATAGGATGATAATAGTGATTCTACTGAATCAAAGCTTTTAGTTTCGTCTCGAGCGCATTCAATTCGTACTCGAAATCACTGACCGAGCGCATTTCTCCGTCAAAATGGGGGATCGATTCATCGCATATCTTTTTCAGCTGTGACGAAAAGCCAGACGAAAGATCCTCTCGCCGGTCAACAAACTCGCCCAATTTTGTTCCCAGTTCGAACCAGACGCTCTGCCCCTCTGACAGGCTCCCCAGGCGCTCGGAGCCATAGATGTTTCGGAGGCTCTGCCGCTTTGCATCCAGTACGATGAAACTTTCTCCGATCAGCTTTATTGCCGCAGCATCCACCGCATCGTTTCCAAGGCGACCGGCTGTCGTCACAAGTACGGCAAGAACCTCCCCTCGCAGCTGCCTGGCCGCATAGTTTCTGTATTCCTCGCGGGTCTTCCGCTGTCCTGTCAAGAAACCTAAAAATGTCAGAATAAGCAATATAATAAAGCCAAGGAAACAGCACATTATTTTTCTCATTTTTCTCATTTTGGGACCTCCTTAAATATACAGTTCAAAAACAAACAACTATTATTTGTTATTATCGCTTTTATGATACAATATGTCCAATGCATCATTCGCAATATATTATAATGCATTTGTTATGTCACTAATCCCTGCGGCACCATCCTGCCGCGCATGTTTGCCCGGCTGTATGAGCGGGAGGACAAGCCTCTCTTCTTCCGTTTCCGCGGCCAGACGCCGCCCTGGATCTTTACCCTGAGCCTGCTTCACGACGCGAAGATCGACCGCGCCGCCTATGAATTCATCAAGCTCTTTCTTGTCCGCATGGACGAAATGGAACTGATCAATGCCGGCATGAGCGTGGAGGATATCCTCAAGGACCTGGAAGGGATCGTAGGATGATCTGCGGTATACATCACAACAAAAAAACAGATCTGCCGGAGTTCCGGCCCCGCAGATGAAAAGCAGGCGGTCCCGTGCAGGGACCGCCCGTCTTTTTCCGCCGCCCAAGCGGCTTTTTATGGTTTTCGTTCTTCTTATTCGTCTTCCAGCCCGGCCATTTCCTCGTAGAGACGGATGACCTCGATGGAATCGTCCTTCGGCGGATATTTCTTCACGGCCAGCTTAAACAGTTCGCGGGCGGTGATGCCGAGAAGTGCCGGGGCGCCGACGGCGTCCGCCGTTTTGCAGGCGATGTCGGTATCCTTCAGCTGGATCTCCAGGGTGCTGCGGGTGTTGAAATCACGGGCGATCACGAACTCGCCGCGGTTTTCGAAGATCCTCGACATGCCGGCGCTCGAGCAGATGGTGTCGTAGACCGTCCGAAGGTCAAGACCGCACTTTCTCGCCACGGTGAAGGCTTCCGCCGTCGCGCACATGTGCACACCCACGAGCAGCTGGTTGATGGCCTTGACGGCCTGGCCGTCGCCTACCTTCGGTCCGACGTGGATCACGCGGCTGCTGAAGGCCTCCAGCACGGGTTTATATTTCTCAAACAGTTCGTCGGTGCCCGATGCCATGATCGTCAGGGTCCCCGCCTTCGCGCCGCGAGAGCCGCCGCTCACGGGGCAGTCCAGCATCGATACGCCGGCGGCCGCCGCCATTTTCTCGAGCTCGACGACATGCTCCATGCCGACCGTGCCGAGGTTGATCAGCGTTCCGCTGTGCATGGTCTTCAGGATGCCGCCCAGCACGCTCTTGTACTGCTCGAAGGTGTTCACCATCAGCAGGACCGTAT
>JAFRRD010000028.1 GCA_017428265.1 Lachnospiraceae bacterium | reverse complement strand
TACCATGACGCATTCTGGAAAGCGATGCGCGGCAGCAATCTGGCCTACGGCGATATGGCTCAGGCAAAAATCAGCGCCAATGGCGGGACGTATCTGCTCCCTGCCAAAACTGCGTCCCGGTACTCCGCCGCTCTGCAGAAGATGAATCTGTTCCGCATGGTCGGCACGTCGCTGTCCCAGACCGTTGGTGACGGAGTCCTGTGGATGGGCGATATGGTGGCCCAGCCCCAGTGGGTCCCGGAAAACGAATCCATTCCGGTCGGCACTGACGGCCTTGAACCGAGGCACGCTGTGCGCTCTCACAAGCTGGCCATCATCACATCTCTGGATATGGATATGATCCGGGATGCTGGTTTTGATCTGGAGAGCTATCTGGTCGGGAAGTTCGCCAAGGGCTTCGGCAAGGCCGAGGAGGATGCCTTCATCAACGGAACTGGTAGCACCATGCCGAAGGGCATCCTGCATGAAACTGAGGGGGCCGAAACCGGCGTCATCGCCTCCGGCGACATTTCCTTCGACGATGTGCTGGGCCTGTACTTCTCAGTGGATAAACAGTTCCGTAGCAATGGCATGTGGCTCATGAACGACGAAACGGCACTGAAACTAAAAACGCTGAAGGACCGGAACGGCCAGTATCTCTGGAACCAGAACAGCGACACAATCCTCGGCAAGCCGGTCCACATCTCCGAGTTCATGCCCTCTGACGGCAAATCTGTGGCGTTTGGTGATTTCTCCTACTATTACATCATCGACCGCATGCCGCTGACCGTCCGTCCTCTGAATGAAAAGTACATCAAAGAGGACAAGATGGGCTTTCTCTGCGTGGAATACCTCGACGGCCTGCTGATCCGCCCGGAGGCCGTGAAGGTCCTGCGTATCGGCCAGTAATCCTGTCGTCCGGGAGGGCGAGTGTGCCTTGCTCTCCCGGATTCTCTCAGAGGAGGCTATGAACATGTTACAGGAATCCGTTAAACCATCACAGGCAGCGTCGGCACAGGCCAGTGGTGTTCACCTATGCCCACAGTGCGGAAAACCTGTTAAACAACAGACTGGACATATACGAAGGTTCTGCTCAGACCAATGCCGGATGGCATATTGGAACAGCCATCCGGAGCAGATCACCCGCAAGGCCTACTATACGCTAATCTGCCAGCATTGCGGCAGGCACTTCCAGAGCTATGGGAATGCCCACCGAAAATACTGCTGCCGGTTCTGCTATACCGAGCATCGTAAGCGAGGAAAGCCCCATGATGAGTAAGTATACACAGAAAGAGATCGAGCGGATGCGGATGGACGGTTACGGCCCGACACGCATTGCTCATGAGCTGGGGCTGTCCGTCAATACCGTGAAGTCCCACATCCGCAGGCATCCCAGCCTGAGAAACGCTGTATACTGCCTGCAATGCGGAAGGGCAGTATCACAGACACCTGGCAGGAAACAGAAGAAATTCTGCTCCAACACATGCCGCAGTCAGTATTGGAATTATCAGTACCGCAAAGGAAGCTGCGATGGAAAAAACAAATGACGTCTACGGGCCGGAAAACCTGATTCGGTATCACACCGCCCTTGCCTTTGTAGACCTTCTCGAAGCGGAGGGCTTCATTGGCAATGCGGATCGGGAGGCGATTTACGCGCTAATCGCCAGGCGGTATGGGATTGATAAAGATAGCATTTTCGCCGCGTAGGACTTGCTATCCGGGCCGTTTAGAGTGATATATACGGTACCCCAACTTTGATACAAACGGAGGCAGACGCATGAACAGAGAAGTGAAACGGGTACCGATCACGAAAGTGGCCATGCCCAAGCTGACGCGAGTGGCGGCATACGCAAGAGTATCCTCGGCAAAGGACGCGATGCGCCACTCCCTGTCAGCGCAGGTCAGCTATTACAGCGACCTGATCCAGCGGCATCCCGGATGGGCCTATGCGGGTGTGTACAGCGATGAGGCTAAGACCGGGACCAGGGACAGCCGGGAAGGTTTCGTCAAGCTCCTTACCGATTGCAGGGCTGGACGCGTAGACGCGATCATCACAAAATCTATCTCCCGCTTTGCTCGGAACACCGTCACGCTATTGGAAACGGTCCGGGAGCTGAAGGGCCTCGGCATCGACATGTATTTTGAGGAGCAGAATTTGCACACCTTTTCCGCTGATGGAGAGCTCATGCTTTCCATCCTCGCGTCCTATGCGCAGGAGGAGAGTTTGTCAGCCAGCGAAAACCAGAAGTGGCGCATCCGGAAGAACTTCGAGGAAGGCAGGCCGTGGAACGGAACGATGCTCGGCTACCGTTATCGGAACGGCACCCTCGTCGTCGAGCCAGATGAGGCCGAAATCGTCCGGCGCGTTTTCCGGGAATACCTCGCCGGGAAAGGCGTTGTTGCCATTGCCAAAAGCCTGAATGAAGCTGGGATTCCGACACGGTATGGCAACCAGTGGTGCAAGACCAGCGTTTCCGGCATTCTGCGGAACTATACCTACACAGGTAACCTGCTCCTGCAGAAGACCTTCAGGGAGGATCACCTGACGAAGCGGACACTACCCAACGAGGGCCAGCTTCCCCAATACCATGTGAAGAGCTCCCATGAGGCGATCATCAACATGGAGGATTACAAGGCTGTACAGGCTGAGATGGAGAGACGGGCAGCGAAACACGCGCCTCCCGGCAAGAGTTACAGTAATCGGTATCCATTTACCGGCCTGATCATCTGTGGCTGCTGCGGCAAGCATTACCGGAGAAAGGTCACCGCAACCGAGCCGGTATGGATATGTGGAACCTACAACACCCTTGGCAAAGCGGCCTGCGCATCCAAGCAGATACCGGAGTCGGTTCTGATGGACCTGACCGCAGATATGGATATTGGCGATTTAACGGAAATCCGCGCGGAAGATGGGAATAGGCTGATATTCCGGTTCAGGACCGGCGAGGAAACCGTTAAGCGATGGAAGGACCGGTCCAGAGCGGAAAGCTGGACACCGGAGATGCGCGAGGCCGCGAGGCAGAGGCAGATCGAAAGGAGCAGGCAAAATGGCTAATGTAACAGTAATCCCGGCAACAAAGATGCTTCACTCCAAGCAGCCGGTCAATTCGCGCACCAGACGGCGGGTAGCCGGATATGCCCGTGTGTCCACCGACAGCGAGGAGCAGCTCACCTCCTATGAGGCGCAGGTGGACTACTACACCAAATACATCCGATCCAATCCGGAATGGGAGTTTGTGGACGTATACACCGACGAGGGCATTTCTGCCGTGAGCACCAGAGGCCGGGAGGGATTCAACCGAATGATTGAGGACGCGCTGGCCGGACGCATCGACCTGATCGTGACCAAGTCGGTGAGCCGTTTCGCTCGGAACACTGTGGACAGCCTCACCGCTGTCCGGAAGCTGAAGGAGCATGGGACCGAGGTGTACTTTGAAAAGGAGGGTATATACACCTTTGACAGCAAGGGCGAGCTGCTGATCACTATCATGAGCAGCCTCGCGCAGGAGGAGAGCCGGTCCATATCGGAAAACGTCACATGGGGCCAACGGAAGCGTTTCGCGGATGGCAAGGTCACACTGCCGTATTCCTCCTTCCTCGGATACCGCAAAGGGCAGGACGGTCTGCCGGAGATAGTGCCGGAGGAGGCAGAGACGGTCCGGGAAATCTACCGGCTTTTCATACAGGGCAAGACAGTCAACTGGATCGCTAACCACCTAACGGAGAAGGGCATCCCGTCGCCTCGCGGAAAGACCAGGTGGCAGACCAGCACCATTGAGAGCATCCTGATGAACGAGAAGTACAAGGGCAGCGCGATCCTCCAGAAGAAGTTCACCGTGGACTTCCTCTCCAAGAAGATGAAAGTAAACGAGGGAGAGGTCCCCCAGTACATCGTGGAGGAGAGCCATCCGGCCATCATTGATCCGGATCAGTGGAAAAAGGTGCAGGATGAGATGGCGGTCCGCAAGGCCAGGGGCAGGCACCACAACAGTCTCAGCCCGTTTTCAGCAAAGCTGGTCTGCGGCGATTGTGGGGAGTTTTACGGCAGCAAGGTGTGGCACAGTACAGACAAGTACCGCCGCGTGATCTGGCAATGCAACGGGAAGTTCAAAGGTGAACACCGTTGCGGCACTCCGCACCTGACCGAGGAGGAGATCAAGCGCTTGTTCCTGCAGGCTGTAGCGCGGCTGACGGAGGAACGAGAAGTTCTGCTGGATACCTGCGTGATGCTCCGCGATGAGTACCTGAACACGGAAGCCATCGACGCGGAATGCGCTGCCCTGAACGACGAGATGGAGGTCGTAGAGGCGCTGACTAAGAAACTGATCATGGAGAACGCCACCACGGCCATGCCGCAGGATGAGTACAACCGGAAATACGACGCTCTTGCCCAGCGGTACCACGCTGTCGAAGAGAGCGCCGAGCAGCTTCAGCGGCAGAAGGTCACAAAGCGCTTTCAGGCTGATGTCATGGAGTGCTTCATGACTGAGCTTCTTCTCATCGATGCCTCGCTGCCGGTTCAGTACAGCGACCGGCTCTGGCTCAACCTGATCGACCGGGTGACGGTCTTCGAGGACGGGAGGCTGGTGTTTCGCTTCAAAAACGGCATGGAGATCACCGAGACGCTATGAGCCGGGATAAAACACAAGCGCCTGTGACGGAGCGAAACCAAACTCCGCACAGGCGCTTTTTCGATGAAACGATAGCCCTTTTGAAACGATAGCATATCTACCAGGAGGCCGGGATTGGCCAATCAGGGCAGGAAACGGCTGCTCTGCCATATGTCCACAGTTCATGATGCCCCCGTCAATCCCCGAAAAGAGCCTGATTTCAGGGCTTTTCCGGACAAAAAGAAACGGACCGATAACTGACACATTGTATCAATTATCGGTCCAGTTTTGATGCGGATAACAGGACTCGAACCTGCACGGGTCGCCCCACGGGAACCTAAATCCCGCGCGTCTGCCAGTTTCGCCATATCCGCAGGTATGAAAAAGGAGCACCGCCGGTGCTCCTTTTCTGTGCGTTAGAGGATTCGAACCCCCGGCCTTTTGGTCCGTAGCCAAACGCTCTATCCAGCTGAGCTAAACGCACGCATTGCGGTCGGTCTCCCGAGCGCATCAGTAATAATAGCGCGGGCACCAGCAATTGTCAAGCGGAAAATCCCGGAAAAACAAAATTATTGCATAGTTTTTGAGATCCCTCTTTTCATTGACTTTCGCGCCCGTCGATGGCATAATGTTTCGCAAGGAGAGTACTGCCATGTTTACTTTAACTGCGGATATCTGGTTCGTCAATCTTGGTCTGAAGTTCTCGGACTGGGTAAAGAGCTTCAAGATCGGTAATTTCGACATTTATATCTACGGCTGCATCATCGCGGCCTCTGTTCTTCTGGCGCTCACGGTCGCCTGCATCGTGGCCCGGAGGACCGGCCAGAATGACGACAACTACGCGGAGCTGATGATCTGGGGCGTGTTGTTCGGCATCATCGGCGCGCGCCTGTACTACGTCGCCTTCGACTGGGATGCCTACAAGGACAACTTGAAGGAGATCTTCAACCTGCGGGCCGGCGGGCTCGCCATTTACGGCGGGATCATTGCCGGCGCGATCACGGGCTGGATCTTCTGCAAGGTCAAGAAACTGAATTTCCGCCAGGTCCTCGATACTGCATTCGTCGGTGTGGTGCTGGCGCAGGCGACGGGGCGCTGGAGCAATTTCGTCAACATGGAATGCTTCGGCGGCTATACCGAAAACCTGCTGGCCATGCGCCTGAACATCGCGAAGGTCAACAGCGCGATGATTACGCCCGAACTGCTGGAGAAGGCTGTCAGCGTGGACGGCGTCTCCTATATCCAGGTTCATCCGACCTTCCTGTATGAGAGCCTGTGGAACCTCGCCCTGTTCGTCATCCTGCTGCTCGCAACGAGGAAGAAACGCTTCCACGGCCAGATCTTTCTGCTGTACCTGATGGGCTACGGCGTGGGACGCTTCTGGATCGAAGGCCTGCGCACCGACCAGCTGAAGATCGGCCACACCGGCATCGCGATCTCGCAGGTCGTGAGCGTGGTGCTGTGCGCCGCGGCGCTGGTGCTGTACGTCATCGGCATGAAGAAAGCAAAGGAGGCCGAAGCCATCGTCGCGAAGGCGGAAGCCGAGGCGGCTGAGGAGATCAAGGGCAACGTCCTCGAAATGATCGAAGAAGACCGGAAGGCTTCGGAAGCCTTCGCGGAAGCCGCAGCGCATGCCCAGGAAACGATGGAGGGCGCGGCGGATGCCGCCGAGCAGGCCAGGACCGACATGGAAGAAACGGCCGGAGAGCTCCTGGAAGCAGAAGCCGACAGCGCGCACGTTGAGGCACAGGCTGCCACCGAGCAGGCGGAGGCTGAGGCGGCCGAGCAGGCTGCGAAGGCCAATGCCGCTGCCGAGGCCCTGAAGGATGCGGCGGAAGAGCACGCGGAAGCTCTGAAGGATGCGGCTGAAGAGCATGCCGAAGCCCTGAAGGATGCCGCCGACGAAGCGATCGCCAAGGTGCAGGAGTCGGTGGATGACGCTGTCGCAAAGCTGCAGGAGGCTGCCGATCAGGCGATCGCGAAACTGCAGGAGGCTGCCGGCGGAGCAGGAGAGAAGAACGATGGCCGCTAAGCTGTATTTCAAATTCGGTGCCATGGGCTCCAGCAAGTCCGCGCAGGCACTGATCACCAAATTCAATTACGAGGAGCGCGGGATGAAGGTCTGGCTGATCAAGCCCGCCGTCGACACCCGCGACGGCGCTGCGCTCATCCGCTCGCGCATCGGGCTGGAAGCCGAGGCGGACCGGGTGATCGGCCCGCAGGATGATATTGCCGCCCTGTTCCGGGCACTGCCCGACAGGCGGGACGTTATCATTGCGGACGAAGCCCAGTTCTTCACGCCGGAACATGTCGACCAGCTGGCGGACCTTGTGGACGAAGATGACGTCCCGGTGCTCTGCTTCGGCCTGGCGACGGATTTCCAGACCCATACCTTCCCGGGCAGCCACCGACTGTTCGAACTGGCGCAGTCCATCACCGAGATCAAGACGGTCTGCACCTGCGGCGCCAAGGCCACGGTAAACGCCCGCATCGACGGCGAGGGCCATGTGGTCACCGGCGGCGCACAGGTCGTGCTGGGCGGCAACGACTGCTATGTTGCCATGTGCCGCAGATGCTGGAAAAAACGGATCAAACGCGAAGCGGCCGAGCGTGCCGCCGCTCAGAAATAAAGGGAAAAGGAGGAAGCAATCATGAGAAAGCATTTCATTTTCCTGTTCGCACTGGCGGCGCTGCTGCTTTTTGCGGGCGGCCGGACTGCACACGCCTACACGGAGCCGTATGTGACTTGGGATCCGCAGTCGCTTTCTTATCCCGTCGGCGCCGATGCGGAATATTCCGCGACGGTCTCGGGCCAGAACCTTGAATTTACCTGGTATGTGGAATACGGCGGCAAGGAGTACGAACTCCCGAAACAGAAAACCGCGCTGATGAACGCCGGCATGAAGTCGTACTGCGACGACATCACGGTGAAATCCACGGCAAACCGTTCGACCGTCATCTTTATGAACATCAAGATCGGCATCGACGGCTGGAGCGGCAACTGGACCAGAGTTTACTGCTATGCTTTTGACGGCAATACGGGGGCGAATACCAGCATGGCGCATGTCAGCTGCAGCGGCCTCGGCATAACGGATTCCGGTTATCCGCCGACGATCTACGTCAAGCCGGTCGTCAATCTGAAACCGGACTCCGTCGGAAAGATCGGCGTGACCGTGCTGGATGTGGACGATTCTTACGTGGACGACGTGAGCTATCAATGGTATAACTACAAGGGCGGTCCCTATGCAACGGGGCTCCAGGCGATCGTGGACGATGACGCTTCGATCCACATCTCAGAGGCTGAACCCGGCAAGCCGGAGGAACTGGTCGTCGGTGTCTTCTTAAAACTGAAGGGCGGCTCGGAGTACTACTGCTATTCCAGCCCCATCAATGTCAACCGCCTGTCGGATACCGTCGATTACGCCTACGACCAGCTTCGGATCGTGAAGACGCCTGACCGCAGCGGTTATACCCTCGGCGACAAGCTGGATCTGACCGGCCTTGAGGCGGAATACATCGCCGGCGGCAAATCGCAGGGCATCGTTCCGATCTCTTCGCTGGCAACGGATATCACGGAATTCACCTATGCCGGCCCTGTGTGGGTAAATGTCAGCTACAAGGGAGAGACGAACGGCTTTACGGTCTGGGTCGATCCGAAAGACGGTGACTGGGAGATCGATGTCCCGGAGACTGTGCCGGCCACGACCGAGGCACCGACAGCAGCCCCGACTGAGGCCCCGGCCACGGCAGAAGTGCCGACGCAGCCGGAAACGACAGAAGCAGCGGAGACCCAGCCGGAGTCGACCGCAGCGCCTGAGACTGCGGCACCGACGCAGCCGGAAAGCACGGCGGCACCGTCCACGGAAGCCCCTGCGACTGCAGCGCCTTCATCGGCGGCGCCCGTGCAGACGACCGAAGCGGCACCGAACGGCAGCAGCGGAGGCGGCAACACGGTCCTGATCATCCTGATCATCGTCATGGCCATGATCGTCGGTCTGCTGTCCGGCATCCTGATGGGCCGGAGAAAACAAAAATAACTTATCTGCGGCGGCTTCCGACAGCAATTTACTGTTGAAAAGCCGCCGCTCCTGTGTTATGATATCATCGCTATGCAGCAGATCCCTATCCAGGGTTATCTAAGGAGGAAAAAGTAATGATGAAAAAACCTTTTGCACTGGCTCTCGCGCTTGTGATGGTGCTCTCGCTTTGCGCCTGCGGCAGCGATCCTGCAAAGACCACCGAAGCTCCCAAGACGAGCACGGAAGCCCCTAAGACCACTGAAGCTCCCGCTCCTCAGACCACGGAAGCTGCTCCCCAGACCACCGAAGCCGCTGCTTCCGAGTACAAGGTAGCCATGATCACGGACTACGGCGATATCACCGACCAGTCCTTCAACCAGACCACCTATGAAGCCTGCAAGGCTTTCTGCGAAGCGAACGGCATCGATTTCACCTACTACAAGCCCGCTGCCGACTCCACGGCCGACCGTGTAGGCATGGTGGAAAAGGCTGTTGACGACGGCTTCAACGTCATCGTTATGCCCGGTTACGCTTTCGGCGGCACCATCGTCGAAGCTGCCTCTGAGTACAAGGATGTCAAGTTTGTCGCTCTGGACGTCGCTGCCGGCGATCTGCTGGAAGCCGGCGTTGCCGCTGCGGGTGAACAGTATGACTACAATCCCGACAACTGGGATCTCAACAAGTACGTCTACATGGACAACGTTTACTGCGCTGTCTACCAGGAAGAACTCTGCGGCTACATGGCCGGTTACGCTGCCGTTAAGCTCGGCTACACCAAGCTCGGCTTCCTGGGCGGCATGGCGGTTCCCGCTGTTGTCCGCTACGGCTTCGGTTTCGTGCAGGGCGCTGACGCCGCTGCCAAGGAAACCGGCGCTGACGTCTCCCTGAACTATGTCTACGGCGGCCAGTTCTTCGGCGATGCCGACATCAAGGCCAAGATGGATACCTGGTATGCCGGCGGCACTGAAGTCGTCTTTGCCTGCGGCGGCGGCATCTACACCTCTGCTGTCGACGCTGCGAAGAGCGCGAACGGCAAGGTCATCGGCGTTGACGTTGACCAGGCGGGCGTGATCAAGAATTACGCCGGGGTAGACGGCATGACCGTCACCTCCGCCATGAAGGGCCTGTATCCGACCACTTACAACGCACTTGAAGACATCATCAAGAACGGCAAGTGGGCTGATTATGCCGGCAAGATCGCGACTCTGGGCCTGGTCTCGGGCACCGATCCGGAAGCCAACTACGTGCAGATCCCCATGGGCGAAGGCACGCAGTGGTCCGACAAGTTCACCAAGGACGACTACAAGGCTCTCGTTGCTGACATGTTCAACGGCAAGATCACCGTCTCCAACGACATCTCCGCCATGCCCGCTGTGAGCATCACGGTCGATGATCAGGGACAGATCAAATAATTGAAGCCGGACAGCCGGTGACAAATCACAAAAGGCCGGGATATGCTGTTTTCGGATAGCATGTCCCGGTTTTTTCGTGTCTTCAGCGCCCTCTGTTTTTTGTTCCGGAGCCGCACAGGCGGAGTTTATCAGTTTTTTACTTGTGCCTTTGCCGGAAAATTGGTATGATATGGACAAATCAGGAGGTTAATTTCATGGCATTTTCAGTGATAACTGATACCTCAGGGAATCTGCCGAAATTCATGGCGGATGAATACGGGCTCAAGGTGATCCCATTCTATTATCATGTCGACGGAAAGGATCTGTGCTGCGAAGCCATAGAAGACTTTGACAGCGAAAGCTACTACCGCCGCCTGAAGGAAGGCCCGAGGGTGACCACCACGCAGATCACGCCGCAGCGTTATCTGGAGTATTTCGAAGAGGAAGCGAAGGCAGGCCGCGACTTCATTTACGTCAGCATGTCGGGCGGCATCAGCGGCTCCTGTGATTCGGCCCGCGTGGCCCTGCGCATGCTCGCGGAAGATCACCCGGACGTGAAAGCCTTCGTGGTCGACACGAAGGGTGCCGCGCTCGGCGAAGGCTTCGTGGCGCTGGAAGCGGCGAGGCTGCGGGATCAGGGACTCAGCATCGAAGAAGCAGTCGAAAAGCTGGAGGATTACAGCCGGAGGATGTGCAACGTCTTCACGGTGGATGATCTGATGTACTTAAAGCGCGGCGGGAGACTGTCCAACGCCGCTGCCTGGATCGGTACGATCCTGAACATAAAGCCGCTGCTGAAGGGCGATGCGGACGGTAAGATTGTCGCCTTCGCGAAGATCCGCGGAAGAAAGAAGGCGGTAGAAGCACTTGCAGGGCGCTACGAAGCGCTGGTCGAGCATCCGGAGGAACAGACGGTCGGCATCGTGCAGGCAGCCTGCGAGGAGGATGCGAAGCGTTTGGAGGAAATGATCTGCCGCAGCCGTCCGCCGAAGGAGATCCTGCATGTGGATTACGAGCCTGTCACGACTTCCTACGTCGGCCCCGGCGCGCTGGCGCTGTTCTTCCTCGGCGGCCCGGACATCAGAACGGAACTCGACCGTGCCGGAGCAAGGACTTCCCCTGCACTTGCGGCGATGGCAGCCGTCAGGGATGCAGCCGGGTCTGCGCTGGAGACCGTCACCAATCCCAAAACGGTAGAGGCTGTGAAGGACATTGTCGGTTCGGCAGTGGAGACGGTAAGCCATGCGAAGCCGGTCGAAGCGGTGAAGAACGCCGCCGAATCGGCGATCGAGACGGTGAGCCATGCGAAGCCGGTCGAAGCGGTGAAAAAGGCTGCCGGTTCAGCAATCGAAACGGTAAGCCGCGCGAAGCCGGTCGAAGCGGTGAAGCAGGCAGCAGTCATCGTGCGCTCATTCTGGAACAAGAAAAAAGAAGAATGATCTGCCTTCTTCAGGCCGCTTTCGGGCGGCTTTTTCTTTACCGGATGAGATAAAAATCTTTAGGGAATCTTTACAAATGCACGGAAAGAAAGTAGAATAAAGTCATCAATTTGTGCGAAAGCATAAAGAGGAGGAATCGGCATATGTCCACACCATCTCCGTATGCAATAGAAATGCTGCATATCACAAAGAGATTTCCCGGGATAATTGCCAACGATGACGTGACTCTCCAGTTGAAACAGGGGGAGATCCACGCTTTGCTTGGTGAAAACGGCGCCGGCAAATCGACCCTGATGTCGGTGCTGTTCGGGCTTTATCAGCCCGAGGAAGGTGAGATCTACGTAAGGGGCAAGAAGGTCGAGATCAATGACCCCAACGTTGCCAACGAACTTGGCATCGGCATGGTCCATCAGCATTTCAAGCTGGTGGAATGCTTCACGGTCCTGGACAACATCATCCTGGGCGTTGAGACGACAAAGGGCGGCTTCCTGCAGAAGGACGAAGCCCGAAAGAAAGTTGTGGCGCTTTCGGAAAAATACGGGCTCCGCGTGGACCCGGACGCGAAGATCCAGGATATCACCGTCGGCATGCAACAGCGTACCGAGATCCTGAAGATGCTCTACCGTGAGAACGAGATCCTGATCTTTGACGAACCGACGGCTGTCCTGACGCCGCAGGAGATCGAAGAACTGATGCAGATCATGAAGAATCTGGCTGCGGAAGGAAAAAGCATCCTGTTCATTTCACACAAGCTGGCTGAGATCATGGCTGTCGCGGACCGCTGCAGCGTGCTGCGCAAGGGCAAATACATCGGTACGGTCGAGACGGCAAATACGACGATGGAAGAGCTGTCGGCCATGATGGTCGGACGGAACGTCAACTTCCACGTCGAGAAGGGCGAAGCGAAGATCGGAAAGTCCGTCCTGGAGATCCGAAATATGTCCGTTGCCTCCAAGGTTCATAAGAACAATGCGGTCAAGAACGTGTCCCTAACCGTGCATGCCGGCGAGATCGTGTGCCTCGCGGGGATCGACGGCAACGGCCAGACGGAATTCGTTTACGGCCTGACCGGGCTGGAGCCGCTGGTCTCGGGCAGCATCAAAATGCTCGGCGAGGACATCACGAAGGCAAAGATCCGCGAACGGAGCCTGAAGGGCATGTCCCACATTCCGGAGGACAGGCACAAACACGGCCTGGTCCTCGACTACAGCCTGGAGGACAATCTGGTACTGCAGCGCTACTTTGAGCCGGAGTTTACCAACAAGGCCGGCTTCCTCCGCCGCGACAATATCAGGAAATATGCTGAAAAGCTGATCGATGAATATGATATCCGCTCCGGCCAGGGGCCGATAACCAAGGCAAGAGCAATGTCCGGCGGCAACCAGCAGAAGGCGATCATCGCCCGCGAGATCGACAGAGGTCCCGAACTGCTGGTGGCGGTGCAGCCGACCCGCGGCCTCGACGTCGGCGCGATCGAAGGCGTGCACAAGAGCCTGATCGCCCAGCGCGACGCCGGCAAGGCGGTGCTGCTTGTCTCACTGGAACTGGACGAGGTCATGGACGTTCCGGACCGCATCCTGGTGATGTACGAAGGGGAGATCGTCGGTGAACTCGATCCGAAGAAGACGACCCAGGAAGAACTCGGCCTGTACATGGCCGGCGCGAAGAGAGATGAGGTGAAAGCATGAAAAAGATCCTGAAAAATGACGGGGTGCAATCGCTGCTTGCTTCGCTGATGTGCATCCTGCTCGGCTTGCTGATCGGCTATATCGTTCTGCTGTTCATCGAACCTTCGGGCGCGGGAGAAGCGATCAAGGCTGTCATCAAAAACTTCTTTACCTACAACAAAAAAGAATCGCAGCTGAAGTATCTCGGCAATACCCTGGTCAAGGCAGCACCCCTGGTCATGTGCTCTTTGTCGATCCTGTTCTCTTACAAGGTCGGCCTGTTCAATATCGGCACGGCCGGCCAGTACTGCATCGGTATTGCCTGCTCTCTGTACTGTGCGCTGGCGCTGAAGCTCCCGTGGTGGGTCTGTACGCTGGTAGCCATCCTCGGCGGCGCTCTGGCTGGCAGCATCAGCGGTCTGCTTAAAGCCTACTGCAACGTGAACGAAGTTATTTCCGGCATCATGCTGAACTGGATCATCCTGTACGGCACGAACATGCTGCTGACGAACGTCAAGGAAGCGACGAGTCCTTATACCAAGGAGGTGGCGCGCACGAGCGCGGCATCGCTTCTGCCGACACTGGGGCTCGGGAAATTCTTCAATAACAACAAATACGTCGGTATCTCGATCATATTTGCCGTTGTGATCGCTTTTGTGATCTGGATCATTCTGGAAAAGACGAAATTTGGCTATGAACTGCGGGCGACCGGCGGCAACAAGAACGCGGCGAAATACGCCGGCATGGCGGAGAAACGCAACATCATCGTAACGCTCGCGATCAGCGGTGCTCTGGCAGGGCTCGGCGCAGCCATGCTCTACCTGACCAGCTACGAGCAGTGGAACTGCTCCACCTCGTCGGTACCGGGCATGGGCTTCAACGGGATCGCGGCAGCCTTCCTCGGCGGCCTGAACCCGATCGGCGCGATCCTTTCCTCCTTCTTCATCCAGCACATCACGGCCGGCGGCGCCTATGTGGACAAGAAGATCTACTGCGCGCAGATCTCCGACCTGATCTCCTCGATCATCATTTATCTGTGCGGCTTCGTGTTCTTCATGAAGCTGATGATGAACAAGCGGATCGCCAAGCGGGAGGAAAAAGCTCAAAAAGTTCTTGAACAGAAAACGGCGGAAGGAGGTAAGGCACAATGACACTCCTTATCCAATATACATTGATCTTTGCCTCAGTCCTTATCCTGGTCGCGCTCGGCGGATGCTTCGCTGAACACTCCGGCGTCATCAACCTGGGCCTTGAAGGCACCATGCTCGTGGGCGCCATGGGCGGTGCGCTGACCATGCGCTACCTGACCGAAAAGGTCCCGACCCTTGCTCTGATCCTGCTGGTCATCCTGATCTCCATGGCTGCCGGCGCACTGTACTGCTCGCTGCTTGCCGTGGCCAGCATCAACCTGAAAGCTGATCAGACTATCGTCGGTACCGCGCTGAACATGCTGGGCGTGGCAGGCGTCACGGTCATCATCAAGGCCATCAACACCGCGGCGAATCCGGACGACGTTTCCTCCGTGGTCAACTACGGCGCAGCCCGTGAGAAATTCCTGGTCAAGCTCGGCGATTTCGAATTCAGCTGGTTCATGCTGGTGACGCTGATCCTGCTTGTCGCTGCCTATGTCATCCTGTACAAGACGAAGTTCGGCCTCCGGATGATGGCCTGCGGGGAACATCCTCAGGCGGCGGCTTCCGTCGGTATCAACGTCTTTAAGATGCGCTGGGCGGGCGTCCTGATCTCAGGGGCCTACGGCGGTCTCGGCGGTATCGTCTTCATCATGGCAGGCGCTTCCGAATGGCGCTTTGAGTACGGCGTCGCCGGCTTCGGCTTCCTGTCCCTTGCCGTCATGATCTTCGGCCAGTGGAAACCGCAGCGCATCGCCCTCGCGGGCCTGCTGTTCGGTCTCTTCCGGGCACTCAGCAACGTCTACAGTTCGTTCGACTGGCTGGCAAAGATGAACATCCCCAGCCCGGTCTACAACATGCTGCCGTACATCATTTCCCTGATCGTGCTGGCCTTCACCTCCAAGAGCTCTCAGGCGCCGAAGGCGGAAGGCATTCCTTACGACAAGGGCATGAGATAATTCTGAAAAGGCAAATAAATACACCTCCGGCGGCGGACTTCGGTCCGCCGCTTTTTTTGTGTGTTTTTTCAGCCGTTTTTTACACAAAAAAACTTGCGAAAAATGCTGTTTTTCCCGAAAAAGTGCTTGCATTTTTCGGCATTTCCCCTTACAATCAAAGGCACAGGGGAGGAAAGTGGGTGAAAGTGTCACAAAGTGGCGAAATTCACGACTTTTTATCCCTGAAACATGAGAAAGAAAGGAGCAGCCGCCATGAATATGCTGATGGGAACTTATAATCATTCGGTCGATCCCAAAGGACGCGTCATCATTCCTGCGAAACTGCGGGAAGAGCTCGGCGACGTCTTCGTGATCAGCAGAGGACTGGACGACTGCCTTTTTCTTTTTCCCACACGCGAGTGGCAGCGTTTCGAGGCAAAGCTCCAGACGCTTCCTTTGACCAGCAAAGACGCCCGTAAATTTGTCCGTTATTTCCTGGCCGGTGCGGCCGAGATCGAACTGGACAGGCAGGGACGCGCTTTGATCCCCCAGAATCTGCGCGACGCCGCCGGCCTCGAAAAGGATGTGGTCCTGTGCGGCGTCGGCAGCCGGGTCGAACTCTGGGACAAAGAGACCTGGAACAAAGCGTCCTCGTATGAGGATGTGGACGAACTCGCAGAGAGAATGGCCGAGCTGGGCATCTGAAGGAGATAAGGGATGGAATTTTCCCATGTTCCGGTGCTCCTTGAGGAGTGCCTGGAGGCGCTCGCTGTCCGTCCGTCCGGAACTTACGTTGACGGAACGGTTGGCGGCGCGGGCCATGCCTCGCACATTCTGGAAAGGCTTTCCCAGGAAGGCCTGCTGATCGGGATCGACCGCGACAGCGACGCTCTCGCAGCGGCAAAACTGCAGCTGGAGAAGACCCGTGAGGCAATGCCCGAAGGCGAAAGGCCGGATTTCCGACTCGTCAAAAGCAATTACGGCGAGCTGCCCGAAGTCCTTCACGAACTGGAGCTTTCCAGCGCGGACGGGATCCTGCTGGATCTGGGTGTCTCCAGTTTCCAGCTGGACAGTGCCGAACGCGGCTTTTCCTACATGAAGGATGCGCCGCTCGACATGAGGATGGACCGGGACGAAAGCCGGACCGCCGCCGATCTGCTGAATGAGAGCAGTGAAGCCGAACTGGCCCGGATCCTCCGGGACTACGGCGAGGAACGCTTCGCAGGGCTGATCGCCAAACGCATCGTGCTGGCCCGGCAGAGCGGGCCCCTGAAAACGACAGGAGAACTTGTCCGGATCATCGAGCAATCGATCCCGGCAAAGTACCGAAATACCGGCGGACACCCGGCAAAGAGAACCTTCCAGGCTGTCCGCATCGCGCTCAATCACGAACTGACGACGCTCGAGGAATGCCTTCCCGGCATTATCGGCGCCCTTGCTCCCGGCGGAAGACTGGCAGTCATCACCTTCCATTCACTGGAAGACCGCATCGTGAAGAACGCATTCAGAACGGCAGAGAACCCCTGCATCTGCCCGAAAGATTTCCCGGTCTGCGTCTGCGGACGGGTCAGCAGGGGAAAGGTCGTCACCCGGAAGCCCATCCTTCCTTCGGAGGAGGAGATGAGCCGGAATCCGCGGTCGGCAAGCGCCAAGCTCCGCATATTCGAAAAGGCCGGAGCCGGCGGGGGGGCATGATATGGCTGACAGAAAGCACTATATCGTGGAAGGCAATACCGTACGCGTCGAACAGGCGCGTCCGCAGCATGCTCCGCAGCAGGAGACCCGTGTCCGCGTGCAGCCCAAGGCTGTACCTGCCCGGGTCAGGGTCAATGTGCCCTACGTGCTGATGCTGCTGGCTGTCACCGTGCTGTTCGGCTACCTGTGCTTCAGCTATCTGAAGGTGCAGGCCTCGATCAATGCTTCCATGAACCGGATCGCGAATCTGGAAGAGCAGATCACAAAAGTCCGTTCGGAAAACGCCGTGCGCGAAAACCGCCTCAGCGCCCAGATGGATCTGGAAGAGGTCTACCGGATCGCCGTGGATGAGATGGGGATGGTTTATCCGAATGAGAACGAAGTGATCGAGTATGCTGAACAGATGAGGGAGTATGTACGGCAGTATGAAGACATCCCGAACAGCTGAAGTCAAAGAGCGAAGACTGACGATACATATGCGGAGAAAACTGGCGTTCACCTTTATCATGGTGGCGGCAGTTTTGTTTGCACTTGCCGTCTATTTGCTGGTGCTGATGCGGAACAACGGGAAGGAATACCAGCAGCGCATCCTGTCGCAGCAGGGCTATGACACCTCATTGCTTGCCTTCCGGCGCGGCAATATCACGGACCGGAACGGCACGGTTCTCGCCTACAGTGAAGAAGTCTACAATCTGATCCTGGACCCTTCGGTCATCCTCTACACCTCCAATCCCCAGAAACCCGAACCGAACCGCGAAGCGACCGTGGACGCGCTCGTACAGGTCTTCGGCTATTCGCGGGATGAGATCAATGCGATCCTGGATGAAAAACCTGATGCGCCTTACGTCCGCTTTGCGCGGCAGCTGAGTGCGGAGGACAGAGACCGTTTCCTGCAGTATCAGACGGAATACAATACGGCAAAAGACAAGAATAAGAAGAAGCTCCATCAGGACAAGGTGACCGGCGTCTGGTTCGAGACGGAATACAAGAGAATGTATCCCTACGATACGCTGGCCTGCACCGTCCTCGGCTTTTCCGGCGCGGAAAGCGCGGAAGGGCACTGGGGCATTGAAGAATACTACAATTCGTCCCTGAGCGGCATCCCCGGCAAGGTCTACAGCTACATCAGCCCCGAAGGCGATTACGAGAGCGTGACGGAGGCTGCAGTCGGCGGCTACACCGTTGTCAGCACGATCGACTACAACGTGCAGAAGATCGTGGAAGAGGAGATCGCCAACTACAAACAGAAACATGAATACAAAAACATCGGCGTCATCGTGATGGATCCGACGAGCGGCGAGATCCTCGGCATGGCCACGGATAAGGTCTATGACCCGAACGATCCCATGGATTTCTCCGCTGTCGTCAGCGACGAAGAACTGAACGCGATGACGGACGATGAACGCTCCGCCCTGCAGAACTCGGTCTGGCGGAATTTCGCCGTGAATGACGCATTCTCACCCGGTTCCGTGTCAAAGGAACTGACGGTGGCGATGGCGCTGGAAGAGAACGTGATCGAACCGGATACGACGTTCTACTGCGACGGCAGCGAGACGGTCCAGGGCCAGACGATCCACTGCCACAAGCTGGAAGGCCACGGGGCAATGGATGTGACGGGCGCTCTGATGCAGTCCTGCAACGATGCACTGATGAACATTGCATCCCGCCTGAATGCCCCGACAATGCTGAAATGGCAGCGACTGTTCGGCCTCGGAAGCCGCACTGGGATCGATCTTCCCGGTGAAGCTACGGGAATCCTGTTCACGGAAGAGAACATGAGCCTGATCGACCTCGCGACCTGTTCCTTCGGCCAGGGCTATTCCTCAACGATGGTCCAGATGGCATCAGCGTACTGCTCCATCCTGAACGGCGGCTATTACTATACGCCGCATATCGTCCGCCAGCTGCTGGACGAAAACGGCAACACGGTCAAAACCGTGGAACCGGAACTGGTCCGCACAACGATCAGTGAGTCGACCTGTGAATTCCTGAAGCAGGCGGCTTATGAAACGGTACAGAGCGGCGGCGGGACCCGCGCAAAGATCAAGGGCTATACGGTCGGCGGCAAGACCGGGACGGCCCAGAAATATCCGATCGAAGAGCACAATTACGTGATCTCCTTCATGGGATTCACACCGGCGTTCAACCCGAAACTGCTGGTCTACGCGGTCATTGACGAGCCGGAGCATGAAGACACCACGGTTTCTTCGTCCAGTGCCGTTGAACTGGAACGCGACATCATGAAACGGATCATTCCCTACCTTGGCATCCCCGCGGACGCCGCAACCAACTGACAGAGGCAAATATCATGAAACAAGCCATCATTTCCTTCGGGATCGCGCTGATCCTCAGCACCGTATTCACCGCGCTCCTGATCCCCTTCCTGCAGAAGAAGCATATCGGGCAGCACATCCGCGAAGTCGGTCCCAAGCATCAGAAAAAGGCCGGCACGCCCACCATGGGCGGCATGGCGTTCGTGCCTGCGATCGTGCTGGCTGTGATCCCCTTTGTCAGCAAATATCCGGAGACCGTTCCGATCCTTGTCATGACGGTCGGCTACGGCCTGATCGGCATGCTGGATGACGGACTGAAAAGAAAACACGGCGTGAACCTGGGGCTGAAGGCCTGGCAGAAATTTGCCCTGCAGATGATCCTGACGGCGGCTTTCTGCTGGTACCGGATGACCTACACGCCGGATCCCACGATGATCCGCATCCCCTTCATGAAAGGGCAGATGGTCGATCTGGGCTGGTGGTATATCCCCCTGCTGTTCCTGGTGGTGCTCGGCGCGGACAACGGCGTGAACCTGACGGACGGCATCGACGGCCTGTGCAGCAGCGTGACGGCGGTCGTGGCCCTGTTCTTCGTGAGCCTGTCCCTCCTTTACGAAAGCGGGATCGAACCCGCGGCGGCGGCTGTCTGCGGCGCGCTTCTGGGCTTTCTGCTCTTCAATACGAACCCGGCGCGCATTTTCATGGGCGATACCGGATCGCTGGCCCTCGGCGGCTTCATTGCCTCCTCGGCCCTGATCCTGCGCCAGCCGTTAATGCTTCTTGTCTGCGGCATCATCTACGTCTGCGAGACGCTGTCGGTGATGATTCAGGTAAGTTATTTCAAGATCACTCACGGAAAACGCGTCTTCAAGATGACGCCGATCCATCATACGTTTGAATTCTACAACTGGTCGGAAGCCCGCATCGTGATCGTCTTCACGGTCGTCACGGTGTTCTTCTGCGCAGTGGGTTATTTAGGAGCCTGACAATGAACAAAGAGTGGAGCAAAGACATCCCGATCATGGTGGCCGGAGCCGGCCGGAGCGGCCTGAATGCCGTCCGCCTGCTGCAGAAGGCGGGCTACACCCCCGTCCTCTACGACGAGAACATCAAACTGGACAGAAACGCGCTGATCGAAAAGCTGGAAGGCCATGAATGCGAGATCATTCTGGGCGAGCTTAAACCGGAAGATGCGGCACGCATGCAGCTGTGCGCCTCGAGCCCGGGCATCCCGCTGACCAGGCCTTTCGTCAAGGTCCTGCAGGCCGCCGGAACGCCCATCATCAGCGAGATCGCGCTGGCCTATCATTTCCATAAGGGACGCCTCATCGCGGTCACCGGGACCAACGGCAAGACCACGACCACGGCGCTCGTCGGGCATATCCTGCGCGGCGTTTCCGACAAGGTCTTCGTGCTCGGCAACATCGGCCATGCCTGGTCGGAGGAGGTCCTGGAGACCACGGACGATTCGATCACGGCGGTCGAAATGTCCAGCTTCCAGATGGAATCCCTGCCGGAGGTCGATCCCGAGGTCGCGATCATCACGAACATCACGCCCGACCATCTGGACCGCCACGGCTCCATGCAGAACTATATCGACATCAAGATGAAGGTCACGCTCACCCAGAAGCCGGACGAGTACCTGATCCTGAACCGCGAATCCGGCTGGATGGAAACGGTCGTCCCGCGCACCCGCGCGCAGATCGTGTATTTCAGCAGCGTCCGCGAGCTGAGGGAAGGGTGCTTCCTCAGGGACGGCGACATCATCCTCCGCTGGAAGGACGAGCCGGAAGAGAATATCTGCACGGCGGCCGACCTGCACCTGATCGGCAAATTCAACTATGAGAACGTCATGGGCGCGATCCTGATCACGAAAGCGATGGGCGTGCCGAACAGCGTGATCCGCGAGAAGGTCCTGAGCTTTACGGCCGTTGCACACCGCATGGAATACGTCTGCACCAAGGACGGTGTCGACTACTACAACGATTCGAAGGGCACGAACCCGGATTCCACGGTCAAGGCGCTTGAGATCACCACCCGTCCGACGGTACTGATCGCCGGCGGCTTCGACAAGGGCGCCGACTACACCGAAATGGTGGAACTGTTTAAGAACAAGGTCAAATATCTGATCCTGATGGGACAGACCGCGAAAGCCATCGCGGAATGCACCGACAGGGTCTGTCCGGTCCCGTACTGCTTCGTGAGCGACATGAAAGAAGCGGTCCTGAAAGCGGAAGAGGTGGCCGAAGCGGGCGATACGGTGTTGCTGTCACCGGCCTGCGCCAGCTGGGACATGTACCCGAACTTTGAGGTCCGGGGAGAACATTTCAAGGATCTGGTCCGTGAGGAGTTATGAGAAAACGCCGGTCCGAAAAAGGAATAAGATGGCTTTCCGGCTACGACTTCAGCCTGCTGTTCGTCGTCTTGTTTCTGTGCGTTTTCGGACTGATTATGATCTACAGCGCGAGCTATTACACGGCGGAAACGAAGCTCCACAACGGCATGTACTATTTCCGCCATCAGCTGATGCTCTACGGCGTCGGACTGGCGGTCGCGATCATTGCTTCCCTGATCCCGCACAGGCTTTTTGTCTGGCTGGTCTGGCCCGGCTATGCGGCGGCCGTGATCTGCATGATCCTCACCGACTTCACGAAGCTGGGCATCAATACCAACGGCCAGACGCGCTGGATGAGGGTCACGAGCACGATCTCCTTCCAGCCGGCGGAACTTGTCAAGGTGGCGATCATCCTGCTGACGGCATTCCTGATCCACCGCCATACGAAAGAAATGAACGGCCACAGATGGCCGCTGATCATCCTGGGTCTGTGTGCCGTACCGGGCCTGCTCGTTCTCAAGAACAACCTGAGTTCCGGCATCATCATCATGGCGATCCCGGTCGCCATGATCATGCTGGTCAGCAATAAAAAGGAGCGGAGGATCGCCTTCTGGGCTTTGTTTGCACTAGGACTTGCCGCGATGATCGTGATCAAAACGATGCCGCTCGATACCCTCATCGGGATCGGCGAAAGGATCGAGGCAACAGGGATCCTCAAGGCCTACCAGCTGCGGCGCCTTTACATCTGGAACACACCGATGTACGATGCCCGCGGCGACGGATACCAGGTGGTGCAGGGACTGTACGCGATCGGCTCCGGCGGCGTGTTCGGCAAGGGCCTCGGCGCTTCCCTGCAGAAGCTCGGCTTCGTGCCTGAATCCGCAAACGACATGATCTTCGCGATCCTCTGCGAGGAACTGGGGCTGTTCGGCGCGGTCTCCCTGATCATCCTGTACCTTTTCCTGCTGTACCGCATGATGATGATCGCGAACCGCAGCCGCGACGTGTTCGGCACCATGCTGGTGATCGGCGTCATGGGCCATATCGCCCTGCAGGTCATCCTGCACATCGGCGTGGTCAGCGGGATCCTGCCGAATACCGGCGTGACGCTGCCCTTCGTCAGCTACGGCGGCACGGCTTCCCTGTTCTACATGGGTGAGATCGGCATCGTCCTTTCCGTCGGGAGAGACAATCCGGAAATGGTGCTGCCGGAAGAAAAGGACGGGAAGGCATGAAACGTTTTCTTCTGGTCATGGCCGGCGTGATCGCCGCGCTCTGCATCATCACGTTTTTCCTGCCGATCAGCGATTTTATGATCGAAGGCGAGAACAATTACTATTCGGAAAGCGAACTCCGGGAGAAGATGACGGAAGGCAGAAGCAGCCGTGCCCTGATCTTTTTCATCCAGGACAAGTTCATGAAGCACAAGACGATCCCCTTCATTGAGAAGTACACCTTCAGCTTCCGGGGATTCCGCCATGTGACCGCGCATGTCTACGAAAAAGCGCTCATCGGCTTCATCCGCTTTCAGCAGTACTATCTGTATTTCGACTGGGACGGAACACTGGTGGAAAGCAGCCCGATGCGGCTCCCGAACGTCCTGGAGGTCACCGGTCTGGACAATGATCACGCGGTGATCGGCGAAAAGCTGAATACCCCGGATAAAAACTCGATCAGTACGATCCTGACGGTCACGCAGTTTCTGCGCAGCAACTACATCCGGATCGGCGAAAAAGGCGTTCTGCTGTCCGACATTACGGAGAGCATCCACTTTTCCCAGGCAGGCGTTTCGGTCGTTTTCGGCGACATCTCGGTGCTTCTCGGAACGGCGGAAAACCTGGAGGCGAAGCTTGCGGTCATGTGCGATACGCTGCCGGAACTGTACGGCAGAAAGGGGACTTTGTATCTCGATACGTATAAGCCGGGCCAGCTTCATCCGACTTATATTTTCAAATAATTCTTCAGCAAAAAAATGATTTTCGGGCTTGATTATTTCCCGGAAATCACCTATACTCACTTTAACTATTTGAGTTATTGCGGAATGGGCGGGGAGATCATTCCTTAGTCCGTACTGCTTCGGGATAGTCAGATCGGCTTGTGGGAGGTTTTTTACAGTGTTAGAAATCAAAGTTGACGAATCCGTAAGTGCAGCAAAGATCATCGTGGTAGGCGTAGGCGGCGCCGGCAACAATGCCGTTAACCGGATGATCGATACCAATACCGGTGGGGTGGAATTCATTGCCATCAACACCGACCGTCAGGCCCTGCAGATGTGCAAGGCGCCGACGGCGATCCAGATCGGCGAGAAGCTGACCAAGGGTCTCGGCGCGGGCGCCAAGCCCGAGATCGGCGAAAAGGCTGCGGAAGAAAGCGAAGATGAGATCGCGGGCGCCCTTCAGGGCTCCGACATGGTCTTCGTGACCTGCGGCATGGGCGGCGGCACCGGCACCGGCGCGGCCCCCGTCATTGCGCGCATTGCCAAGGGCATGGGCATCCTGACCGTCGGCGTCGTGACCAAGCCTTTCCGTTTCGAGGGCAAGGTCCGCATGCAGAACGCGCTGAACGGCATCGAACGCCTGCGCGAGAACGTGGATACCCTGATCGTGATCCCGAACGACAAGCTGCTGGAGATCGTTGACCGCCGCACCACCATGCCCGACGCCCTCAAGATGGCGGACGAAGTGCTGCAGCAGGCCGTACAGGGCATTACGGACCTCATCAGTGTCCCGGCCCTGATCAACCTGGACTTTGCCGACGTGCAGACCGTCATGCAGGATAAGGGCATTGCCCATATCGGCATCGGCCGCGCGAAAGGCGACGACAAGGCCATCGAAGCGGTCAAGCAGGCGGCTTCCAGCCCGCTGCTGGAGACCACCATCCTCGGCGCTTCCCATGTCATCATCAACGTTTCCGGCGATATCGGCCTGATGGAGGTCTATGATGCCGCGAACTATATCACCGAACTGGTCGGCGAAGATGCCAACATCATCTTCGGTGCCATGTATGACGATACCATTCAGGATGAAGTGACGATCACAGTTATCGCCACCGGCCTGGACGAACCGGATGCCTCCGGCAGCGGCAGCAGCATTTCCTCGACCTTCTCGCAGAAGGGCGGGCTCATGGGTGCCGGCCGTCAGCAGGGAACCTTCAAGCCGAGCACTACGCCGCTGGATGCCCGTGAAGCGTCGGCTCCGCTGAATCCCAGCCAGAGCTACAACCGCTCCCCAATCAAGGCTCCGGATCCTACGGTGACCCGCCGCGAGATCAATGTTCCCGGCTTCCTGAAAAAATAAAGCTTCATGCATCTGTTATGACGAAAACAGGGCCCGGTATCTGATCACCGTGCCCTGTTTCGTTTCCTGAGGTGGGCTTATGGATTTTCTCATCGTGACCGGAATGAGCGGAGCAGGCAAGACCCGTGCACTTCAGAACCTGGAGGACATGGGCTATTACTGTGTGGACAACCTCCCGCCGCAGATGATCCTTTACATGCTGGATGCCGAACTTTCTTCGGCAGAACCGCATCAGAAGACGGCGGTCACCGTGGATATCCGTTCGGAGAAGCTCCTGGCCGGGATCGACCGCCTGACCGAAGGCCTGGCTCAAAAGGGCGTGCGTACGAGGATCATTTTCCTTGACGCGTCGGACACCATCCTGAAGAACCGCTACAAGGAAAGCCGCCGCCTGCACCCGCTGATCCAGAAGGGAGATGCAAAAGACCTTGCCTCTGCCCTGAAGCAGGAAAGGGAAATGCTGGCGGGCATGCGGTCCTCGGCCGATATCCTGATCGACACCAGCCGCCTGTCTTCCGGCGGACTCCGGCAGAAACTCGTGGGGATCTTCGGGAAGGAGAATGCGGCGATGATGTCTGTCGAATTCGTCGCTTTCGGTTACAAATACGGGATCCTGGCCGATGCCGACATCGTGTTTGACGTGCGCTGCCTGCCAAATCCCTACTATGTGGATGAACTGCGGCGCCTGACCGGCGCGGATGAGGCAGTCAGGAACTATGTGCTGGGCAGCGAAGAAGGACAGAAACTGTTTGAAAAGATCCGGGATCTCCTGGAATACTCGATCCCGTTATATATGAAAGAAGGGAAGAGCCGCCTGGTCATCGGCCTCGGCTGCACCGGCGGGCAGCACCGATCCCTGGCCTTTGCCGGAGCGCTGAAAGAGTATTTTGCCGGCAAATACCCCGCTGTCACGCTTTCCATGCGTGACATGGAAGAGAACCGCCTCGAAATCTATGAAAGAAACGGAGGATCAGCCTCATGAAAAAAATATGTGCAATGCTGCTTGCGGCACTGATGCTTCTGACTGCCTGCTCGGCTGAACCGTATTCGAGTGCGGCGCCGGACAGTACCGCACTGACCGGTGCTTCGGATATGACCGAGGATCCGGCCGTCACGGAAAGTGAGACGGAGGAACCGACGACAGAGGCTCCGCCGAAAAACGAGATCATCATCTGGACGGTCGGCGGAGAAGAGGACCGGACGAAGACGATCTGCGAGTACTGTCTCGGTAAGCCCCAGCAGACGGTCCCCGTCCCTGAAGGCGGCTGGACCGTTACGGTAAAGTCAGTTCCTGCCGAGGAACTGATCCGCCGCATGCAGGGCACCGCTGAACCGGGCATCAGCGAAAGTGAAGCCGAAAGCACAGCCGAAGCAGCGGAAAGCGTACCTGAAAGTGCAGTCGGAGGTGCGGTCGAAGGTGCAGCGGAAGGTGCAGCCGACCTGCCTGATGCCGGGGAAATGCCTGATTTGTTTTTCTTCTCCTCTGATGATCTCGAAATGCTGAAAGTGTATGGCCTGCTGAGCAAGGTGCCGGATAAGACCGCAGACGAGATCAGCCGAAAAATGGTTCCCTCTGCCGTGAAGGCAGCAGGCGGCGAAGACGGTCTGTATGCCTATCCTGCAGCGCTGGATCATGTGCCGCTGCTGTACTATGACAAAAGCGTCGTGAGCGACGTGAGCGACCTTGCTTCCGTGATCAGACAGTGCGGGGAAGCCGGCCGCTGCTTCTACGTGGGTTCGGATACGGCTTCATTCCCTTCGGCAGTCTTCCTGAGCTGCGGACTGACTTACGAAACGGTGCTTCAGTCTGACGGCCGTGTGAAACAGGTGAACTGCGATTATTATACTGAAAAGGGGCTTACTGCCGCGAAACTGATCCGGTCCCTGATGTCAATGGATGCTTTCCGGACCACGGAAGGCAGTCCGGTGCTTGCATTTTCTTTTGATAATGATAAAGCCGGCG
Source organism: Lachnospiraceae bacterium (assembly GCA_017428265.1). GTDB lineage: Bacteria > Bacillota > Clostridia > Lachnospirales > Lachnospiraceae > UBA6987. Next base: position 17,972 of record JAFRRD010000028.1, on the reverse strand, counting down.
CCATGATCGCCGCCAGTTATCAGACAGTCGAACTGCGGGGGATCCTGGGGGATGACTTTGCGGTCGCCGCACTGCCGCCGATCCTGGACGGCGAAACAGCGATCGCGGGAACCTCATACGGGACCTTTACGATGATCGGCGTGATGCCGAATGATGACGAAGACAAACTTCAGGTCTGTCACACGCTGGCTGCGGAACTGGTTTCGAACTCGGCGCAGCGCGCGCGCTATGACGCAAACGGGACGATCCCCGTGCGTACGGCGATGCTGACGGAAAATCTGCTTGCGGATAACGAAGCGGCATCCGCACTTGTCGCGCAGATGCCGTATGTGCTGCGGAAGACTGAAGTCTCCGAGAATTATGATGAGGCAATGGACAGCTTTACGGACAAACTGCTGGCCGGAGGCGCCGACATGAAGACGGCAAAGCTCCAGCAGCTGCTGGATGAACTGTCTGCCTTCCTTATGGCTGACGTTCCAAAAGCGCAGGAATGACCGTCATTGAAAAATTCGTGTGATAGATCACCATGCCGGGTTTGTAAAGACCCGGCTTTTTGATTTCCCTGCGGCGGGTATAGTCCACCTCGGTCTTTTCCCCGCGCGGGGCGGAAGAGTACCAGGCGGCAAGAGCTGCGGCTTCCTCAAAACTGCGGTCGGGAAGCTCCCTGCCTTCGGTACGGACCACGACGTGGGAGCCGGGCTGTCCTTTTACATGGAACCACCAGTCGTTTCCGGAGGCCAGTTTAAAGGTGACTTCCTCGTTCTGGAGATTATTCCTGCCGACGTAGACCGTGAAGCCGTCGGAGGTGACAAAGCGCAGGGGCTGGCCGGCCTTCGGCGCTTTGTCCTTTTTGCCGGCGCTTTTGTTCTTCCGGATCCAGCCGGTCTCGGCGAGTTCCGCCTTGATGCCGGAAAGGTCTGCTTCGGACTCCGCCGTGGCAAGATGGGCGGCTACCGAGCGGAGATACGCAAGGTCTGCCTCGGTCTCAGCGATCTGCTGCGTGGTCGCTTCAAAGGTGCGTTTGAGCTTCTGGTAGCGTTCGAAATACTTCTGTGCGTTCTCACTCGCGGAGAGCGTCTCGTCGAGGGGCACGGTGACTTCTTTGTCCCCGTCGTTCCAGTCGGCGCAGACCAGTTCCTTTGCACCCGGTTCGGCCTGCCAGCCGTAGGCCTTGAGCAATTCGCCGTACCGTTTCAGCTTATCGCGCTTTTCGGTGTCCTTCAGCTGCTTTTGCTGCAGATCCAGCTTGCGTGAGGTCCGTTCCAGCGACAGCTGGAGGATGTGCCGAAGGTCCGCCGAGCGCTGCCGGATGCGGCTCGCGGCGCTTTTTTCGGAGAAAAAGGCTTCCATCGCCTCGCTCATACTGTCATATTCCCGGAATTCCTCCTCTGCGTAAACACGAAGCGGGACGGCGGAAAAATCGAGCATTTTGCCCCGGTGGGAATAGATGCGGGGCGTAAAGCGCTCCTCCCGGACAGGGGCAAGGAAGGCCTGAAGGGCCTCGTACACCCGAAGGCGCTGTGCTTCCGACAGTTCCCCGGCGCATTCCGAGCCGTCAAAGCCGGCAAGGCAGACGATCTCCCTGGCCGCAAGCGGAGAGAGGCCGGTCAGGCTTCCGCCGAGGGCCTTTTCCAGCGGCGCATGGCTGCCTTCGAACAGTTTCGACAATTCTTCGGCGCCGAGTTCCAGAGGATCGGTCTTGCTTTGCGTATTCGGCAGGAAATACGGCCGTCCCGGCAGGACTTCCCGGACCGAACTGACGGAAGAGGGGACGCGGCGGACGGCGTCAAGGATCTTATCCTCATCATCGGTGAAGATCAGGTTGCTGTATTTGCCCATCAGCTCCAGGATGAGCGCCTTGCGGCAGAGGTCGCCGAGTTCGTTCAGGTGCTCGACCTCAATCCGCAGGGCGCGCTCAAGGCCCGGCTGGGTCACGGCGGTGATGCGCCCGCCCTGCAGGTGCTTGCGGAGCAGCATGAGAAAGCCCGGCGCGGTCATCGGGCTGGGTTTGTTCTGTTTGGTCAGATAGACGAGGGGCAGGGAAGGGTCGGCGGAGAGCAGAAGACGGTGCTGCTCCGTGCTTCTGACCGTCAGCAGGATCTCATTGGCTTCCGGTTCGGCGATCCGGGTGATCCGGCCGCCAAGGCATTTTTCCCTGATCTCGGCCGCGAGTGCGGCTACGGTTATGCCGTCAAGTGCCATATCGGCCTCCTTTGGCTTACGGAATCGGAAAGAAAGCAGAAAAACGTCATAAAGCGGGCCTCTCTTTCTTGACTTTCCTCCCGAAAACATTATAATGTATACGGTATATTTTGCCAACAGGAAATAAAGGTTTCACTATATGCAGGAGGAATAAGTATGGTAAGAAAAAGAAAAACGATGGACGGCAATACCGCTGCGTCGCATGTTTCCTATGCGTTCTCGGATGTAGCCGCCATCTACCCGATCACCCCTTCGTCCCCGATGGCTGAAGTCGCGGATCAGTGGGCGACCGAAGGCCGGAAAAACATCTTCGGCCAGACCGTGAAGATCATGGAAATGCAGTCCGAAGGCGGCGCTGCCGGCGCGGTCCACGGCGCGATCACTTCCGGCGCCCTGACCACGACCTACACGGCATCCCAGGGTCTGCTGCTGATGATCCCCAACATGTACAAGATCGCCGGCGAGATGCTGCCCTGCGTCATCGACGTGGCGGCCCGTACGCTTGCGACCCACGCGCTGTGCATTTTCGGCGACCAGTCCGATATCTATGCCTGCCGCCAGACCGGTTTCGCAATGCTCTGCGAAGGCAGCGTGCAGGAAGTCATGGATCTGACCGCCGTTGCGCATCTTGCGACCATCAAGGGCCGTGTCCCGGTACTGAACTTCTTCGACGGCTTCCGCACTTCGCACGAGTACCAGAAGATCGAGACCTGGGATTACGACGAACTGAAGGAAATGGTCGACATGGATGCCGTTCAGGCGTTCCGCAATTCGGCGCTCAACCCCGAACATCCCTGCCAGAGAGGCTCTGCGCAGAACCCGGATATCTTCTTCCAGGTCCGCGAGGCTTCCAACAAGGCCTATGAAGCCTTCCCGGCTGTCGTCGAAGGCTATATGAATGAGGTCAACAAGCGCATCGGCACCGATTACAAGCTGTTCAACTACCACGGCGCTCCGGATGCCGAGCAGATCATCATCGCGATGGGCTCCGTCTGCGACACCATCGACGAAGTGGTCGATTACCTTGTCGCCCGCGGCGAGAAGGTCGGCCTGGTCAAGGTCCGTCTGTACCGTCCGTTCAGTGCGAAGCACCTGCTGGCCGTCATCCCCGAGACCGTGAAGAAGATCTCCGTGCTTGACCGCACCAAGGAACCCGGCTCCATGGGCGAACCGCTGTACCTGGACGTGCTGGCTGCCATCCGCGGCACCCGCTTCCACGATGCGACCGTCTTCTCCGGCCGCTACGGCCTCGGCTCCAAGGATACGACGCCCGGCCAGATCGTTGCGGTGTACCGCAATGAAGAAAAGCCCGTCTTTACGATCGGTATCGAAGACGACGTCACCGGCCTGTCCCTGAAGGTCGTGGAAGATCCCGATACCCAGCCTGCCTCCACCATCTCCTGCAAGTTCTGGGGTCTGGGTGCGGACGGCACCGTCGGTGCGAACAAGAACTCCGTCAAGATCATCGGCGACCATACCGAGAAATACGTGCAGGCCTACTTCGAATATGACTCCAAGAAGTCCGGCGGCCTGACCATTTCCCACCTGCGTTTCGGCGATGCCCCGATCAAGTCGACCTACTACATCAACAAGGCTTCCTTCGTGGCCTGCCACAACCCTTCCTACGTACGCAAGTACAACATGGTCCAGGAGGTCGTGGACGGCGGCAGCTTCCTGCTGAACTGCCCGTGGGACGTCGAAGGCCTGAGTGAACACCTGCCCGGCCAGATGAAGCGCTACATCGCGGAGCACAACATCAATCTCTACACCATCGACGGTGTGGGCATCGGCCAGAAGGTCGGCCTCGGCGGCCGCATCAACACCATCCTGCAGTCGGCGTTCTTCTCCATTTCCGGCGTCATTCCGGAAGAGGATGCAATCCGCTACATGAAGGATGCGGCGACCCATTCCTACGCCAAGAAGGGCGAAGCCGTCGTGGCCATGAACCACGCGGGCATCGATGCCGGTGCGAAGGAATACCACAAGGTCGAAGTGCCTGCCGAATGGAAGAACTGCAAGGATGAGCCGCTGTTCGAACTGGCTGACGGCGACCGCAAGGACGTCGTGGACTTCGTCAACAACATCCAGAAGCCCATCAATGCACACGACGGCCAGAACCTGCCGGTCTCCAGGTTCCTGAAATACGTCGACGGCTCCACGCCTTCCGGCGCGGCTGCCTTCGAAAAGCGCGGCGTTGCCGTGGATATCCCGGTGTGGACGCCCGACAAGTGCGTACAGTGCAACTTCTGCTCCTATGTGTGCCCTCATGCCGCACTCCGTCCGATCGCCCTGAATGCGGCCGATCTGGAGAAGGCTCCGGAAGGCATGCCGATGAAGGATCTGATGATGATGCCCGGCTACAAGTTCGGTATCGTCGTGTCCGCTCTGGACTGCCTTGGCTGCGGCAGCTGCGTGAACGTCTGCCCGACCAAGTCTCTGGCCATGCGCTCCTTCGAGGAGAACAAGGACTGCCAGAAGGCCTTCGATTTCGCCGTCTCGCTTCCCGACAAGCAGGAAGTCATCGACAAGTACAAAGAGACCACTGTCAAGGGCAGCCAGTTCAAGCAGCCGCTGCTTGAATTCTCCGGCGCCTGCGCAGGCTGCGGCGAATCGCCTTATGCCAAACTCATCACCCAGCTGTTCGGCGACCGCATGTACATCGCGAACGCCACCGGCTGCACCTCCATCTGGGGCAACAGCTCGCCGTCCACGCCTTACACCGTGAACAAGGAAGGCCGCGGCCCGGCCTGGAACAACTCCCTGTTCGAGGACAACGCCGAATTCGGTCTCGGCATGGAACTCGGCCAGTCGGCCGTCCGTGACTCCCTTGCCGCGAAGCTGAAAGAAGCCGGCGAGAAGACCGAAGACGCCGAGATGAAGGCTCTCATCGACGAGTACTTCGAGACCTACAACGACAGCAAGGCCAACAACGATGTGGTCCGCCGCCTGGTGGCCCGCATGGAAGAAAAGGGCTGCGCCGAGAAGTGCGAGAACGCTGCGTTCCTGCTGAAGAACAAGGAATTCCTGGGCAAGAAGTCCCAGTGGATCTTCGGCGGCGACGGCTGGGCCTATGATATCGGCTTCGGCGGCCTTGACCACGCGATCGCTTCCGGCCGTGACATCAACATCATGGTCTTCGATACCGAGGTCTATTCCAATACCGGCGGCCAGTCCTCCAAGGCGACCAACGTCGGCGCGGTTGCACAGTTCGCCGCTGGCGGCAAGGAAGTCAAGCAGAAAGACCTGGCGCAGATCGCCATGAGCTACGGCTACGTCTACGTGGCACAGATCGCCATGGGCGCCGACTACAACCAGACCGTCAAGGCCCTGGTGGAAGCCGAGAGCTATCACGGCCCTTCGCTCATCATTGCCTACGCACCGTGCATCAACCACGGCATCAAGGCCGGCATGAGCAAGGCTCAGACCGAAGAGAAGAATGCGGTGGCCGCGGGCTATTGGCACAACTTCCGCTTCGATCCGCGCAAGGAACAGCCGTTCCAGCTCGACAGCAAGGCCCCGACCATGGATTACAAGGATTTCCTGAAGGGCGAAGTCCGCTATACTTCGCTGGAACTCAAGAATCCGGAACGCGCCGCGATGCTGTTCGACAAGGCAGCCGGCCTCGCGAAGGAGAAATACGAACACCTGCTCAAGCTGCAGGAAGTCTACGGCAAATAATAAAGCCGGATGACGAAAAAGCCGCCGCACTGAAAATGTACGGCGGTTTTTTTGCTTTACGCCTGCGGGGACTTGCGGTAGAATGAGGAGGAATACGGCAGGGTGAAGGCCTGCCGGACGATGGGGAAAGCAGGAACACCATGAAGATCACGGTCTTATGTGTCGGAAAGATCAAGGAAGCGTATTTCACCGAAGCTGTTCGCGAATATGCCAAGCGCCTGTCGCGCTATGCGAAGCTCGAGATCGCCGAAGTCGAGGACGAAAAGACGCCGGACAGGGCGTCCGCGGCCGAAAATGAAGCGATCCTGGAAAAGGAAGGTGCGCGGCTGCTGGCGAAACTGCCTGAGGATGCCTATGTGATTGCCCTCGCGATCGAAGGGAAGGCCGCCGATTCCGTCGAACTGTCCCGGAAGATCGAGGCGCTCGGCGTGGCCGGGAGGAGCCATTTGTGCTTTGTCATCGGCGGCTCGCTCGGGCTGTCGCCGAAGGTGCTGGCACGGGCCGATGAGTTGCTCAGTTTTTCCCGCATGACCTTCCCGCACCAGCTGATGCGGGTGATCCTGCTGGAACAGATCTACCGTTCCTTTCGCATCATACGCGGGGAACCCTACCATAAATGAGGCTGCCATGATCCTGATCCATGACATGAAAGTGCCGCCGCTTCCCGAAGAGGAACGGCGGGCCGTACTGGAAAAGAAGCTCCGCCGCTTTGCCGGCGGGGCGGATTTTGCGTGGCGGATCGTCCGGCGCTCGGTCGACGCACGGAAGAAGGATGATATCCATTATGTCTATACCGCAGCCGTCGAAGGGCTTGATGAAAAAGCCGAATCCGCGCTGCTCAGGCGCGCAAAGGGCTTTAAGGCGGAACAGGCAAGGCCGGTGAACTATGCGCTGCCGGAAAGCGGAGCGGAGCCGCTTGCGCACCGGCCGCTCATCGTCGGCGCGGGTCCGGCGGGCCTTTTTGCCGCATGGACGCTGGCAGGGGCGGGATACCGCCCCGTGATCCTTGAGCAGGGCGCGCCCGTGGAGGAACGGGACCGCGACGTCGCGGCATTCTGGGCCGGCGGCGCGCTCAAACCCTGGTCGAACGTCCAGTTCGGCGAAGGCGGCGCCGGGACCTTCTCGGACGGCAAATTAAATACCGGGATCCGGGATCCCGAGGGGCGCATCGGCGAGGTCCTGCGCGTCTTTGCGGACTGCGGCGCGGATCCTTCGGTCTGTTATGATGCCAAGCCGCACATCGGGACGGATGTCCTGAAGACTGTCGTGAAGACCATGCGGGAGAAGATCCTGGCCCTGGGCGGAGAGTTCCGCTTCTATGCACAGTTTGCCGGGCTTATCGCAGAGGGCGGAGCGCTCAAGGCCGTCCGCGTGCGGGATACGGAGAGCGGAGAAGAGCAGATCCTTCCGGCGGAGACTCTGATCCTTGCGATCGGCCACAGTGCGCGGGAGACCTTCTTCCTGCTGCATGAAGAAGGCGTGGCCATGGAGCCGAAGAGTTTTGCCGTAGGCGTCAGGATCGAGCATCCGCAGGCGCTGATCGACCGTATCCAGTACGGGACGGATAAGCCGGAGAACCTGCCGCCGGCCGATTACAAGCTGACGGCAAAGGCCGCGGACGGCAGGGGCGTGTATTCCTTCTGCATGTGCCCCGGCGGCCAGGTGGTCAACGCTTCCTCCGAGGAGGGGCGCCTCTGCGTAAACGGCATGAGCCGCCGCGCGCGGGACGGCCGAAACGCAAATGCCGCCTTGGTGGCTCAGGTCGGACCGGAGGACTTTGAAGACGATGATCTTTTCGCGGGCCTGCGTTTCCAGCGCGCTTACGAAGAGGCCGCCTGGAAGCTTGCACAGGGCAAGGTCCCGGTGCAGCGCTGGGCGGACTTTGCCGGCAAAACTGCCGCGCCCGGAACGGCAGGAGAGGCCGTGCAGCCGGATATCTGCGGCGAATGGGAACGGGCGGACGTGGCTTCGGCCCTGCCGGATTTCGTGAGGAAGGCCATCGTTGACGCGATGCCGCAGTTTGACCGCCGCATGCCGGGCTACGACTGTCCCGAAGCGCTTGTGGACGGCTTCGAAGCCCGTACATCCTCGCCCCTTCGCATCCCGCGCGGTGAAAGCGGAGAGAGCAATATCCGCGGCCTGTATCCGGCAGGAGAAGGCGCAGGCTATGCGGGCGGCATCACGAGTGCGGCCGTGGACGGCATGAAACAGGCGGAGCAGATCATCCGCCGCTTTGCCCCGCCGGCAGAGCAGTGACCGGGACCCACAGAGGCACAAAAAAAGACGGCAGCTGCCGTCTTTTTCCTTTATGCGGAGGCTTTACGCCCCCTGTTTCTTTTCAATCTCGCTCTGGATGAACGGAAGTACGTCCTCCCGGCGGATGTTCAGCACATAGGCGAATTCCTCATAGAGCACGCCTTCCGCTTCCTTCAGGAAGTTGACGTCGGCGGCGTGCATCCGGTGGCCGCTGTCCGTCAACTGTTCGCGATGTTCGTACAGCGTCTTGATCAGTCGGATCACCTGCCGGTGGTCGCCGCTGCGGATGATGCGGGAGTAGGCCTCCCTGCGTTCGGATTCCTTGTCGATCCAGATGGTTTCTTCTTCAGGCATGCTGCGGATGGCGGAAAGGATCTCGTCACGGGTCAGGACCCGGCGGAGCTTCGCCATGGTTTTTTCGTTGTCGGTGGGCAGGAACAGCACGGCGTCCCTGCGGCTTACGGGATGCAGTTCATAGAACAGGCGGGCGGTGCCCAGCATGTTTTTTTTCACGATGTCCGTAATGGTGCAGACGCCGTCCGCCCCGTACAGGACCGTATCGTTTACCGCATACATGGCTAACTCCTTTCAGGTCGATATTACAATACCAATATAGCATTCTTTTAGCAAAAATGCAAGCGATATTCGCAGGGAAACTGCAGTATTTCCGGAAATTTCCTATTATATATAGACAAAAATTTAACGATCTGCCCTGCTTTCCGGCTCTGTACGGAACAGGCGAACCGGAAGACCCCCTTTTTATTGACAAAATCCCGCCGGCAGGGTATCTTAAGCATGAGATGAGAGGAGGCGTAAGCGTGCAGGTCATTGCCGGAAAAGCCAGAAGACTGCTCCTGAAAACGATCCCGGGGATGGATACCCGCCCCACGCAGGACCGGATCAAGGAGACCCTGTTCAATATCCTGCAGCGGGACGTGCCCGGCTGCCGTTTCCTGGACCTTTTCGCAGGGACCGGGGCGATCGGGATCGAGGCCCTGTCGCGCGGCGCACAGCGGGCCGTCTTCGTCGACAATTCGCGGAAGGCCGTCGCCTGCATCCGTGAGAACCTCGCTCACACGCACATGGAGACGGAGGCAACGGTCATGGACACAGACGCCCTCGCAGCCATCCGCCGGCTCTCCCTGCAGGGGGCGCGCTTCGACATCATTTTCCTGGACCCGCCCTATGACGCTGACCTCGAGATGCCGGTGCTGCGGGCCCTGGACAAGGCCGGGATCCTCGCGGTGAACGGACTGGTCATCGTGGAGGCCCGCGTCGGCAAGACCCTGGAGGGCCTGGACGAGACCGGCTTCGCGATCACCAGGGAGAAGGAATACAAAAACAACAAGCATATTTTCCTCAAACGGAAGGAGGAGGCCTGAAATGACTGAGAAAAACGAACGGATCGGCTTCTATCCGGGGAGCTTCGACCCGGTCACATTGGGCCATCTGGACATCATTTCCCGTGCTGCACAGCTTTTTGACAAGCTTTACATCGGAGTTTTGGTCAATTTCGGGAAAAAAACGTTGTTTTCTGCGGAAGAACGTGTTAAAATGTTGGAACGTGTGACGAGAGACCTTCCCAATGTGGAGGTGATCTCGTTTTCCGGCCTGCTTGTGGACTGCTGCCGCAAGTATAATGCGTTCACGCTGGTCCGCGGCATCCGCGGAGTCACGGACTTCGATTACGAGATGCAGCTCGCGCAGGGTTACCGGGCGCTGGACAACAGGATCGATACCATCTTCCTGTTCGCCGATCCCGCGGTGTCCTATGTGAGTTCCAGCTCGGCCAGGCAGCTGGCGGAGTACGGCGGCGACCTGGAAGCATTTCTGCCGGAAGAACTGATCGAAGAGGTCAGAGATCATTTTAAAGAATAATACGGAATCAGTACCGCGAATTCAGGAGAAAGAACAACTATGAGCAGAATCGAACAAATCATCAATGAAATGGAAGAATATCTGGACGGCTGCAAGGCGCAGGCTTTTTCCAACAGCAAGCGCATCGTGGTCGAGAAGGACGTCATTGACGACATGCTTGTGGAACTGCGCATGCGGACTCCCGAGGAAATCAAGAAGTACCAGAAGATCATCGCCAACAAGGACGAGATCCTGAGCGAGGCGAAGAAGACTGCGGAAAATACGATCTACGAGGCGAGCAAGCAGAAAGAAGAGATGGTCAGCCAGAGCGAGATCATGCGCGAAGCCTATGCACAGGCCCAGCAGCTGATGCTCGACACCGAAGCCAAGGCCCAGAAGCTGGTTAACGACGCGACCGTCGAAGCCGATGAGATCCGCCAGAATGCGATGAACTACACCGATTCCCTGCTGGAAGGCCTCCAGGATTTCCTGGCGCATTCCATGGACAGCATGCAGACGCGCTTTTCTGCTTTCTATAATCAAATGAACGCCAGCTATCAGGTCGTTGCGGCCAACCGGGAGGAACTGCACAGCAAAGTCTCCGGGTCTGATGACGGCGCCCCTGAAGGCGATGGAGAGGAATAAAGAAGCGAGGGGGAACGGAACACCGTTCCCCCTTCTGATTTCCGGGAGGCTGCAGTATGAATGATTTCCGGAACATCCGCGGTGCCGTCTTCGACATGGACGGAACGATCCTCGATTCCATGGGCATGTGGCAGGACATTGACAGGCGCTACCTTGCGCGCTTCGGCAAAGAGGCTCCGGCGGACCTGCAGCGGCGGATCGAGGGCTTCAGCGTCCCGGAGACCGCCCGCTATTTCAAGGACGCCTTCGGCATTCCGGACAGCATGGATGAGATCATTGCCGCCTGGAACGAGATGGCGCGGGAAGAGTACCTTTACTTCCTGCAGCTGAAGCCGGGGGCGGAGGCGTACCTGCGGCGGCTGCACGAAAGCGGCGTAAAACTCGGGATCGCGACGACCAATTACCGGGACCTCACCGAAGCCTGCCTGAAGCGGCTCGGAGTCCTGGACCTCTTCGACGCGGTCGTGACCTCGGCCGAGATCGAAAAGGGAAAGCCCGACCCGGAGATCTTTCTCAAGGCGGCGGAAGCGATGGGGACGGCCCCGGAAGACTGCATCGTATTCGAGGACCTGCCCGCGGGGCTTCTGGCCGGAAAACGCGCCGGCATGCGGACGGTCGCGGTCCGGGATCCTGCGGCGGCTGCGGTCGATGAACAGAAAAGGGCGATGGCGGATGCATACGCTGCGTCCTGGGAAGAATGGATGAAGGAAACGGCAGAAGACCTGTCGGAGTGAAGAGATCATGTTCAAGATTTTCAAGAATCCCAACTATAAAGGTTCTTATGAATACCTGGCGGCGAGAAAGCGCCAGTACATTGCCTATGCCGTGCTCTGCGCCCTGGGTGTCGCAGGCTTTCTGGCGCTGGGCTTTCTGATCGCCCATACCAAGAAGACCATCCTGATCCTGCCGGCGCTCTTTTGCGTGATCCCCTTCTCGAACTTCGTGTCGGCCCTGATTGCGATGTCGGCGGGAGCATCCTATCTGCCTGAGGACAAGCGCGCCGTCGTGCAGCGTTTTGAGGACAGCGGCATGCTCTATTACCACCTGATGTACTGCGATGAGAAGGGCAAACGCCAGTTCCTGGACTGCGTCGTCTTTTACCAGGGCGGCATCGTGGCCTACTGCTCGAAGCTGAAAGCGGAACGCAAGGCCGATATCGAATCCGACTGCATCGTCAGGCTGAAGAAGAAAGGCACGACCCTGCGCCTGAAGATCTACACCGACTGGGACGAGTTCTGCGAACGGATCGCCCAGATCGAGGACGTGGTGCCGGAAGAAGAGGCGAAAAAGGTGGAGAAGGCCGAGGAGCAGTTCCTGAACCTCTGCCTGTAACGATTCCAAGCGGAGCGGAAAATGCAGAAGATCAGTGTCGGCGCGCCGGATGCCGGCCAGCGCCTGGACAAATTTTTGCTGAAGTTTTTCAAGGAGGCCGACAAGGGGTTCCTTTATAAGATGCTGCGCAAAAAGAATATTACGCTGAACGGCAAAAAGGCGGACGGCAGCGAAAAGCTGGCAGCCGGCGACGAACTGACCTTCTTTTTTGCCCGGGAGACTTTCGAGAAATTCCGCGGCGTCCCGAGCGCGGTCGGACCTGCCGGGATGACGGGGGCGGCGACGGAGAAGGCGGCTGCAGGCAAAGCGGCCCCCGCGGCGGCTGCTCCGGCAAAGACTGCGGCGCCGAAACTCCGCGTGGTCTTCGAGGACGAACACGTCCTCTTTGCGGACAAACCGGCGGGCCTGCTGACCCAGAAGGCAAAGCCGGAGGACGTCTCCCTGAACGACCTGATCGCAGCTTACCTCGCGGAGCAGGGGGAGAATACCTCCCTGACCTTTTCCGCCGGCACGGCGAACCGCCTGGACCGCAACACGAGCGGCCTGGTCGCAGCAGGCAAGACCCTCGCCGGCCAGCAGCTGCTGACGGCCCTCCTCCGGGAGCGCCTGATCGAAAAATACTACTGGTGCATCGTGGGCGGGAAACTTTCCGCGCCTTTGCACCTGAAGCAATACTACGCAAAGGACGAAGCGTCCAACACCGCGCAGTTGTCCGACACGCCCTTCCCGGGTGCGCAGACGGCGGAACTGGAAGCGGTCCCGATCGCGGTGCTGGATGACGGCTTCACCCTGCTCAGAGTCCACCTCATCACGGGCCGGACCCATCAGATCCGCGCCCAGCTGGCGGCAGCCGGCCATCCGGTCCTCGGCGACGGCAAATACGGCGACAGGGAGCTGAACCGGGCCTTTGCGGAAGCGCACGGCTATGCCCTGCGGCACCAGCTCCTGCACGCGCGGGAAATGCATTTTCCAACGCCCGCGGAAGGCGCTGCAGCAACGCTTGGCCTGTCTGAGACGGCGGCTGCGGAGTGGCAGGTCCTCGCCGGAAAGACGGTCTCGGCACCCCTTCCGGCCAGCTTCAAGACCTGTCTGAAATTACTCGGAGGCGAAGCCTATGGCAAGTAATCACGGCTTAAGAGGCTCCACCCTGGAAGCCCTCATCAATATCACCGTTGAGCATTACCGCGAGGACGGCCTCGCCCTCATCCAGAAGATCCCGACCCCCATCACGCCGGTCGAGATCGAGCAGGAGAGCCGCCACATCACGCTTGCCTATTTTGACCAGAAGAGCACGGTCGACTACATCGGCGCGGTCCAGGGCATCCCGGTCTGCTTCGACGCCAAGGAAAGCAAGATCGACACCGTCCCGCTCGCGAACATCCACGAGCACCAGATGGCCTTCATGGACGACTTCGAAAAGCAGGACGGCATCGCCTTTTTCATCCTGATGCTCACGCACCGCGACGAGCTGTTCTACATTCCCTACCGCACGATGAAAAGCTTCTGGGACCGCGCCGAAGACGGCGGACGGAAGAGTTTCACCTACGACGAACTGGACCAGGCCTGGCGGATCGTTCCCGCAGCCGGCGATCCTGTTCCCTTCCTGGACCTTCTGCAGAAAGACCTGGACGAACGCGACTAAACCACTGACAAGGAGAGACGCATGCGAAAGCAGGCCCTCACAGACGATATCCTGATGCGCGTCGAAAAGCCCGCCCGCTACGTGGGCGGCGAGCTGAACGCCGTCATGAAAGACAAAGAGAAGATCGCGATCCGCTTTGCCATGTGCTTCCCGGACGTCTACGAGATCGGCATGTCGTACCTCGGCATCCAGATCCTGTACGACCTGTTCAACCGCCGGGAGGACACCTGGTGCGAGCGGGTCTATTCGCCGTGGCCGGACCTTGACGCGATCATGCGGGAAAAGAAGATCCCGCTCTTTGCCCTGGAATCGCAGGATCCGCTGAAGGAATTCGACTTCCTCGGCTTCACGCTCCAGTACGAAATGGGCTACACGAACATCCTCCAGGTCCTGGATCTTGCGGGGATCCCGCTCCTGGCAAAGGACCGCGCGGAGGACGACCCGATCGTCATCGGCGGCGGCCCCTGCTCCTACAATCCCGAGCCGCTGGCGGACTTTTTCGACCTGTTCTACATGGGCGAGGGCGAGGTCAGCTACGGCGAACTGCTGGACAGATATAAGGCAAATAAGGCCGCCGGCGGGAGCCGCATGGATTTCCTGAAAGCCGCGGCCGGCGTGCCCGGCATCTATGTGCCCTGCCTCTATGAAGCGGTCTACAACGAAGATGGAACGCTTGCGGCGACAAGGCCGCTCTGCCCCGAAGCGCCTGCAGTCATCCGGCGCGTGATCGTAAAGGACATGGACGATACCGTCTATCCCGACAAACTCATCGTGCCCTACGTACGCTCCTTCCAGGACCGCGTCACGCTCGAGGTCATGCGCGGCTGCATCCGCGGCTGCCGCTTCTGCCAGGCGGGCATGGTCTACCGGCCCCTGCGCGAACGGAGCGTGGACTGGCTGAAAGCGCAGGCGGAGAAGATGCTCCGGGCGAGCGGCTATGACGAGATCACCCTGAGCTCGCTCAGCACGAGCGATTACACGGGGCTTGCGGACCTCACGGATCATTTGATCGAAGAATGCGGCCGGCAGCACATCAACATTTCTCTGCCGAGCCTGCGGATAGACGCCTTCTCCCTGGACGTCATGAGCAAGGTGCAGGACGTCAAGAAGAGCAGCGTGACATTCGCTCCCGAGGCGGGCACGCAGCGCATGCGCAACGTCATCAACAAGGGCCTCACGGAGGACGACATCTTCCGCGGCGCAGCCGAGGCTTTCCACGGCGGCTGGAACAAGGTGAAACTCTATTTCATGCTGGGCCTGCCGACCGAGACCGACGAGGACGCAAAAGGCATTCCGGACCTCTGCGAGCGGCTCTCCGAACTGTATTTCGCCGAGATCCCGAAGGAGGAGAGAAACTGCCGCGTGCAGATCACGGCGAGCTCGTCCTTCTTCGTGCCGAAGCCCTTCACGCCCTTCCAGTGGGCGTCCATGCTGCCGCGCGAGGAGTATCTGAGAAGGGCCTGGCTCGTCAAGGACACGATGCGCGCGCAGAAGAACAACAAATCGCTGTATTACGAATACCACGACGCGGAAGTGACTCTGCTCGAGGGCATCCTCGCGCGCGGCGACCGGAAGGTCGGGCGGGCGATCCTGCGCGCCTACGAGCTCGGCTGCATGTTTGACGCCTGGAGCGAGCGCTGTGATTACGGCAAATGGCTGCAGGCCTTTGCGGAGACCGGGATCGAGCCGGAATTCTATACGCTCCGCGAAAGAAGCCTGGACGAGGTCTTTCCCTGGGACCATATCGACATCGGCGTGACGAAGGCGTTCATGCGCCGCGAATGGGACCGCGCGATGGCAGGCGTCGTGACGCCGAACTGCCGGGAAGCCTGCAGCGGCTGCGGCGCCGCGTCCTACGGCTGCGGGATCTGCCGCCTGCCGAGAGGGAAGGCGGCGGTGAAGGCTGAGCAGCCTGCCGGGGTGGCGGAAGAGAAGCCGTCCGCACGGCCGGCCGCTCCGAAAGGAGGCGCCGTATGAACATCCGCGTCCGTTTCGGCAAGGAAGGCATGATGCGTTACATCGGCCATCTGGACGTGCTCCGGACCTTCCAGAAGATCTTCCGGCGCGCGGGCATCCCCATGGTCTTTTCCAAGGGCTACAGCCCGCATCCGGTCATGAGCTTCGCGCTGCCGCTGGGCCTCGGGCTTTCGAGCGAGGGCGAATATCTGGATGCTGCCGTCGAGGACGGGTCGGACCCGAAGGCGATGCTGGCCGCACTTCAGGCGGCGACCGCGGCGGAACTCCCGGTCTATGCCCTGCGCGTGCTGCCGGAGAAGGCGGAGAACGCCATGGCGGCCGTGGGCGGCGCCGTGTGGAAGGCGACCCTGCCGGCAAACATGCCCCTGGAAGGCGCTAAAACGGCCCTTAAAGCCATTTTGGCGCGTGAGGCGATCATTCTCCCGAAAAAAACGAAAACACGCGAAATCGAACTGGATATCCGCCCGATGATCCATTCAGCTGCGATCGAAGACGGCGCGCTTGTGATGATGCTTGCCGCCGGCAGCAAGGCAAACCTGGCGCCGGACATGGTCCTCGGCCTGATCGCGAAGGAACTCGGTGAGGAGCCGGAAACCTTCAGCTGGCAGATCCGCCGCATGGATCTGCTGGACCATGAACTTCGCTCACTCGGCGCATACGGGGAGGAAGCCTGATGGGAAAGCTGATCGTTACCCCTTATGAAGGCGGCGTCCTCAGTGCCCTGCATGACGGCGGAAGAGTGCGCCTGCTCGACTGGAACGAGCCCGGGGAAAGTGTGCGCTGCGGCAACATTTACCGGGCGAAAGTCGTCAGCGTCAGCCGGAACATTCAGGCGGCATTTGCCGACCTCGGCGGCGTGAACGGCTACCTGCCGCTCGCCGATGGCGAGACCGTCAAGCCGGGCGATGAACTGACTCTCCAGGTCGAAAAGGAAGCCCGCGGGACCAAACTCGCGGTGCTGACGAGAAAGCTGTCTCTGCCGGGAAGATACCTGGTCCTTCTGCCGGAAGGCAGGGGAGTTCATTACTCGCATAAGCTGGGAACGGAAGATATCCCGGAAGCGGTGAAGGAAGTTCTTGCGCCTTACACGGCAGGCTGCGGCTTCATCCTGCGGACGAACGCCGTCGGCGCGCAGCCGGAGGAAATCGAAAGTGAGGCGGAGCGGCTGAAAAACCTGGCTGACAGCCTCGTGATCCGCGCGGACCACAGCCCTGCGCCGGCGCTTGTTTTCCGCGGGGACGAACCGTATCTGACTCTGCTGCGGGACCTTCGGAAAGGAGAGGCGGAGGAGATCGTAACCGATGATCCCGATTTTTTCCGGGAGATCGGAGAGTGGCTCGCCGCGCATCAGCCGGAGGACGCCGGAAAGCTTCGTCTGTACGACGATCCGCAGCTGCCGCTGCAGGCGCTCTATGCCCTGCCGGCCGCCCTGGAGAAAGCCCTGCAGAAGAAAGTCTGGCTGAAAAGCGGCGGTTATCTCGTCATTGAACCTACCGAAGCGATGACCGTCATCGACGTCAATACCGGGAAGAACGAAGGGCACAAGGACTTCGAAGAGACGGTGTTTCAGACCAACCTCGAAGCGGCGGAGGAGATCGCCGTCCAGCTGCGTCTCAGAAACCTCTGCGGCATCATCGTCGTCGATTTCATCAACATGAAGGATGAGGCGCACCGCGAGGCGCTCCTTGCGCGGCTCGCCGCCGCCGTCGCCGCCGACCCCGTGCACACCGCCGTGGAAGGCATGACGAAACTCGGCCTCGTGGAAATGACAAGACAGAAGAAGTCCCTTCCGCTGGAGGAAAAGATACCCTCTATTTCCTAAAAAAACCAGTTGACAAACCTTTATCAAGCGTGTATAGTCATTTAGGCATCGAGGCGTGGCTCAGCTTGGTAGAGCGCTGCGTTCGGGACGCAGAGGTCGCAGGTTCAAATCCTGTCGCCTCGACTGGCACATTTGGTCCGTTGGTCAAGCGGTTAAGACGCCGCCCTCTCACGGCGGAAACAGGGGTTCGATTCCCCTACGGACTACGCTAAGGAAGAACGACGGAAGTTGTTCTTTTTTAGTTTTCAGCAGCGGTATCGAAGTGGTCATAACGGGGCTGACTCGAAATCAGTTTGCGGGCAACCGCACGGGGGTTCGAATCCCTCCCGCTGCGCACAAGAAAAGCAGGCGTAATGCCTGCTTTTTTCTTTCTTCACGGGAAGCATCTTCCGAAATAAGGGGGCTTATGGTATGATACGAGTTACTGGATGTTGAAAGAACTCGACAACTCGCAGTTTGCAGGGAGGATTACGTGAAAATAGAAAAAGATGTAATAACAATCCGAGATTTTACGGAAACAGATCTTCCACTCATGTTTAAATGGTTGACAGATAAGAGAGT
>JAFRRD010000027.1 GCA_017428265.1 Lachnospiraceae bacterium | reverse complement strand
GTTTCCCGGTTTGATTCCTTCCGGCGTTTCCGGCCACTTGCCTTGCCGATATAAATCGACAGCGTCTCGTTTGAACTTGTAACTGTATCGCATAAATGTACCCCCTTTACTGGTGTTGTCCAGTAAAGGGGGTACATATCAATGCGGCCGCCTTTTTTCTCTTATTCTTTCGTTTTCACTTCCGTGATTTCCTCTTCCGGTTTCTGCTTTTGCGTGATCTCCGTCAGGCTGCGGCGTTTGAATGTGGCCTTTTTGAATGCCTCGCGGCAGGAGGCGGGTACGAAGAGCATTTCCTGATCGGGAAAATAAAAATAGGAAGCATCCTCTTTGTCGATCACGCGGCGCAGATTTTTCAAATCGTAACTGAAACGGTATTCACGCGTGAACCAGTGGGCCTTTTTATCGGTCACGGCAAGGATGTAGCCGCCTTCCCCGGCCGGCTGAAGCTGCCTTTTCACAACATTTTTATAGAGGGGCGTGAAGATCATCAGCGTGCCGGCGTTTGTCAGGAAGAAAAACACGACAGCAAGAAGGATATACAGCAGGTTCCCGGTATAAACCGTGAAAGCGAGGATGGCCAGCGGGATCAGCAAGACGAGAAGGGTGACCATTGACCAGCCGGCGGATGTCAGAAAACTGAGCCGTTTCATCCGGACCTGCTGCCGGACCATTTCGTCCTCGGGGATCTGCAGGTGTTCCAGGAACAGGGCGCTGTCCATGACCTTGCTGCGCTGCTTTTCCTGGGCTTCTTTCAGTTTCCGGGCCGCGGTTTCCCGGACTTCGTTGAGGAATGCCTTGAAGTCGCTGCGCTCCGACACGCTTTTCGGAACGATCTCAAAAATATTACCGCCGTTCATCAGAAGTGTCAGGTTCCCGGTCTCCTGTGTCCCGGTGATCTCGGCGCATTCCAGAGAGGCTTTTGCATTTCCGTAACCGATCTCGACTTTGCCGTCTTTCAGCTGCAGCCGGTGTTCCTTCCAGAAATCTCCGTTCGGGTCCTGATCCTTCTGGCGCGTGAGCATCATTTTCGCGCGCATCCGGTAGCAGCCGTACGACATGACGGTCTGTACGGCCCAGATCACGGAAGCGATGCCCATCAGCACGCGGAGCGTCGTGGAGGCGTCGTTCTTAAGGGTGATCAGCCAGGCAACGATGCCCATCTGGACGATGGTGAAGAGCACCAGCTTAATCTTGGAAGATAGTTTGGCGCTTTTCTGTTTCATGATGTGGACGGTCATTTCCGTGAAATCGTCTTTGGTCACGCTGTATCTGAACATAACGGCTCCTTGTATGAAAAGAATACGGAAAAAGTATAGCGCAGCGCCCCGAAAAGCACAAGCACCAAAGGAAAATGCTTGACATCAGGGGGCGTGTGTTATAAGATAAGCTGTACATTGTTAAATTTCTGTGACCGGATTCTTAAGAATATTAGGCGAATCATCGGAGATCCAGCCGCGGAAATTTAATAATGGAACAGAAGTAATTTAAAGAAGAGGAAGGAGTCGCTATGCTCAAAGGCAGAATCCAAGATTTAGTCATTGGTGTGATCGCGGTGGCGATCGGGATCTTTCTGTTCATTCAGACAAAAGATTTCCCGGGTGTCACGCAGCTGTTCAGCCGCATCGTTCTGATCATCTTCCTGGTGATCGGCGCCGTTCTGGTCCTGACTTCGCTGATCAACGGCAAAAAGCCCGGACCGGAAGAAGTACACATCAAGGACTTTAAAAACCCGATGCTGATCTTCCTGATCATCCTGGTGTATGTCATCATGATCGACAAGATCGGTTTCTTTGTGGCCAGCGCCGTCATCATGCCGGCCCTGATGCTCTTTATGGGCTACCGCAAGCCGATCCCCATGATCGCCACTACGATCGGGACCCTCGGTTTCATCTATTTCCTGTTCGTGACCCAGCTCCACGTGCGCTTGCCCGCGGACCTGCTGTTCTAAGGAAAGGGGGAAAGAACCATGACTATTTGGGAAGGCATTTCTCAGGCATTTGCCCATCTGTTTACCCTTCAGGCAGCTCTCGGTCTGGTCATCGGCGTTGTCGGCGGCATGATCATCGGCGCTCTGCCGGGTCTTTCCGCTACAATGGGTATCGCACTGCTGATCCCTATCACCTACGGCATGGACCAGACGGCTGCCATCCTGATGATGGCTGCGATCTATACCTCCGCGGTATACGGCGGCTCCATTTCCGCCATTCTGATCCACACGCCCGGCACGCCGTCTTCGGCGGCGACCTGTCTGGACGGTTATCCGATGACGCAGAAGGGTGAAGCCCTGCATGCGATCGGCCTGTCCACCACGGCTTCCGTGATCGGCGGTATCATTTCCGCTATCGCGCTGCTGCTCATCGCGCCCCCTCTGGCCAGGCTGTCCCTGAACTTCCAGGCGCCGGAATATTTCCTGATCGCTTTCTTCGGCCTGACCCTGATTGGCTCGCTTGCTTCCGGCAACATGCTGAAAGGCCTGCTGGCCGGTGCGATCGGCCTGGTTGTCGGTCTGATCGGCCTGTCTCCGGAAGTCTATGCCCGCTTCACCTTCGGCAACTTTAAGCTGAACGGCGGCATCGACCTGATCCCGGCCATGATCGGCCTGTTCTCCATTTCCCAGGTCATGGTCCTCGGGGAAGAGAGAGGCAAGCACAGCTCCACGGTGAAAGAAGAGGCCGTTATCCAGGGCCGATTCCTGCCTCCTGCCAAGGAATTCGTCGGTCTGCTCCCGCTGATCCTCGAATGCTCCGTGGTCGGCGTGTTCATCGGCATCCTGCCCGGCGCCGGCGGCGATATCGCCTCCTGGGTCGGCCTGAACCTGGCCAAGAATCAGTCCAAGCATAAAGAACTCTTCGGCACCGGCATTCCGGAAGGCGTGGCTGCGCCCGAAGCCGCCAACAACGCGGTTACCGGCGGCGCGCTGATCCCGCTGCTGACCCTGGGCATCCCCGGCAGCTCCACTGCTGCGGTCATGCTGGGCGGCCTGACGATCCACGGCCTGAACCCCGGTTTCGAACTGTTCAGCAAATTTGCCGGCATCACCTACGCCGTCATCATCGGCTTCCTGGTCGCCAACATCCTGATGGGTCTGGTCGGCTGGGCCGCCGGACGCTATCTGACCAAGGTCTCCAAGGTCCCGATCCCGATCCTGCTGCCCTGCATCGCGATGCTTTCCATCATCGGTGCGTACGCGACCAAACAGAATATGTTTACGGTCTATGTCTGCCTTATCTTCGGCCTGCTCGGCTTCCTGATGCGCAAGTACGGGATCCCGACCGCGCCGGTCGTGCTGGCACTGATCCTGGGCCCGATGGCCGACGAACAGATCTACCAGGGCACCATGCAGGCGGCCGGTATGGGCGGCATAACCTTCTTCCAGTACATGATGTCCCGTCCGATCTGCCTGGTTCTGCTGGGGCTGATCGTGCTCGGACTCTTCTCCCCGCTGATCTCCAAGCTGATCTCCAAGAGCTACAAGAAGAAGTACGGCGAAGTCGGCGAGGCAGCGGAAGACATCTGATGCCGGAGACAGGCGGCCTGATCTAAAAAAGGCTTGTTAAAAAACTGTTAATATTGTATAATAGGGGACAGGTCCCCAGCGTAAAATAAAACCAATATTTTAGGAGGAAACACAATGAAGAAGTTTGCTGCACTTGCACTTGCAGTGCTTCTGGCTCTCAGCCTGGTAGCCTGCGGCGGCAAGAAAAAAGAATGGCCGACCGGCGACATCACCATTATCTGCCCGTTCGCAGCCGGCGGCGCCATGGACCGTTCCGCCCGTCTGGTAGCGGAATTCCTCGGCCCGAAGCTTGGCGTTAACGTCACCGTCTCCAACGTTGAAGGCGGCGGCAACTGGATCGGCTACGGCCAGGTCCTGGAAGCCAAGGGCGACGGCTATATCCTGGGCTTCTCGAACTACCCCGGACAGGTCGGCGGCTATCTGAACCCGAAGAACAATATCCCGCACACCTTCAAGAGCTTCACCAACGTCGCTGACATCGTCCATGACCCGGGCATCATTGCCGTTCTTCCGGACAGCCCTTATCAGACCCTTGGCGATCTGATCGAGGCCGGCAAGAAGGAAGCCCTGACGATCTCCACCGGCGGTGCGACCGGCTCCGATGATGACGTTCTGATCCGTCTGATCAACCAGAAATACGGCACCCAGTTCGTCCCCGGCGGCAACAAGGGTGATTCTGATGCGAAGACCGCTCTGTTCGGCAAAGTCGTTGTCGCGCAGGCCTGCAACGTCTCCAACTACTATGACAAGTACAACACCACCGGTGAAGATGCCGTCCGCGTGCTGGCCGTGTTCGACAACGAACGCAGCAGCCTGATGCCGGAGATCGCCACCGCGAAGGAACAGGGCATTGACCTGGTCAGCTCCTCCGACCGCGGCATGGTCGCCTGCAAGGAACTGGATCCCGCTGTTCTGGAAAAGATCGTCAATGCGCTGAAAGAGATCGAAAAAGATCCGAAGTTCATCGAAACGGCGAATAAGCAGGGCATGGGCATCCACATGCTGTTCGGTGCTGACTTCGAAGCCTTCATTCAGGGCGTTGAAGACAACATGAAGAGCCTGAACCTGTGGTAAGGAATCGTTCCTGACCATTCCCGTAAGGGACCAGAGAAGGCCCCCGGCTTCGTGCCGGGGGTCTTTTTGAAAATTCATCTGTTTTTAATCTGAGCGAAAAGACTCGTTAAGCTTCGCGCGATATGCTTGCCTCAACAAAAAAAACGGGCAGGGACCCGGGGAAGGAAATCAGAATGGAATACTTTGAAAAAGTTGAGAAACTGGTACAGAAGGCAGGCGTAAGCTACGAAGAGGCCAAAGCGGCGCTTGACGCGTCGAACGGCGATCTTTTAGACGCGATGATCATGCTGGAGCGCGCCGGCAAGACGGCGGGGCCGAAAAAGAGCACTTACTCGACCCGCTACGAGGATCAGACCCAGTATGTTTCGGTCACGGAACGGATCGAACAGGGAAAAGAAGCGGAGGGCGAAAACGCCGGACAGAAGATCAAGGAAGTGCTCGGCAGGATCTGGCACGTGCTCTCCCGGAACTTTCTCGCGATCTGCCGGAACGGCGAGACGCTGGTCAAGATCCCGCTTTGGGTGGCGCTGATCATCCTGTTTGCGTCCTGGTTCACCGTTCTGGTCCTGGTGGTCGTTTCGCTGTTCTTCGGCTGCCGCTACCGCTTCGTGGGCGAAGCCGACATGCAGGCCGCGAACGACATCATGGATAAGGCGGCGAACGCGGCAGACAAGGCGAAGGAAGAGTTTAAGAAATAAGTTTACGGAAAGCCCTCCCCGCAGCAGGGAGGGCTGACGCGTCCGGAGCGCCCGGAGGGGGCGGTTCCGGAAACAGCCGTTAGGAAGGAGCAGCCATGGCAGCGAAGATCCTGATCGTGGAAGATGAAGAAAAGCTGGCCCGCTTTACGGAGCTGGAGCTTCAGCACGAAAATTATGAGGTCCGAAAGGCCTTTGACGGCCGCGCCGCGCTCGAGGAAGCGCTGAGAAACGACTACGATCTGATCCTGCTGGACATCATGCTGCCGGGCCTTTCCGGCATGGAGGTGCTGCGGCGTCTCCGCCAGGAGAAAAACACGCCCGTCATCCTGCTCACGGCTCGCGATTCCGTCATGGACAAGGTGGCCGGGCTGGATGCCGGCGCGGTGGATTACATCACCAAGCCCTTCGCAATCGAAGAACTGCTCGCGCGGATCAGGGTCGCTCTGAAGTTCCGGAGCGCGGGCGCCGAGAAGACGGCTGCCGCCGAAGAAGGCGTCCTGACCTGGCAGGCCCTGCGTCTGGACGACGTCCGAAAGACCGTCAGCTGGGACGGGCAGCGCATTGCCCTCACGAACCGGGAGTTCCTGATGCTGAAGACGCTGCTGGAAAACCGCGATATCGTGCTGTCGCGCGAAACGCTGCTCGACCGCGTCTGCGGCTACGACTACGTGGGCGAGACCAATATCGTGGACGTGTACGTGCGGCACCTCAGGGCGAAGATCGATGAGGTCTACGGGGTAAAGATGCTGGAAACGGTGAGAGGAGCAGGCTATGTCATCCGGTCAGAATAATACCGAAGAGCGGCGGATGAGCTCCATCAACCGGCGCCTTATGGGGGCCTGGCTGGGAGACCGTCTGGGAAGACTGTTTCTTTCCGTGCTGCTTCTTTTGCTGCTGGTCCCGGCGGCTTATCTGGGCGTCAGGGAAGCCGCGCAGTTCGGCGGCCTCTCCCGGAAAACGGAGCGGACCTTTGCCGTGGTGCGGGACGAAGGCGGCAAAGCAGAGGAACTGACCTACCGCGCGGTGACGAAAGACGGACAGGAACTGGTCCTGAACGTCCTGCCGGAGCTGAAGGGCTGGCTGGCCGTCTGCGGCTTCATCTTCCTGCTGCGGCTCCTCTGGCTTTTCGCCTTATCCTTTCCCGAACAGCGGCGGCGCACCGCACGGATCCTCGCGCCGATCAATGAACTTGCCGCAAAGGCGGACGAGCTGTCACGCCTGGAGTTCGGAGAAGACAAATATCAGCTGCTGGAGGATGCGATCACGCAGCTGGACGAGGGCGGCCGGCTCTCCCTTCGCGACAGCGAACTGATGGGGATCGAAGCCGCCGTCAACAACCTCCTTACCCGCATTCGCGAGAGCAACCGCCAGCAGGCGCGCTTCGTCAACGACGCCTCGCACGAGCTCCGCACGCCCATCGCCGTGATCGGGGGCTACGCGGACATGCTGGAACGCTGGGGCAAGGATGACGAGAAGGTCCTGAACGAATCCATCGCGGCGATCCGCACCGAGACGGCGCGCATGAAGCATCTGGTGGAACAGCTCCTATTCCTCGCCCGCGGCGACAGCGGCAAGACGCAGCTGCAGCTCGAGGAGATCGATGCCGGCGCCCTGCTGAAAGAAGCCTACGAAGAGTCGGTCATGATCGACGAAGACCACGTCTACCGGCTGCAGGTAAGCGGCGAGGCCCTGACCTTGCAGGCGGACCAGGGGCTTTTGAAGCAGGCGGTGCGCATCCTTCTTGACAACGCGGCCAAATATACGGCAAAGGGCGACGAGATCATCTTGAGCTGCGGCCGGCAGGAGGGGCAGGTCTATCTGCAGGTGCAGGACACCGGGATCGGTATGGCTGAGGCGGACGTGGAGCACATGTTTGAGCGCTTCTACCGCGCCGATGAAGCCAGAAGTTTTGAAGGAACCGGGCTTGGCCTGTCCATAGCCAAATGGATCGTCGACAAGCACGGCGGCCATTTTGAGATCGTCTCACGCGAAGAACTCGGCACCCGCATACGAATCGTGCTGTAGAAGACAGGAAGGCGGCTGCCGCTGCGTAAAAAAGCAATTGACAAGCCGCCGAACGGTATTGTATAATCACCCTTGCGCATCGAAAATGCGAGGTGCGCCACATAGGAAATCAGCATTCGGAGAAGTACTCAAGAGGCCGAAGAGGCGCCCCTGCTAAGGGTGTAGGTCGGGTGAACCGGCGCGAGGGTTCAAATCCCTCCTTCTCCGCGACGAGGAGATGCAGAATTCGTTGAAATATCAGCGAATTCTGCGTTTTCTTTTTGGACGGAAATGTGGCACAAAAGCCCGAAAAAGTGGCACAAAATTGAGTGTGCCGGGCAGATCCTGCGGCAGGTACTGCAAAAGGCTTACAGAACCTTGTTCAGTCGCTCGATCTGCTGAGTGTTGCGGGTAGTCGAATACACATAGTAGTTCAGTGTCGTCTGCAGCATCTGGTGACCGACCTGCTCCCGGACGAAATCCTGATCGAAACCGTTGTTCAGCAAATGCGAAACGTAGGTTTTTCTCAGTTTGTGAGGGGAACGGCGCTCGATCTTCAGCTCGTCACAGAGGTGATACAGCTTCATTTCGATGTTGTTCGGCGTCTGAACGTCGAAAAGGTATTCTCTTTCAATGTCCTTTGCTTTCAGTATCTTGCGGATCTTGTCCACGATGTCGAAGCATTCGTCATTGGCAAGGATCGTTCGGGGCGGGGCGTTCTGTTTCAGGTAGTCGGTCACCTGATATCGCCTGGTGCTCCATTTGCCGTCCTTCCCGAGACTGTCCACCACCGCAAATGAGCGGTGGATATAGACCAGATTGGTGCTTCGGTCGAAATCGTCAAACGCAAGGCCGAGGCATTCTGAAATCCTGAGTCCCAGGCACTTCAGCAGCGGGATCGCCAGCCAGCTTTCGTCACCTGTGGCTTCGGCCCGTTTATAGGCCAGATCACAGAGGGCTTTCACCTCATCCGGATAGAAGATCTGCGTATCGGCGGTCTTTTTTACGACACGGCGGAAGGCGTTGGGACGAAAATGCACCTGATTAAAGGTGGACTGGGGTGAAAAAGTGACAGTAGGTGTATAATGCGCGTATGGGTAGGAAAGAGAGGAAACCATGCCAAGCAACAATGCAAAGTACACCCCGGAGTTTAGAGAAGAGACCGCGCAATACGTGGTGGAAAGCGGAAAATCAGCCACGAGTGTCGCAGAAGAAATTGGAATCGACAAAGGAACTGTTTGCACTTGGGTCAGGGCGTATCGAAAAAAGAATGGGTTGCCGAGTTACGCGGAAGAAAAAGGCATCCATGACTTGTGGCCGAAGGATCCGAGCGAAGAAAGCCAACGGATCCGTGATCTCGAGAGAGAGAACCGCCGCCTAAGGAAAGAACTGCTGAACGAACAGGAGAAAGTCGAAATACTAAAAAAAAACCTGCACATCTTTATGCAAGCACAAGAATGAAGTATGAAGCAATATATGCCATACAGACCGGCAGCCGGGAATTCTCTGTGAGGAAGATGTGCGAAGCCATGAGGCTGCGTGCGGAAAACTATTACCGGTGGAAAAGACGGCAAATACAGAGAGAGGAACGGGAGGAAAAAGAAAGAGAGACCGTTGCGGTCATACGGAAAGTATTCCTTGAAAACAAAAGGCTGTACGGATATCGAAAGATACGTAAAAGCCTGGAAAAACAAGGGATTCTGCTGAGTGAGTATAAGATACGGCTGCTCATGCGGAAGAACGGGTTGTACCCTGTGAGCATCAGGCGATATCGGCCGGGACGCAGTCTTTCGGTCCGGGTTCCGCATTCACCAGATGAACTGAAGCAGGAATTCGTATCGCATGAGCCCGGGAAGATCCTGGTCGGAGACATCACATATATCAGGACAAACATCGGTTGGGTGTATCTGGCAATCGTAATGGATCTGTATAACCGGGAAGTGTTGGGATACTCGGTCAGCCAGCACATCGACAGTGAACTGGTAAAAAGAGCCCTGGGGAATGCGATCGCTCGAAAGGGAGGCCTGCAAGGCGCGGTATTTCATTCCGACAGAGGCACCCAGTACAACAGTGAGAGCTATCAAAGGATGCTGAGGGAAAATGGTATCAGGCAGAGCATGAGCCGAGCCGGATGCCCTTATGATAATGCCTGCTCGGAAAGTTTCTTTGCAACAGCAAAGAAAGAATGCATTTACCTGAAAAACTATGCTACAATAGACGAAGTCAAGGCAGATGTATTTGAGCATATCGAACTGTTCTACAACAGAAAACGTATGCATTCGTATCTGGGCTATATGAGCCCGGTAGAATACAGGTTGGCACACAGTGCCTGAAAAACAAGGACATAGTACCCATATGTTCGCCTGACAGCCAGTGTCAGAAAACCGTCGCAGTCCAAGCGAAAAGACAGCACAATGTACCCCCGCTTAAGGTGACTTGAGACTGTCTTTTCGCTTTTCCTCGCAAATGGCAAGTATGATATAAACACCTTTACTCAAGAAGCAAATCTACTTCGCCAGCATAATCGTCATTGATTACGTAATACGCTTTGGCATCCTCCGGCTTTACGTAGATTTTAAGATCCTTTGCAGCATCGTTACCTTTTTTCACAGAATCATAGTTCTCTTTGATAGCTGTCCTTACTGTGTCAAGGCAGACCTCCTTGCCGTTAAACTGCAAAAAGATTGTCTCTGCGCACTTAACAGCGCTCTTTTCCTTCTTGTCTGTCATATCGAAAACCTCCTTTTTACTTAAATAAAGCGGTGTACATGATAAATATAGCGTCAAAAAACTAATCTCCAACAAACGAACACATTAACAATAAGCGTAAACGAGGCATAAAACGCGATGAAGCAGAGGTTTTTGTCAATCGTACTTCTCCCAAAAACGATTTATTTCTTCACGATATCTGTTTTTGTCCACAAAATAGCTCATGCCGTGATCAGCCCCAGGAACGATTAGTAGCTGCTTTTCTTCTGCACAGGCCTTATAGTTTTCATAGGTCATTTCCACCGGTACAAGCGTATCATCGCTTCCATGAATAAAGATTACGGGTATGCGATTTGTCTTCAGTGCTTCCAGTGTCGAATAGTCTTTGGATCCCATCTGGATTTTCTGCCGGAGAATCATATCGACAATTATGCCTCGAACCCCATAAAACATATGTAAATTATTGTTTGTGGTATACTTCCATATGGCATGAGGAGAAGTGTATCCACAGTCTGATATTACTCCGTGTACATTTTGGGGAAGATCTTGCCCTGTAGCCATAAGAACTGTCGTTGCGCCCATAGATACTCCACATAGATAAATTGGCAAAGTCGAACCAAAATGGTCGATGACCCAATTGATCCAATCAAGACAGTCAAAGCGTTCTACCAAGCCAAAGCTAATAATATCTCCGCCGCTTTGATCGGTGGCGCGCTGCTCGATAAATAGAACGCTGCAACCGGCTTTTTCCCAGTCGTCGGCTATAAGTCCGAATGTCTGGTACCAGGTCGCGCGCCAGCCATGGACAGCGATCAGGATCCGTTTTGGTTTATCAACAGGGAACCAATGACCAACAAGTGTTATACCATCATGGCTGACGATGCTGACCTTTTCATTCGGCTTTTGTTTAAGAATTTCACCAGACTGAACCCTCGCAGAGAGAAAGCGTTCTTCCTCGCATGAACGAGTGATTCGTTTCTCTATCAGCTTCATCAGTTTAGGGGCTTCTCGATCAACCGCCATATTCATAAGAAATTTTGTTGTGATAAATGATGAAAGGGAGGCCAGAACGGTGGTGGCCAGCAGAGCCCCGCCTAACCTCCCAATATTCTGTTTGTGGTTGTTGTTTGTCATTTCTTTTCTCTAGTATTCTTTTTCCTTCTGTGCTTGTCTTGCCTTCCACAGTTCATCAGCTTTTGGCTCCCAACATGCAGCGTAGGTATCACACTTTGAACAGAGATGATCGACCGTTTCAGGCGATTGCATATCGGTGGATTTTGCCCCCGACGTTTCTACAATGGCACGTAATTTGTCAGGGTTTTCAAGCATAGGACATGGCTGGATCATGTTTTCGTTAAAGGGCTGCCCATCGTGATAAGTCATGAATAAGGGGGATCGCATTATTTCTAGCAGACTCTTTTCGCGAATGTTTGAGTCTGCGTAGTGAATAAAAGCACAAGGTTCCGCGTCACCGTTTGCATTGATGTGAAGGTAACGTCGTCCCCCTGCAATACATCCATTAACAAACTCCCCATCGTTTTGGAAGTCAATGGCAAAAAGAGGCTTTGTGCTGCGGAGTTCTCGGATGCGTTTGTACACGAACTCACGTTGCTCAGGCTTTAAAAGAAGTTTCGGGCTTGCATCAACCCCGACGGGCATGTAGTGAAAGCACCAGACAAAGTACGCACCATTTTCAATTATCATGTCCCAATATTCTTCTGATGTAATCGACTTATAGTTCTCGCTGGTATAGCAGCATGAAATACCGTAGATCAATTTCTTCTTATGAAGGATTCTCATGGCCCTCAGAACATCTTTATATACGCCCCGGCCGCGTCTAGAATCTGTTGCCTCTTCGAAGCCCTCCAAAGAAATCGCAGGGGCAAAATTCTTTACTCTTAGCATTTCGTCGGCAAAATCTTCGTCAATTAGAGTCCCATTGGTAAAAGCTGTAAACATACAATCCTCATGTTTCTCGCAAAGACGAATAATATCCTTTTTTCGCACTAATGGCTCGCCGCCGGAAAACAGGTAAAAGTATACGCCCATTCTCTCGCCTTGCTTAATGATATCGTCCATCTCTTCAAAAGTGAGGTTTAAGTGATTGCCATAATCAGCCGCCCAGCAGCCCACACAATGAAGATTGCAGGCAGACGTGGGATCTAACAGAATTGCCCAAGGAATGTTGCAATTGTATTTTTTTCTCAATTCATCCTGAATTGGTGCACTTATAAGGTTTGCCTTGATAAAGAAATTTACCGCCGCAGTCTTCATCACTTCAGGATCTACATCCTTAACAACATGGCGGACATAAGGATAATATGCATTATTTGGATCTTCAATAGCAGCGCGGATCGACGCGCGTTGCTTTGGGAAACGGCCACCTGAAACTCTATCCGCCCAACCAATCAAATGGCGCAGATTGGTTTCCGGATCCTTGTAGAGGTGGTCAAAAACCTTTGTTAAACCCAATCTGGAAATCGTAGATGATACTTTCATAAAAGTGCCTCCTTGGTTTATAATACGAAAAGTTCACTGCTGGGTTTTCATTTCTTCCCACATAATCCATCACCCCATTCTTCATTTATGTGTATATCGCGCGAGAACAAACAGCCAACAAACAAAAAACACTTTTCTACTAACAAAAGAAGGTTTTTTCTTATAAATCAAGGCTTTAGAGTGCTTTTCAGCGCCTTGTAATGAGAATTTTTTCAAATAGTGACTATCCGCTAAAGGGGCTAGAAGTTCCTCTGATCATAAGATATCTTCTATAGCGCAATAAAAACCGCCAGCCTTTTACACGCTGACGGCATGAAGCATTTCAGCTTTCTCAATTACTTTAGAGAACTAAATCGCATGCGTGCTGCGCTTCGTGTTTGAGAAGCGATACTCGGAAATGTTCACTGTCAAAGTCATAGGCGGATTTTACACAGTTGATGATCCCATCGGTATCTGTCCAGCCCCCCGTGTTTACTCTCCCGAAAGAGAGATAGTCCAACCAACTTCTCATAATAAAGCCGTCCAGCAACTTCACGGCATAAGGCTGTGTTCTGTCCGGCAATTCAACTTCATAGGTCCTTTTCTCCATTGATTTCCAGACGTATGGCCCATAGTAGCCGCCCGTCTTGCCACCGAGAAAATAAAAGCCTCTGCGCAGAAATTCTCCGGCAATGGCCTCCTGTTCAATATCATCAAGGCTTATGTTCACATCAGTGATATGAAGGAGCGCCGCCAGCCTTGCCCGCAGCTTATCGGCAGCCACGACTCTGTCGAGGCGCAGAAAGAACACGTCTCGATAATACTGTTGATAAGCATACAAAAAAGTGTTGAGCGGTTCACCGATTTCATAGGTCAGATATTGTTCTTTATCAAAGACGGTCATATACCGCTGATAAAGTCCTGTCTGTTCTGAAAACTGTTTTACATAATAGATTGCTCCTAAAAGATCACCTTTTATTATGTAACTGCAATAGATGTCTTCATCAAAAATGTTGTTATTCATAATCTGTTCCTCTGATTTGTTCCGTTGTGCCCGCAACAATTCACATGCGCTTCCTCCAACAGACACTAACCTGCCAAGAGAAAGCCCACTCCCGCTAAAAGAAGCATATTAGACAATGTATTTGCTGCGCGTTGGAACCTTGTTTCGTAAAGCTGCGAACAGCAGGGAACAAAATAAGCAATCGTTTCCGAAAAGAAGAACAAAACCAACCGCATCGAAAAAACAGAATACACCAGACTGATGGCAATCGTTATAAGCAGATTTAGAGAAACCGCAGTCAGCCCATAAGACGTGACGATTTGTTTTGTTGAATACGGAAGTGATAACCCAAGGCGCCGTTTTTCGGAAACAGTTTTTGCCTGTTTAATCAGTAACTGATAGAAACTGCAGAGTGCTGTTGTTGTGCAAAAGACAGCAAAAACGCGGGATATGGCTGGATCATCTAACAAGGGCAGAAAGGAAAGTAGACTTGTCTGGCTGACAAGCCATCCTGTCAACATAAGAAGGGCAAGAAGAATTATGGGCTGCTTTTGCATTCGGAACAGTTCCAGCATGCTTTTACCCCATAAAGCAGTCTTTTTAGTCAGCCTTAAGTGATATATCATGGGGCCTCTGACGAAAGCGGGACGGTTTTCTTCCGCAATTTGTACCATTCTTGCATAATCGTTTTGGCTAAAGGCGACGGATGCCGCTTCATTTCTTTGTA
Organism: Lachnospiraceae bacterium; assembly: GCA_017428265.1. Classification (GTDB taxonomy): domain Bacteria; phylum Bacillota; class Clostridia; order Lachnospirales; family Lachnospiraceae; genus UBA6987. The sequence continues at coordinate 69,846 of JAFRRD010000027.1, read as the reverse complement.
ATCGCTCAAAGTATTTTGGCATGTCCATTCTCAAATACCATTGGGCATAAGCCCAAACAGCGCACAGGAAAATGGCTAAAACAACAGTTGCAGGTGCTGATTTGAGAAATAGGCCGACAGTACAAAGAGAAAAGATAACGAGCACAATCCAACGACTCTTTCCTTTTTTGTGATAGAAAAGCCAAGACAAAAATGTGCTGTTGCTATTGTAAAGCGAGAAAGAGAACCACATCTTCAAAAAAGATAGATTGAAGATGAATCCGCTTAATATATAGGCAAAGATCCCAGAAACAAGAAGCGATGAAAACATAGATAGGATCTGCTTGCGGAAGAGACTTTTTCTAAAAAGGCTTGTGTTATATGTATGAAGTACGGATGCTGCTTCGATCCTGAATACAGGCGATTGGTTTATGAATACTCGATATAGATTGATAGCAACCACGAAAAGCAAGGCATAGAAGACTCCTTCCGACGAGGCAGCTGTCCCATACCCTGCTTTTGCAATGACAAAGAAGAACTGGTAAAAAAAGATGCTGCCAACGGCAACGATGCCGATAATTCCTTGCCATCCGTGCCTAATGGTGCCCTTCATAAGACGAAATTTGTTCTTCAGGAGCAGGATTTCAGCTTGATACTTCATCTTGTTCCACCAATCCTAAATATATTGCCTCCATTGTGCTGCCCGCCGGAAGGTGTGTTGCCAAAAGCAAATCCTCTTTCGTGCCAGACAACAGACACTTCCCGTTCTTTAACACAACATACTGATCACAAATATTTTCTGTCACGTCAAGTAAATGGCTGGACAAAAGAACAATTTTACCATTCTGCTTTTGTTCGATGAGCAGCGCCTTTAGTGAAGCGATTTGCTTTGGATCAAGCCCGGAAAAAGGCTCGTCCGCAATTAACAGATCATACTCCCTCATCAAGGCCATAGCAACCATCAGCTTTTGTCTTGTTCCTTTGGATAAAGCTGCGGGTATTTTGTTCAGGTGCTCCTTCATGTCCAGCTTTTCAAGCAATTCATCAATTGAAATGCTACCACGCGGATAAATCGCCTTTGTAAAGTAAAGATGCTCTAGCAATGACAGTTCTTCATAGAAGACCGGAACGTCCGGAATATATGAAACCGGATAGTTCTCTATTGGATAAGAAAAGATGTCTCTCCCATCAAGTGTTATGAAGCCCCTGTCCGGTTTCAGAAATCGATATATATTATTAATAATCGTTGATTTTCCGGCTCCATTTTCTCCAACCAAGCCAACAATCTGTCCACGGCTAGCGGAAAATGAAATTCCGTCCAACGCAAGAGTCTTCCCGTAGGAGTAGAAAACCTGTTTAACCTCAAAATCCATATCCAGATCCATTCTTATATCATAGAATACCGCTACGGCCTGTTTTTTAATATCATTCTTAGTTCTGTGACTGGTGATCCCAGTATGATATCCTCTGCGCAGCCGTCAAAGCGAAACCCACACTTTTCGTAAAACCGAATAGCACGATCATTGCCTTTCAGCACCCATACCGCGACTTGTGAAAACGCGAGTTTTCCTAAAGCCGCCAGCATGAGTGCTTTCCCAACACCATGGCCATAGTATTCTGCCAAAACATAAAGAGCAAAGATTTCTCCGGTATCAGGCAGCTCGTTGTTGCGATATTCCCCGTAATCTGCAAAACCAATGACACGATCTCCATCTTTTGCAATAATTGTGTTATCGAATCGCTTGTATGCGATTTCCTCGCATCTTTCAGGCGATAGAGCTGCAAGATAGCGCTGATCCACCTTTCCCGGATATGTCTCTTGCCAGGATTTCCAATGCACATACTTTCTTTCAACTCTTTGGCCGATTTAAGATCTTTGATTGTGATATCCATAATTGCCTCTCTAACTGTTTTTAATGCCCATATCTTTTTACAGCAAGGCAACTAAGCTATTACTAACACCAAGGAAGAACCGGTGTAGCCACCGGTTCTTCCTTGGAACATTAATACGCTTATTTTGACTGCCTTTTCGTTGGGTTTGCCTTAAGTTAGTACCGCGTTAGGATGATAATCTTAACGTTTAATAACCAAGACGAAATAGAAAGGACTAGCACTCATTATCATGCTATTAATGAGAATCTACCTATGACAAAACAAAAACCTGTTTCGCATTAACCCGGTGTATTAATGTGGGGAGAATTGGTTAATAAAACCGTCACAATTCCTTCTAAAAAATCAGACGGTTCACTAAAAGGAGGCAAAATAAGTGAGAACAGCGATATTTTTGTTTTTCTTGTTTGTAACTATAGCCGCGGGTATATTGTTACAAATCTTTCTTTCACAAGAAGAAAGCAAGTGGTTGGGCCTGATACTTCCGTTTATTACTTTTATCTTTTCGATATTGATCGTTTTCCAGACTGTAACGACGGATAGTATGTCTTGGTGGAACGTTTTTGCGCTAATAACTTCCATTACTCTGACAATTGTTCTTTTGGCAATTTACTTTAGTTGCCGTGAAAAAATCAGGCCAAAAAGCACTTGATAAAATGGACATGCAGGATCTAGAAAAGGAGGGGATAAGGAAAACTGTTACATTTCCTTCTACGAGAAGGCGGATTGTTGACTAAAAGGAGGCCATTATGAAAAAATTGTCAATCATCCTTATGATACTGGTAATGATTGTATTCACTTTCTGTGCATGTGCGAATTATGGTGCGGAACCCACCGAAGAAGAAATGAATATCATACGTAGATCATTAGGCACAGATACGCCATCAGTTTACGTCGTGTATAACCGAAACGAAGTAGCAGCTTATCTTCTTGGTGTTACCGAAGAAGGTTATGTTATCCTGAAACGCTCAAACAGCACAATTTGCGAAGAAGGTGCAAAGAATCCTTATTAAGAACTTTTTTCATCACCAACTTTCCTTTGTGTTAGGAAGTGGTTAGAGGTCAGCGACTATATTACTTAGTATAGTATAGAACTGCCGATTGGTTTATAAAAAACCAGACATATAAAGGCAGCTCTCGTAAATCAATTTAAAACGGAGGCTATCATGGTAAGATCTAGATTCGCTGTATTGGCAACAATTTCTTTCTGGCTCTATGCACTCTCTGATTATGTAAGAATTTTGCTTGAAAAGAGCATTCATTCAAGGCTGATCGTACACCAAGCAGGTTATTCAGCGGAAGATTACTCTATAGACATTTCTGGCTGTCAGAGAATATTCTTAATCGTCGGCATCATTTCTCTCTGCTTCTTCTTCGCAGAGATTGTCATTGCCATTAGGAAAAAAAGAAAGAACGTTGGAAAATAAAAGCTTGTGTTGCCAGAAAAATCCGCTAAGCAAGAAAGGTTGATATGGGAGAAAGAAAAAACAACAGGGACTGTCGTGTCAGCAAAGCTGTGCTGGTGGTTAAAAATCAACACCAGGCCGGTCAGAGCACACGCTTTGGATGGGGCTGCATTTCCTCAAATCATCAAAATCAGGTACTCTGTCAATGGCCACGAATATGTCAAGAGGAAGTTCTTGCGTCCAACCCGTGCCCCTCTTTCTGCAGGGACAACAGTAAAGGTTTTTTATCAAGAAAGCAACCCTAAAGAGTTCAGGATAGAGATTTGATTATTGTTTCTGGTGAAGAAACATGTATGGAAGGCCGAGAGTATTGCATCTGTTTTATAATGCCATCCAGGTGCTGTCATAGTTTACTGTTAACAGTTTGAAGGAGGCCTCGTGAAAAAGTTTTTTGTTTCCATTGCTTCTTTGAGTCTATTAATTGTGGCTTACTTATTGCTGCGCTATCCATTGTTTCACTTACACGGCATGAAACAATGGCCTTTTTATCTGTTTATTATCGGATTTATTGTTATCGTAGTTTCAGGATTCGGTTGTAAGTGTAAACGGTTACCCATATTAACCGTGGCAGGATACATATTGGGGTTTATCGTAGGATACATAGTTCGATTCGATTATGGCATTGGTCTAAATATCCTGTGGATTATTTGGACCTGCTTATTCGTTACATTCGTTTTGCCGGTACTACAGTAGAGATTGTGAATTGGGATTTAAACTCTGGTGGCAAGACAAAAGCCTCAAGCAAGTAAGTTCGAGTGAATTGTGCAACGTGAAACAAGGAGGCAAAAGTACGATGTATATCTTGTTCCGTTTTCCGGGCTTTGTGTCGGACAGAAGCAAGGAACGAGGTGTTGCTGTATCAATCAAAAAAACTAAGAGTACAACACCTTTGGCCTCTTCTTTTACAGAGGTGGCCTGAGCCATGTCACACATTCTTCGATTGCTTCGTGTTTGTGATCTGTCAGATGACACAGAAGGATATCGTGTTTTGGTGGAGCGGCAATGGCCTGGCGGCTTTCGAAAAGAAAAACTGCAGTTAGATCTTTGGGCAAAGGATGTTGCTCCATCGCCGGAACTCTTCAAAAGATTCAGACACGATAAAGAGCGATTTGGCGAATATGTGTCTTTATATTATACAGAACTTGACGCCAACCCCGCAGCAAAAGCGTTGGCTTGTGAATTGAATGCAGTTATAGAGAATCAAGATGTGTTACTGCTATATACGGGAAGAAGTGCTAATTTTGATCCCGCCTTAATACTCATGGAATGGTTAATGTCACAAATGAAAGGCAAAAGTTACGATTAAGCCTCAAACAACTACGAGGCAATGATGTATAGAAAAGGCGCCAAGAAGAATTTAAATCTTTATCTATCAGCTCTTATGCTTCAGGGGGTGGCATTAGTTTTAGAGATACTGCCGATTGGTGCGGTAATGGTTTTTGCGACAAGTCCAACCGAACGAACTATTGAAGTGCTTTCATATTTCAGCATGCTTCCCGTAGGGTACGCGAATGTCTTTCCTATGATAACAGGAGTCCTGACAATAGTGATAATCTTGCTCGGTGTAATTGCCTTGTTTAAATTTAATAACACAACTAAACTCAAAAAAGCCATATTTATTTGTAGCATCTTCTCACTAGTTTTTTCGATTGTTCCGCTATTTTTGTTTGGGACGATTGGCATGACAGTTGCAAGCTATGCGGTTTTTGGAGCGATTCTCTTGTCAATCTGCCTGCAAGCTGTAGCCATTCGACAAGAATAATTCTCGCCTGACATTACTTATCTTCTAAGCTAAGGAAGATGTTTTGTGATTAAGCATAGAGTTTCCCTATTCTGATTTCACCTTAGTGTTGTGGTAGTTTTCTCTTGTTATGCTGGAGGTTTTTCCCGGAAGCGATCAGTTTTACTCTCGAAGCAATAATCAAAACAAGTCCAGATCCCAGAAAGACGGCATAAAGATAGCTCATCAAAAACACGGGGAACGGCACTGCCCTCTGTATAGCATTAAGGACCGGCAGTGGACTAATAAAATATGGGCTAATATAGAACATGTTAAATGTCTGCCCATTCAGTGTTCCCGTATTATAAACAATGACATTCAGCATTTCAGCAATAAAGGCGAACATAAGAAAAACACAGTAAGCCCCTCGGAAGGATTTCCACGAGATGTCAACCTCTTTAGCCAGAAGATAAAGAGAAACCGCCAGACTACCCATGTGCAGAAACATCGTGTGCACATCAACCAGTAGTGTTCTCACGAAGCAAGTCTCAGGATAAACAGCTGTTGCAAACGACCCCAATATAGTCACGAAGGCCATATAAGACAGCAGATGGTCTCTGAACTTACCTTTCCGAAGGAACAACGCAATTAATGACGCGAAAACAGGGGTTGTGCACAACTGAAATGGCGCGGAATACCACTGATAATGCCAAGTTCCGTCGTAAGACCAAATGATCTGTTTACTTATCTCCAAGACCAAGGCAATGATCCCATACACACCTAAGATGGTTTTCAAATATCTTTCACGATCCTTTGGCTTATAACGGATTAAAGCGTATGTGGTTAAAATGCACAAGCCAATCCAAAATAAGTGAAAAGAATGCCAGCTCTTTGGCCGTTCAATCTCGTATTGCAAAGCTATAATCAACCGAGTAAATATTTCCATAAAGATTATCCCTTGTGAAGAGCATCAATTCGAATTCACAAGATGGTCCTTTCGCTTTTTCGATGCCCTGATATACAAATAAATATAAGAAGGGGTCTTGACAGAAAGGTTGCCAAGACCCCTCGGTAAATAAATCTTTTCCCCTTGGCTTTGGAAAAGATCCAAGAGGGTGTATATGGGTTTCTTTGTTCATTTAGCAGCAGGTTGACTAAGTCGTCGGCAGTTCTTCTTTTTCTCGTGATTTAGACAGGATTTCTCCTGTTTTGGCATTAATCACATAATCATACTCATACCCATCATAATCGAACTCGATTTCGTATACCTCAACACTGTCTTTTGTTTTCAGTTCAACCTCTATCTCGCTTGCCTGACTAGAATTGATTCCCGCTTCTTTATACGCAATATCCAGCACCTCTTGTTCAGTGTATATTTTGCTATTATCCTGATCAGTTATGGAGATGTAGCCATTACTGATCAAGAATTCTTTTGCCACCTCTTCAACACTACGGTTTTCGATATCCACTTGGTAGTTCAGCATTTGCATGGTTTCATCATCAATTTTGCCTGCAAGCGTGTTTAATTCGTCACGAAGCTCCGGATATCTCTCTAAAACATCGTTTCTGCAAAGAATGGCCCCCTCATAAGGAGGAAACAGGGTTTTGTCATCAACCAGGCAGGTCAGGTCGTATTTTTTCAGAAGTCCGTCTGTTGTAAATACGATAATAGCGTCTAGGTCCTCAGTATGCGCAGCCTCATATAGCAGAGAGGTATCCATCTTCAGGGTCTCTTTAAACTTCATGCCATATGTATCGACCAAGCCGTTGTATCCGTCATGAAGTCTGGTGTAAAAAGCGTGGCCCGCACCAAATTTAATTTGATCGGAAATGGTTGACAGGTCAGATAGTGTTTCAACACCAAGCTCTTCTAGCCTTGATGTTTTGACGGCAACAGCATAAGTGTTGTTGAACCCAAGCGGGTCAAAAAGTGTCATCTGGGAATTCTCGTTTAGCTCCTTCTGGCAGACGGCAAGGATCTCTTCTTTTGTGACGCCTGCTTCAAGCGCGTGGTTAAGCAGTTCGTTGTACGCGGTGCCGGTATATTCAAAGTACATGTCGATCTCACCTTTTTGAGCAGCCAGGTGGCAAACGGCAGTCCCTCCCAGGTTGAGTTTCCGTGTCACCGGAATGTCTGTTTTTGCTTCTATAAGCTGCGCATAAATTTCTCCCAGCAAGATGTTCTCCGTAAACTGTTTAGAACCAACCGTGACGCCTTTCGATTTACCGCATCCCGAAAGCATAGACAGAAGCAGCAGCATTGCAAGGAACAAGGTAATTGTGTTTTTCTTTTTCATGAAATGGACCTCCTTTGTCGTTTATTTAGTTGTTTCTCAAAAAGCCCAATGACATATTCAAACAGGATCGCCAGCAGAAAAACCGGGACCGCGCCGGACATCATCATTCCCATGTTCCGAGTCTGGATCCCTCTCCAGATCAGCATGCCAAGTCCGCCCGCGCCGATAAACACCCCGGTCGTTGCAAGCCCCAAAGCAGAAACGATCGACAAGCGTATACCCGTGAGAATCATGGGCGCCGCTAACGGAAACCGTATCATGGAAAAGATCTGCAGATCAGTCATGCCAATTCCCTTGCCGGCGCGGATCGTCCCCTTGTCCACAGACGCCAGCCCAACATAGGTGTTTCGGAGAACAGGGAACAAAGAGTACAAAAAGATCGCCACGATCACAGTGGTGTCATTGAGGCCAAATATCAGCATCACAAACGTCAGCATCGCCAGGGAAGGGACTGTCTGGATGGCGTCAACGATAATAAATAACATTTTTCGGAGTTTATCGTGGCGGATCAAAAATGCTGCGGTCGGCAATCCCAGAATCACCGCTGCCAACACCCCCAGAAAGGTGATCCTTAGGTGAGAAAGCATGGCAGGAAGTATATTGCTCATGTTGCAACCTCCTTTCCTTTGTGCCGGCTTGCGCGTTTGATTAGATGATTCAAGAGAAAACTTACTAATAGGGAAAGAATCGTTACCGGGACAGCGCCACACAGAACAAGGTGGAAGTTATATGACTGAAGCCCCATCCAGATCAGGTCCCCAAGGCCCCCGCCGCCGATAAATGCTGCCAGAGTGGCCCAACTTATGATATAAATAGTAGAGAGGCGGATGCCGGTAATGATGGCGGGCATCGCCAGAGGAAACTGAACCAAACGCAGCATCTGGGGGCGGTTCATTCCCATCCCCTTGGCAGCTTTCAGTGCATTGGGGTTAACCTCTTTTATCCCTGTATAAGTTCCGCGCATAATGGGTAACAGAGAGTAAACAAACAAAACTATTGTTGCAGGGATATACCCTATGCCGAGAAAAATCATAGCAAAGCCCAAAAGAACAATGCTAGGGATGGTATTCACCACGCTGAATATGCCTAAAACGATCTTTGCCGCTCTTGTATGATACGTAAGCAGTACACCCACCGGTACAGCAACAAGAATCCCCAACAAAATCGCAACTGCGCTAAGCCCTATATGCTGCCCGATAGCGATCAGCACCGCGTGGGAGTTCCTGCTCAATTCTGTAAGAAAGCTGCTCATGATTGATTCCCCCAAACCACCTCCGCCAAAGACCTAACGATGCTGGACCGCGTGACCACCCCTATTACGGTGTTTGCCTCATCAACTACCGGAAGGGCATCAATCTTCTCCGCCTCCATTCTATCGAAAACTTCTCTTGCAGACTGGTTTTCAAAAGCAGGACAGATCTGTTCTATGCCGATTGTCTCCAGTGCGTCTTGCTCTGAAAGCTCCGATTTGCGAATCTGTTCAATGGAGACTTTCCCCTGGAGTTTTTTTGTATCATCTATCACAAACAGCCCCGGCACTTTTTTGTGACGCATTAAAGCGACCGCCTCAATAAGACTCAGGGTCTTTTCAGCACAGACGATTTCATCGCTCATCACGTCAGCCACCGTGTCGGCTTTTCCGCTATAGAGCCGGTGCCGCCCGATGAACTGCTCCACAAATTCATTGGCTGGATTACTGAGCAACTCTTTTGAGGCTGCTGCCTGCACAATTTTTCCATCCTTCATCAGAACAATTCGGTCGGCAATCTTAATAGCCTCATCCATGTCATGAGTAACAAAGACGATAGTCTTTTTTAATCTTTTCTGCAAGGCAACAATTTCGTTTTGAAGAGACTCTCTCGTGATGGGATCTAGTGCGCCAAACGGCTCGTCCATTAATATGATTGGGGGCTCGACGGCCAAAGCACGAAGAAGGCCAATCCGCTGCTGCTGTCCTCCGGATAGCTCTGAAGGATAACGCTTCAGATACTTTCTGTCCAAGTTTACCAGTTGAATCAGTTCTTCGGTCCGGGCAGCCTTTCTCTCTTCGTCCCAGCCCAGCAACCGCGGTACGATCTCTATGTTTTGTTTTATAGTCATATGAGGAAATAGGCCAATTTCCTGGATTACGTACCCTACCTTCCGGCGAAGTTCTACAGGGTCAACATTTTTAATGTTCTGTCTGTTGACCAAGATATCTCCTTCTGTAGGCTTGATCAATCGGTTGATCAATTGCAGCGTTGTTGTTTTTCCACATCCAGAGGGCCCGATCAACACTACCAATTGTCCTTCTTCCACGTGGAGATTCAGCTTGTCGATCACAATATGAGACCCGTATGCCATGGTAACGTTCACGAAATGAACCAAATAAATACCTCCTTTCTTTTTGAGCTGGATAAGATCGTCTTGTTTTAGATGCCGCAAAAGTCTTTCTTCATTTGCAACGTTAATTGTTTTTATACATGCTTCGGACTAACACAAAACTAAAAACTGATAGAGAATTATTAACGAGCAGTCCAACAAAGCGAATAATGACAGTGCTCGGTCTCTTACTGTATTTGCTTTGTATCTTTATAGAATTCGTGATAAAGGCTTGAAAAGATACGAATATTCGTATAGAATACAATACATGTATTATTGTGATCATTTCATGGAGGGAAAGATGAAAGACTATATTTCAATTCGTGACGCAGCGGGCAAATGGAACGTATCAGAGCGTCGTGTTAATCAATACCTCTCTCAAGGCAGAGTCCCGGGAGCAGAGCGTTTCGGACGATCTTGGGCGATTCCCGCCGACGCAGAAAAACCAAAAGACCCGCGCAAAAATGATCTGTACAACAATGGCAAACATGACTGAATGACACAAAATGTGGAGTAAATCTACTCATATGGATTCACATAGTCTATAAAAGCAACATGTTGTTAGTTTGGCATTAGTATGATGTTGATAGTGTTTGTTAGTAAGCGGTTTGTGTTTATTAATGATCCCGTTTACGCTCTTCTGAGAAAGGAAAGGCACAATGGACGGCAACAGCATTAAGAAACATGAAGCTTTGTCTCATGACGCGATTGTCCAAGCGTTGTTTGAAAACTATGAAAGCATTTATGCAGTCGACGCAGAAACATCGGCATATAAATGCTTTCATGAAAGCGACTCCTACAGTTCGCTGCATCTTAAGGGGCAAGGTAATAGCTTTTTTAACGCCCTAGACGAAGAAGCGATCCAAGCAGTCTATTTCGAGGACCGGGATTTTGTTCGATACATGTTGTCAAAGGAGGCTCTGTCTTCTGGCTTAAGCAAGGAAAGATTCTATTCTTTTGTTTACAGACTAATGATAGATGGGCAACCACTGTATCATAAGCTGAGGGCCACTATGGGCCTTGTAGAGGGACGACCACACTTTTTAATCGGAATTCGAAATGTAGACGCCGCTTTCAGGCAAGACAAGGCCTTGGCGGAAAAGCTTTCTTCAATGCACAACAAGGAGCTGAATCATCTTGAAGCGATTCTTGCCAGTGCTGAGGGATATTTGGAAGCAAATCTCACAAAAGACCTTATCCTTGAGTATTCGCCATATAAGCTTCCTGCGGCGCTCCCTGCAAGTTTTCATGACTCGGCAAAAGAAGGCACTTTATCATACAGCGCCTTTGAGAAATGGCACGTTGAGCATCTTGTAGCAGAAAACAAGGAAAAATACAAAAAAATCAGTGACAGAAACTACTTGATCAACTGTTATGAACATGGCGAAAAACGTGCTTCAGCCTCTTTCTCGATGAGGATGATGGACGGTCAGTTACAGCCATGTAAAATCGTCTTTTACCTGTATCATGACACATCTACAGGAGACATTCTATCCTTCTGCGTCCTTTATGACCTGACAGAGCAGCAGCGCAAAGAGAAGGAACTCCGGGACCTGGAGAACGCGCTTCAAATGAGTCGTCTCAGAAACTTTACCAGCCAGATGCAGCCGCATTTTCTCTATAACGCACTTGGTTCTATACAGGAAATAGTGTTAGAAGATCCTGCGTATGCATCAGAGTTGATTGGTGATTTTACAATTCATCTTCGCAGTTGCATTCGTGCCATGGCAAATGATGCGCCGATCCCTTTTGAGCAGGAACTTGCAAACATTAAGGCTTACGTCAACATTGAAAAGATGCGTTTTGGTGATAAATTGACCGTCCTTTATGACATTCAGAAAAGAGACTTTTCGATTCTTCCGTTGAGTGTTCAGCCGATTGTCGAAAATGCGATCCGACATGGGATCTATGAACGAGGCGAAGAAGGCGGAGTGGTAACGATAAAAACAGCAGAAAGGGAAGGCAATGTTTTGATTACTGTTGAGGACAATGGAGTCGGCTTCGATGTGGAAGCATATCAAATGGCGATTTCCTCAGGAGAAAAAGACTCTACCGGCTTGAAAAACATCATGTTCCGTCTTGATAGAATGATGAATGCCTCCGTTGACATCCAAAGCTGTATCGGAGTAGGAACAAATGTTACCATAGCGATTCCAAGGGAGAAACAAATAAATGAGAGCAATTATAGTAGATGATGAGCCTCTTATGCTGAAACGCTTTGCAAGGCTAAGTGCTGATATTGCAGATCTTAATATTGTCGGACAGTTTGAATCGGCACAAAGAGCAGTTGCTTTTGCGAAAGAGCATCCTTTTGAGGCTGCTTTTCTTGATGTTGCAATGCCTATTACAAACGGCATTGAGCTTGCAAAAGAACTCCGAGGAATTCGTCCGGATGTTATCATCGTTTTCGTTTCTGCCTACGATGAATATCTGTGGGATTTTAATCAAATTGGGGGAGATTACTACATAATAAAGCCATACAACCAAGAAACTCTTAAAATGACGATGGAAAAACTGCGTTTGCTTTTGCAACGACAACAAAAGGATCTGTTTATCCAAACCTTTGGCCGATTTCTGGTGTTAAGAAACGGAAAGCCCCTCCCTCTATCCGGAAAAGCAAAAGAAATATTAGCTCTAATTGTTACGCGGCGCGGGAAAGAGATCAGCAACGAAGAAATCTATAGTACCGTTTGGGAAGATCGGCCTTACGGGAATGTTGAAATGACCGTATACTATAATGCGCTAAGAAGATTAAAGCAGGTGTTGAAGGCCGAACATCTTGAAGATCTTTTGATCTCTACACAAAGAGGACAGTTGGTGAACACCGCGCTCTTTGATTGTGACTATTACGCCTGGCAAGATAAGAACATGGGCAAAAGAGATCGTTTTGAGGGCGAGTTTATGTCTGAGTACTCATGGGGAGAATACATCCTTGCTGGTATTCTAAACGAAATAATATAAGAATAAGTTTTATTTAAACAACAGCGGCCCTATAAAATGAGGGTCGCTGTTATTTGTTTGGATGGTGTTAGCAACAACCTGATAACCTCGTTGCAAGGATAGATGAAGCTTGGTTGATACAGCACTATTGTGTGAATTGAGATTAACAAAGGAGGCTTTGCCATAATGCAGCTTAAAAGAGATACGGATTATGCACTTAGGATTCTGTATTGCTTAAAACTAAACAATGACGATCGAGGTACGGACACAACACATGGCATGACGTTAACAGAGATTGCCGCACAGACAGGAACGCCGAAAATCGTTGCCGGACGTGTGTGTGAAAATCTAAAGGAAAGCGGGATGATAAAAATGATCAGCGAACAAGAGGCGGCAGAAAGAGTCTACGCTTCAGATGGAACGCTTTTAAACACTACTCTTCTAGATGTTATAGAAGCCGTCGAAGGTACCGGCCAGCTTTTCGCCGTTTTTGACAAGAGATCCGCAGTTTACAAGAACTGTGAGATGCAGATTCAGAATGTACAAAAAAGAACAGACAAGGTGTTGGCAAGAGCAACGCTTGGCAAACTGTTTGAGCAGAAACCCGGTTTTTAAACGATTATTTGAAAATAGAAGTGCGTTCAGAGCCATGCATTGGCCCGCGCACTTCTTTTTTATGTAGGGTATTGGACTGGGGTGAAAAAGTGACACTGGGTGTATAATGGTCGTATGGGTAAGAAAGATAGAGCATTCTGCTTCGTTAATCAAGTTAGCTTCATTGAGTTACGTTTAGAAAGAAGTGGAATCGCCGGAGCCTCCTTTCTTGTGTTGTTGTTAATGTAGCACTTGATTGCGGAACTAACTTCCGCAATCAAGTCATTCTTATGCGGTTATTGTTTTCGGTGAAGTGTTTCTCCATAACATCAATAAACACTGCAGGATTTATATCAACCGCGGCTTCACAACAGGAAATTTTTTAGAATACAACATTTTTGTGATACCTTGCTCTCGAAAATGGTACGTATAAAGTGAAAGGACCTTTCAAAACGCGAAGAAAGGAGGGGCGCATGGACGATCAGAAATTGATCCAGATGTTCTGGGAAAGAAATGAGGATGCAATAAGGGAAACTGACACGAAATACAGAAAACTCTGCTTCGGAATAGCTTTCAATATTCTTGGAAATGAATATGATGCGGAAGAATGCGTAAATGATACGTACATGAGTTTATGGACAACGATTCCGCCGGCGAAGCCACGTTGCTTTCCGGCTTATCTCAGCCGAATTGCAAGGAATATTTCATTAAAAAGATTTCGGCAGGGAGCCGCGCAGAAACGGTCTCGCATGACAGAAGTGTCGATAGAGGAACTGGAAGAAGTGCTGCCCGGTAGTTTCAGTATGCCGGATCCTGACGCGGAACAGCTGGGAAAACTGATCAATGATTTTCTCAAAACAGAAAAAGAGAGTACACGCGGCATATTTATCCGAAAGTATTTCTTCTTTGATTCGATAGAAGAAATCGCAAAGCGGTATGCGTTTTCGGAGAGTCAGGTTAAAAACAAATTATCCCGCTGCCGAAAACGGTTGAAAGATTATTTAAGTGAAAGGGGTGTTGAGATTTGAATGAATACGTTGTAACGGAAGCAATGAATTATCTTGATGATTCTCTTCTGAATGATGCGATCGAATATAAACGAAGCGGCGCCGCACAGGCTCTCCTGTCGTGGAAGACATGGGGCGTTGCCGCAGCCTGTCTGCTGATCCTTTTGTCCGTTGGGATAGTATTAAATAATCAGCCAAAGGAAGGCGACAGCAGCACGGTACATGCGGGGAATGCCTATCAGTTGGTTGAATATGAGGTGCCGGATAAATATGAGGTGGCAACTTTGTATGTGGCAACCGTTGCCGGCGACAGCTCTGTTGGCGAGCTGATTGCTGCAGAGCACGAAGGCGCCGATGTTTCCAAGGCAATGCGGATCTTTCGCTTTCAGGGCGATGCGGACTCTGAGCACACCTTCTGTTATCCCGTAATGGAAAATGACAGGATCTGCAGGATCTGCCTGGGAACGAAACTGACTGACGGACGTATTATTACCGGTTATGAGGGGAATTATGCCGATGAGGGAAAGAATACTCCAGACAATATTCTAATGTCTCTGTCATCCTTGACTTCTCCGGATGATCCGCTGTTTCTGGTCACTGATGGCAGCACGATGTACTATATTATCGGGGTAAAGGCCTATTGCAATGACAACTGGCCGGGAAGAGTCAGCAATCTCCCGGAGATCAACACGGAAGGACTGGAGATCCAGACGATTGCAATAGAACTGAAGTAAAGAGGATTCAAATAGGAACGGAGAGTGTCGTTTAACGACGCGCTCTGAAAACCCGAAAAAGTGGCACAATTATGTTCCGGGGAAAGGGACGATGCACGAAACCTCCTTATTTTTACTAGGTTTTTTGAAGGTTGGCCCCTGAGTTCAAAACCCTCCTTCTCCGCTCGCGAAAAGCTCGAAAAGCGTTGTTGTATCAGCGATTTCGAGCTTTTTTGATACGGGTAGAAATTGAGGCCAAATTGAGGCCAAGGTCTTCTGAATGGGCAAAAAAGTGTCGAAAACAGAATTATATTAAGTTTTTAGCGTGCTTCGCTTAAGTTTCTTAAGCGCTGTTGTGGTCTGTTTTTTTTGAAATAATCTGATTTTTTGAGTGTTCAAAAAGCATTGAGGCCAAAGCCGAATTTGAACGCTTTTTTTGTGCTCATTTTCAGCTTAGGGAATTAAGCAAATTGATCTTTTCTTCGTCCCGCGTAGTCGAGAAAACATACGCGTTGTACGTGGTTGCGATCTGCTGATGACCGGCCTGTTCCCGGACGAAATCGACGTCGGCTCCGCCATTGATCAGCCGCGAGATGAAAGTCTTGCGGAATTTGTGTGGAGATCGCTGCTGGATCTCCAAATCCCGGCACATCCGATATACTTTCGTCCGGAGATTGTTTGGCGTCTGCGTTTCGAAGAGCAGTAGGTAAGAGAATCAACTTGAAGTTGACGACAAAAAATGGTATCTTTGTTAATACATAATAACCGTGCAGGCGGGAAATAAAGAAAGAAGGGATAAAAATGGGAAGACTTACAGGTAAGGTGGCAGTAGTTACCGGAGCCAGCAGCGGAATGGGCAAAGAGATTGTTACGCTGTTTGCCAAAGAAGGCGCCAAGGTCGTGGCGGTTGCCAGAAGAAAAGAGCGCCTGGAAGAGCTTGCAAAGAACTTAAGCGGTGAAGAAGGCGTTGTAGCCGTGTATCCCGGGGACATTTCTCAGAAAGATGTCAACGAAGCCATGATCGATTTTGCGGTCAGTGAATTCGGGAAACTGGATATTCTGGTCAATAATGCCGGTATTATGGACGATATGGCAGCTGTCGGAGATTTCAGCGACGAAAAACTGCAGGCCGTCTTTAATGTTAACGTCTTCGGTCCTTTCTATGCGACCCGCAAGGCAGTGAATACCTTTAAAGCACAGGGAACGCCCGGATCAATCGTACATATTGCGTCGGAAGGTGCGTATAAGACCTGTGCCGGAGCTGTCTACTGTGCCAGCAAATCCGCGGTCGTGACGCTTTCCCGGAATACGGCCTATATGTACAAGGCGGAGGGGATCCGTTCCAACTGCATTATTGCCGGCGGTTTTAAGACCGAGATTTCCGGTTCCATGGGGATGCCCAATATGGAAGCGTACGGCAAGCTGAAAGCAAATCTGGCAACAGCTCCTGCTCCCGGCGATCCGATTGAAATTGCGAAAGCAGTTTTATTCCTGGCGGGGGATGAGGCTGGTTATATCAGCGGCGCCGAGTTGGCTGTTGACGGAGGCTGGTGCACAGCTTAAGTGTTCCAAAGGCAAATTCACAAGAAGCAGCAAGATTCCGCAAAAGAACTTGCTGCTTTTTGTTTGCAGCCAATCGCACATTTGACAGATTCCGCGCTTCCTTTTATTCTAAGTAGTTCCATTGTTTCCGAATTTTATGGAGGCAAATGTTAAGCACCGGGAAGGAGTCACAAGGAAGCACAAGAGCAATCCTCTTTCTCAACTCAACAAAAACCCGCGAAATCATTCGCGGGTTTTTGTTTTTGCAAGAGGTTTTATCAAGGCGCGTTCCTATGCTTGCTTCCTGAACAGTTTATCGGTGGCTTTGTCGACCAGATCACCGAAGCCCCAGTCGATGACGAACAGGAGAAACAGCGGCCAGAGCAGACCGAGCAGAACCGCGTCAACCTGCCCCATTTCCCATTTTACGACTCTAGGGCGCAGGAAAAGATACGTCAGAACAGCAAGCAGCAGATAACAAGCCAGAATAATAAAGGTTTTCATCGCGTCACGCTCCGTTTTGCATTTTGACAGACACATGTCATTCAGTTTCGGCGTCAATTCTCTCCGATTTGCAGACTTTCAGGCGAGGCCTCTGTTTTTCTGCAGCCCGAATGGCGTTGAACTCACAATCTTCCCGAATAATCAGGGTCTCGGTCGCCCCATCCGCCGCCTTACCGCTCGTATTCATGGAGATGCGGAAAGTCTGATATTGCGGCTCTTTATTTTTCTTTTTGTTTCCAAATAATCCCATAGCTTTGCCTCCTTTTTCATTCTTTTTTATATGGATATGCTTCTTTTGATATCATAAGCCGCTTTGTTGCTAAGAATCCGGAAAGAAATGGCACCGCCGCCTTCGGCACAAAGATTTCGTGCTATGATTAAACTGTATTATTATGACTAAATGACGGGAGCCGCTCTGAAAACGGACCGCGGGGAGATGTATGAAAAAGACGCAAATCAGGAAACTCTTGCTGCAATTACTGATCTTTATTGTGATCCTGGGCTTGGCTGTACTTTTTTCTCTGCTGCTGGCGCGAGTGGATGACGACAACAATCCCTTTGCAATGGCGCTTTTCATCCTGGCTGTCGCCGTAATCGCCAGGTTGACGGACGGCTACGCCTGGGGGATCACTGCCTCGCTGGCCGGGACCTTCTGCGTCAACTATATGTTCACGCGGCCGTTCTGGCAGTTCAATGTGACCTACCCCGGCTACCCGCTGACTTTCGCTGCAATGCTGATCGTTTCCATTCTCATCAGCGCGCTGACCACGCAGATCAAAAAACAAGAGCAGCTGCGTGCGGAAATGGAGGCGGAGAAACTGCGTGCAGACCTGCTGCGAGCGCTCGCGCACGATATCCGGACGCCTCTTGCCGCGATCACCGGTGCCGCTTCGGTGCTGCAGGAGCAGGATCTTCCGCCGGCAGAGCAAAAGGAAATGGCGGCGGGGATCTCTCGCGATGCGGATTGGCTGATCCGGATCACGGAAAACCTGCTGTCAGTCACCCGTGTTGCGGGGGAAAATGCGTCGATTCGAAAGGGGGAAGAAGTGCTGGAAGAAATCGTGGGAAGTGCAGTTCTAAAATACCGCCGTATGGCAAATGCCCTGCCGGTCACAGTGGACGCCGTGTCGGAAATCGTAACTGTTCCTATGGACGGGACGCTGATCGAGCAGGTGTTGATCAATTTATTTGACAATGTCAGCGCCCATGCCGATGGCGCCACCCGGATCTGGCTGCATATTTACCCGGAGGAAGATAAAGTAAGCATTTACGTGGAAGATAATGGACCGGGGCTCTCCCTCATTATGAGAAGAAGACTTTCGGAGGGGACGGCTCTCCTGCAGACTGGTCTTTCCGATAAGCAGCGGCATATGGGAATCGGCCTGTCTGTCTGCCGTGCTATTATTCATGCGCACGGCGGTACGTTTTATATTGAAAACAGTATGCAACACGGCGGCGCCAAAATCGGTTTCAGTCTGCCGCGAAAGGAAGAAAACAGATGACGGAAAATAGCCATGCCAGAATACTGATCGTCGAAGACGACGCGGGGATTGTTCTTCCGCTGAAAAAGACTCTGCAGGCGGCATCTTATGATGTGCTGACGGCGGCAAGCGGTAAAAGCGCGCTCAGTATGATTCAGTCCCATTGCCCTGACTGCATTTTGTTGGACCTGGGTCTGCCGGATATGGACGGCGGAGAAATCATTAAGAGCGTCAGGGGGTGGACGCAGACACCGATTATTGTGCTTTCCGCGCGCGGGACGGAAAATGACAAGGCCAACGCCTTGGACATGGGGGCCGACGATTACCTGACAAAGCCTTTTGGGAGCGTTGAACTGCTGGCAAGGATCCGCACGGCACTGCGGCACACCCGAACTTCAGCAGAAAACGAAGAACTGGCCCTGACAGACATGTACCGTGTCGACGGATTGCTTGTCGATTACAAGAAAATGCGAGCTTACATTAACGAGCGGGATGCTGGCCTTACGCCTCAGGAGTTCAGGATCGTGGGCCTTCTGGGGCGGCATCCCGGGAGAGTGCTGACATATAAAATGATGCTGCGGGAACTATGGGGACCTGCCTCCGGTATGGACAACAAGATCCTGCGCGTCCATATGGCCAGCATCCGACGGAAGATCGAAGAAAATCCCAACGAACCGCACTATATTTTTACGGAAGTCGGCGTCGGGTACCGCATGGCGGAGCCGCAGGCGTAAGTAAAAGGCGCAGCAGGATAAAGACCACGCTTCCGGCCTGAGGATCGTTGTGGTATAATACGCGTTACTGATCCAACAGCGGGAGAGATAAGTATGAGTAAAAAGAAAGCGCGGAAGGCAGCAGAAATCATCAAAAGACAGATCCGAGATATCAAGCCGGCCAATTTTATTTTTCTGCTGATTGCAGGTACGGTCAATGCATTTGGAGTCACGTTGTTTTTATACCCGGTAAAACTCTATGACAGCGGTATTTCAGGGTTGTCCATGCTGCTTGACCAGGTTACGCCGCCCTCGCTGACGTTGTCGCTTTTCCTGCTGATCTTCAACATCCCCATCTTCCTTTTCGGGCTGAAAAGGCAGGGTCTGCTTTTTACGCTCTATTCCCTCTTTGCCGTTGGCGTCTATTCGCTGGTTTCGTTCCTGATCATGCATGTGCTGCCGATCGATGTCAATTTCGTCTCGCCCCTGGCCGGTTCAGATCTTCTGCTGTGCGCGGTCTTCGGCGGGCTGATTTCAGGGATAGGAAGCGGTCTGACGATCCGCTTTGGCGGCGCGATCGACGGCATCGACGTACTGTCCGTCATTTTCGCCGGAGAAATTGGGATCTCGGTCGGTTCGTTCGTGATGGTCTTCAATGCAACCCTTTATATCATCTGCGGCATCGTCATTAAGAGCTGGATCCTGCCGCTGTATTCGATCGTCACCTATTCCATCGGGTCAAAGACAGTCGATTATGTCGTCAAGGGCTTTGACCGTTCGATGTGCGCCATGATTGTAACCAATAAGGCGGCGGAGATCACAGAGGCACTGTCCGAACAGTTCAAGGCGGGCGGAACCATCGTCAACGCTATCGGCGGCTACTCAAAAGATGAAAAGCAGATCATTTATTTTATCGTCAACCGTTTTCAGATCAATAAGCTGAAGACAATCGTTGGCAAAAAGGACAAAAAAGCGTTTATTTCTCTCCAGGACGTATCGGACGTGTTCAAACGTCCGGAATCGTAAGTTGAAGCACGTCTTGACTTTAAGCAAAACAACTGAAAATGCCTGTCGGAAGGAGGGATGTCCCTGTGCTTCTGACCGGCTTTTTCTTTTTGCTTTTCTGTTTTGTGTTCGTTTTTTGAGTCCAAATTTGAGTCCAGAGCTAAACGAAGGCGCGAAAATCTCCTGTTTTCAATGTTTTTTGAAAATCTGGACAGATTCAAATCCCTCCTTCTCCGCTCAAAAAACCCGTGGAATCGTCCACGGATTTTTTGTTATTTATGGGTTTTTGAGCGGAGAGTCGGGCTTTGAAGCAGCGCTTCGCGCTGCGGCTCGCACACGAGCCGTGCACATTCGCAGCCCTGCGGGCTGCTCAACCGGGCGGCCGCCCTATAGGGTGACGTCATACGGCAAATCGGTCCGCAAGCGGCCCGTTGCCGTCTTTGTCACCCTGCACGGCTCGTCGCTTCGCTCAATCCCCCCTTCTCCGCGAAAAAGGAGAGCCCGTGAAGGAGGCGCTTCCCAAGGAAGCGCCTCCTTCGGGCTTGAACATGAGGTCATTGACCACGCCAGTCAGAAATGGTACAATGATTCATACAAATCGCAGTTGTGTGAGGAAAAAAGATATGATACGTCTGGAAATAATCGATTCAACTAACATATGGGAGATAGTTGATCTGAAGGTATTCAAATCTCAGAAAAACTTCGTTGCGGCAAACTGGGTAAGTATCGTTCAGGCATACGGTGTTCGGAATTCGGCCACAGCTGCGTTTCCCTTTGCCATCTATAACGACAAAAGACCAGTTGGGTTCCTGATGATCGGTTTTAACGAGGCTGCGATGTATGAAAACTGGGATGACGTTGAAGCTCCCAAGTCACTTGTCAACAACTACTCCCTCTGGCGTTTGATGATTGACAAGCGATATCAAAAACGCGGTTACGGCAGAGAAGCGATAAAACTGGCTCTCGACTTTATCAGAACGTGGCCCTGCGGAAAAGCTGAGTATTGCTCCCTTTCTTACGAGCCGGAGAACGAAGTGGCAAGAGAGTTATACCGTTCCTTGGGATTTACGGAAAATGGCGAAATGGACGGCGACGAAATCGTCGCAGTATTGAAGCTGTAATACAGAGCGCGTTGAATTCCTGTTTGTCGGTCAGGTCTGGTGCTGTCCGCAGGTATAACGAGCATCGGATTTTGCACCCAAAAATCCGAGATATAAAACAGGCGTGAACGCAGCGGTCACGCCTGTTTCATGTTCTTTTTGCCGGTTATATCCTGGCTCAACATTTTTTTGATGAGAACGCTGTTATTGCGAGCCTACGGCAGCGCGGCAATCCGTTGACCACCTCATCAGTCAGCCTTGCGGCTGACAGCTTCCCCTCGAGGGGAAGCCTTTGGGCGGCATGTTCCACAAGCCTTCCTCTTGAGGGGAAGGTGACCAAACAAAGCGAAGTCGGATGAGGTGCAGACGAGGGCAGGCAAATCCTCGGGGAACCTTCCTTGCGGAGGGTGCCCCGAGGCTCTCTTTTTTCAGCTTCCCGTCGATTCATAGCGGCGCTCGCAGGCGGTCCAGACCCACACGGCGAGGGCGAAAAATACGGCGGCACAGCCGATGATCGCGCCGCAGAGCAGCCACGGGTTGTGCGCACCGTGGAGCAGCGTGTCGACCGGCAGCGAAATGAACAGGCCGAAGGGCAGCACGAAGATCAGCAGCGCCCTGACGAGGGCCGGATAGATAGCCAGCGGGTATTTCGCATAGGATGAGAAATTGTAAATGACCTGAAGCAGCGGCCCGCTGCGCTTGAAGATGAAGGCCAGCGCCGCCATCGCCACCTTGAGCGAGGTGATGATCACCGCGCCGAAGACGGCGCCGACGCAGAGCACGGCGACGGCCCCGAAGGTAACCTTGACCGTGAGATTCGCGGAGCAGACGGCGATCAGTGCCACACCAAGGATCAGTTCCCCGAAGCCCTCCGGCTGGAAGGTCTCGGCAAAGACCTGGAACATCACCGGCACAGGGCGCAGGAAGAGCATGTCCATGTCCCCTTCCTTGACCCGGCGGTAGGCCACGAGCCAGAATTCGTCGCTGAACAGGTGGTCGAGCGCGATCGGCAGCATCGAGAAGCCATAGAAAAAGCCGACCTCATAGAGCGAATAGCCCGCCAGTGCCGGGATGGCCTGCAGGATGAAATAGATCGCGGCCAGCGAGCAGAAGTTGGAGAAGAAGAACGAGAACAGCGCCACGACCGTGTCCTTCTTGTACTCCAGCCGGGAGATCATGCTGCGCTTGATACAGGTGAAATACAGATGAACGTAGCGCATATCAGCCCCCCTGTACCGTGACCTTGCGGACGGCGTGCGAGAACAGGAGCTTCGCGAACAGCTCCAGCACGACGATCCACGCTGTCGACAGCGCGACGCAGCGCAGAGACTCGGCAAGGTCGTATTTCATCATCAGGATCAGAACCGGGTTCTGGCTCATGCCTGCGAAAGGCATCCAGCTCACGAGCTCCCGCAGTCCCGCCGGGAAGAAGGCCAGCGGCAGCAGCGTGCCGGACAGAAAAGAGATCACCGTGGTCTTGAGCGAATTCAGGCCCCAGGCGGCGGTGGTGTAAAAGCACAGCACACCGAAGATGTAGGCGATCACGTCGTTGAGCAGCGAAGCGCACAGCCCGGAGATCAGAAACAGTACCAGATGGGCAAAGAAGCCCGGGAAGTTCAGATCCGGGAGGAAGCCGAGGGCGCGGAGCGTCACCAGCGCAGCGGTGTAAAACGGTACGCCGAACATCACTGTCATCGTGAGCAGGCTGCCGAGGCTGGTCGCGGCAAATTTCCCGCGGTAGCTGATGGGTTTGATGAGGTAGTTGCCGACCGTGCCTTTTCGGATGTCGTTGTTGATGTTCCACAGCGTGTCGTTGTTGAAGGTGATAAAGCCGAAGACCGTTGTCAGCACAACGTAGGAGATCATCTCGCGGTAGGTGAAGCCGTGGATCTCGGCGTCCATACCGCCCGCGCTCGACCGGTAGACCGCCAGCCACAAAAAGACCAGACAGGCCACCTCGAACACCGTGATGAGCGCCCACATCAGGATGTTGAAGCGGTAGGCCATCGTGTCGATTGCGCCGGCGCGGAGGAAGGGTTTATACTTTTTCAGCATGCTCCGCCTCCTGTTGCTCGAGGATCGTCTTGACCACGTCGCCGATCGAGATGTCGGCGATCTTCATATCCATGGCCCGCAGATCGCGGAAGGCATACTGGATCACCTGCTCGAGCGCGATCTTATCTGCGTCGAAGCGCAGCACCAGACGGCCGTCCTCCTCGGCGAGGGCGATCTCTTCCGAGAGCACGGGCGCGGTCTCGGCCCGGATCTCCGCCGGGACGGTCAGCGTCAGGGTCTTGAGATTGCCGAAGCGGTTTTTGAGGCTGGTCAGCGGGCCGTCGTAGAGGATGCTCCCCTTTTCAAGCAGGATGATGCGCGAGCAGAGGTCCTCAATGTCGGTCATGTCGTGCGTGGTCAACACAACCGTCGTGCCGTAGGTCCTGTTCAGCGCGTGGATCGCCTGCCGGATTTTCTCCTTCACCAACACGTCCAGCCCTATGGTCGGTTCGTCGAGAAAGAGAATGCGCGGGTTGTGGAGCATCGACGCGGCGAGATCTGCCCGCATGCGTTCGCCCAACGAGAGCGTGCGCACCGGCTGGGAGAGAAAGCGCGTGATGTCCAGCACCTCGCCGAGGAAAGCCATGCGTTCCTTGTAGTCGGCGTCGGAGATCTGGTAGATCTCCTTGAGCACCTTGAACGACTCGATCAGAGGGATGTCCCACCAGAGCTGCGTCTTCTGCCCGAAGACGACGCCGATGTTCTGCGCGACCTGCCGCCTTTTCCGGTAGGGCTCCAGCCCGTCGACGAGGACGCTGCCGGAGGTCGGCGTGAGGATGCCGCACATCATCTTGATCGTCGTCGACTTGCCCGCGCCGTTGGCACCGATATAGCCCACGATCTCCCCGTCGGGCACAGTAAAACTGATACCGTCCACTGCCCGGACTTCTTCGTATTTCCGTGAAAACAGCGTTTTCACCATCCCGGACAGGCCCTCTCCGCGGATCGGTTTCCGGAACACCTTTGTCAATTCTTTTACTTCGATCATGGGCAAAACGCCCCCTTTTCTGCAAATTACGCAGTCCTGCAGTTCTTTTTTTAGCACAGAAAGCCACGGTCGGCAAGCCTGTAAAATAATGCGTTTCGCATATCCCATCTTCCGCCTGCAGCATACCTGTGCTATGATACACATTGTAGGGAAATCATTCCGACAACTCGGATCTGTCAGGACAATATGACGGCTGTCAGTGAGGTCGCTTAAAACATGATAACCATGACCCGTGAACAAGCAAGACGCTTCATCCTCAGCAAACAGGGATTGCTGGGGCATTATCGTTTTGCCGGAAAAGAGGGGGCATATCAGTATGTCCGCCAGGCGGGCTGCATTCAGTATGATCCTGTGGATGTATGCGGGAAAAACGCCGAACTGACCCTGCAGTCCCGTGTGCGCGGCTTTTCCAGAAAGACGCTTGCGGATCAGGCGGCGGATCGGAGCGGTCGGCCTGCTGTGGAACAGACGCTCGGATGCTTTTCTGGGCATTGAGATGACGCCTGATCAGCGAGATAAGGCATTTGAAGAACTGGAAGCAGAAGGCGCGATCCGGAAGACAGCGGTGGAAGGGATCTGTTTTCCCCTGTATTTCCTGGCGGAGGACATGCCTTTGGCCGAGGCAGTTCTGGCGGACGCGGTTGACCTGAGGCCCCGCCTTGAGTTTCTTGCTCCGCTGGATCCGATGCTGTGGGATAGAAAGCTGATCGAGGCGATCTGGGATTACCAGTATTCGTGGGAGATCTATACGCCGGCCGAAAAAAGAAAATTCGGCTATTATGTCCTTCCGATGGTTTGCGGAGAAAAGATGGCCGGCCGGATCGAAGCCGCAGCAGACAGAAAAGCGGAAACGCTCGTCATTAAGAACGTCTGGTATGAGGTGGGGATCCGTCAGACAAAGAAACTGAATGCCGCCGTTGATGCAGCCGTCGGACGGCTGGCAAGGTTTAACGGCTGCAGCCGGATCACGCAGTGACGCGGGATCCGGGAGATCATTGAGCTCTGGAAAAAACCGGAAGCAGCTGTTTCCGGGCGGAAGTTGAGGTCCTGCGTGAACGAAACGAAAAATGCGGCGAAGTCCCGCTTTCATTATGCCTGGGTGATCCTGGCGGCCTGCTGTCTGATGCAGAGCGCTATTTTAGGGGTGGTTCAGAACGGACGCGGCGTGTTTTACAACGCCGTCTGCAATGACCTGGGGCTGGAGATCTCGGCCTTTACCCTTTACTCCCTCTTCCATGGGATCGGGAGTTTTCTCTGTATGCCCTTTTCCGTCCGCTTCTTCAACCGGGTGCACCCGCGGATCGCGCTGACGGCGGCGGTCACCCTGTTCTGCGGCATGACGGCGCTCATGGGCTCCGTTTCCACGCTGCCGGCCTTCTGGACCCTCGGTTTTCTGCAGGGCGCCGGCGGCTCGCTTCTGATATTCTTTATCTCTCCCTTTCTGATCAGCAACTGGTTTAAAAAGCATTACGGCATGGCGATGGGGCTCTCTGCAGCCTTCTCGGGGCTTGCGGGCGTCGTGATCAATCCGCTGCTTGCTGCCGTGATCGAATCGGCGGGCTGGCGGACAGGCTACCGGGCCCAGGGCCTTCTCGCCTTCGCACTGGCGATGCCGGCTGTGCTGCTTATCCGCAGCCGGCAGCCGGAGGACGTGGGCCTTATGCGCCTCGGCGAGGGAGAGGAAGCTCCGGCAGGGGAGATCGCTGCGGAAAAAGACAAAGAGGAGACTCCCGCAGAACAGGCCCCCGATGAAAACGCTCCCGTTTCCGCCCGTGATAAGCGCGTCCTCGTCTGGGTCCTGCTGTTCACCGTTCTGGCATCGATCACGAATGCCTACAACCAGCACTTTGCCAAATATGCCGTAACGATCGGTCTGACGCCCGCCATCGGCGCCGCGCTCGTTTCCTGTGCGATGGCGGGCAATATCGCCAGCAAGTTCGGGATCGGCGCGCTGAACGACCGCATCGGGACGCCGAAAACACTCATTTTGTCGGCGATCACGATGGGGCTCGGTTTCACCGGAATGATCGTCGGCGCCGGTAATTTCCTGCTCTATCCGGCTTCTGTTCTCGCCGGTATCTGTATGCCGCTCTGCTCGATGTGCGTCCCGATGCTGGCGCGGCATCTGTATGCGCCTGCGGTGTACCGCCGCGTTTATCCGAAGATCACCATGCTGCTTACGATGGCCTCTTCCGGCGCCATCACCGTCGTCAGCCTGATGTACGAGGCCTGGTATTCCTACCTGCCGGTCCTGCTCATCGGCGTCGGGATCTCCGTCGCGAGCGTGTTCTGCATCATCGCCGCCGACCGGCAGAAGTGAATTCCGGACACGACTGAAAAAACCGCCGTTTCGTCATGATCATCACAGCCGGGAAGACAAGGCCGGCGAAGGAGGAACGATGCATTCAGAGAATAATGAAAACCTGCCGCGCCGCGCGGCCGTCCTCATTCCGATCGTCCGGGAAAAGGACGGGCCGGCGATCCTGCTGGAGGTCCGGTCGATGAACGTCTGGCAGCCGGGCGAGGTCTGCTTCCCGGGCGGCCATATTGAGGAAGGCGAGAGCGGCGTTGAAGCGGCGATCCGGGAGACCTATGAAGAACTCGGGATCCCCGCTTCATCCGTTCGGGTACGGAAGGAAATGGAACCGGAGCGGCATATCCGGGACATGCTCGTCTATCCGGTGCTGGCGGATATCGACCCCTTTGAGCCGGACAGCCTGAAGCTGAGAAAGGAGGAAGTTGCCGGGGTGTTTACGCTGCCGTTGGCCTGGCTGATGGCGCACCCGCCGACGGTCTTTGAGATCGGCGGCCCGGCAGACGAAGACCTGCCTTTAAAACTGAGACAGTATTTGAAAAATTATGAAAACAGGAAGAAGCGCACGACCTTCTACTGGGAGTACGGCCCTTACGGGATCTGGGGCTTTACGGCGCGTCTTCTCGTACGGATCAGGGAAATGCTTCGGGAAGAAACGGATGTCTGATCCCCCTCTGAAGCCTGAGCAAAAGGACCTTCGCGGGTCCTTTTTTTGCGGCTCTTCCTTCCTTTTCGTTGCCAATCCATAGGTGTCGTGCTATGATAAGCGCAGAAGGAGTTCGTATGCAGATCTTACAATATCCGATGCTGGGCCTGTTCGTCCTCGCGACGGCGGTCCATTTGAACGCATCCTTAAAACAGAACAAGGCGGCCCGGAACAAGACGAAGCCGTTCATCCTGCTTGGGCTTATGGGCTTTTATCTCGGCGCGGCGAACCCGGTCATCCTCAGCGTTATCCTGGCGCTCTTTTTCTCCTGGCTCGGCGACATCCTGCTGATCCCGAAGGGGACGAAATGGTTCGTCGCCGGCGGCATCGCCTTCATGGTGAGCCACGCCTTCTTCATCCTGAGCTACGTGCAGGATACCGATTTCGCGGCGCTTCCGAAATGGCTGCTCATCCTGTTTCCCGCCGTCTTTGCCGCGGCGTCGCTCATCATTTTCAAATATCTGCGGCCGCATCTGCCGAAAATGCTGTTCTGGCCGATGCTGCTGTATCTGCTTTTAAACGGCGCGATGAACTGCTTTGCGTGGTTCCGGGCCGCCACGGTGGGAAGGGCTGCCGGCATCATTACCGCGGTCGGCGCCCTGCTGTTCTTCATTTCCGACTCGTCGCTCTTCTTCGTGCGCTTCAACAAGGAGAGCCGCCTGAAGACGCATTTTTTGGTCATGCTGACCTATTCGCTCGGTGAATTCCTGATCATCTTAGGCCTGATCATGAGATAAATACAAGGAGGTCCTGTATGAAATACTATCTGTACAATCCGCTGGCCAACAACGGGATCCTGCCCGGTGTGCCCCTCGAGGAACTGAAAAAGACCGGCGCGGAACCGATCGACGCGACGAAGCTCGACTATGCGGAGTTCTTCGGGAAGCTCGCCCCCGAGGATGAGGTGGTGATGGTCGGCGGCGACGGCACGATCAACTACCTGATCAACCACGTCGACTGCGAGAACCTGAAAAACAACGTCTATCTGCTCGGGAACGGCAGCGGCAACGATTTCCTGAACGATATCGGCGAGAAGCCCGGCAAGGAGATCCTGCTGAATAAGTATCTGAAGAACCTGCCGGTCGCGCGCGTGAACGGCAAAGAGTGGAAGTACATCAACAACATGAGCTACGGGATCGACGGCTACTGCTGCGAGGTCGCGGATAAGATCAAGGCCAAAGCGCCCGGCAAGAAGATCAACTATACTTCGATTGCGATCAAGGGCGTGCTCTACGATTTCAAGCCCGGCAGCGCGGACGTGACGGTCGACGGCGTGACCCGTCATTTCGACAACATCTGGCTTGCCCCGGCCATGAAGGGCCGTTACTGCGGCGGCGGCATGATGCTGGCGCCCGGCCAGGACCGCTTCTCCGACAAGCTGACCGTGATGATCTACTGCGGAAAGTCCAGGCTGAAGACCCTGATGGCGTTCCCGAAGATCTTCGAAGGCAAGCATGTGGAGATGACGGACCGGGTGACAGTCATCACCGGCAACAAGATCCACGTGAAGTTCTCCCGCCCCTGCGCGGCGCAGATCGACGGCGAGACCGTGCTGAACGTCAGCGAATACGAGGCGGAACTGTAAGACATATAAATAATCTGCGGCAGAACAGAATCATCGTTGCAGGAGGGGATCATGAAGAAGCGGACAAAATGGCTGCTGCTCTTCGCAGTCATCATTCTGGCAGCCTGTTTCGGCCGGAAGGCACAGGCGGCGACGAGCAATATCATTTACGACACCGACAATCTGCATGACGGGACGGTCGGGCTGTACTATGAAGCAATGGCCGTCTATTATTGCTACAATTGCGACTTGGACGACTGTGTCGTGACCGGCACGCTGCCGCCCGGTGTAGATGCTTATGTAGAGACGAACCGGAGCCGGATCGTTCTGAAGGGCACGCCGACGGAGGCCGGCGAGTTCAGTTTCGGGATCACCGGGATAGCGGACAACGGGAAGAATGCGAATGCGCTGATGCGCACCGTCAGGATCTCACCGCACAACATCGGCTATAAGGTGAAGACGACCTACTGCCAGCCGTTTCATGAGAACGGCAGTTTAGCCGGTGTGTTTCTGCCCGGCGAACTGGTCACCCTGGTGCCGAATATCAGCTCGGATCTGTTTGTGGACCATTACGTTTCCACGCCGAAACAGACCATCCCGACGGGCTATCCGGGTGAGAGGATCTACGGGATCCCGGTGAACAGCTTCTACATGCCGGCGGAGGATGTGACGGTCTACCCGGTGAATAAGATCAAAAATCTGGGAACGATCCACCACAATGCCGCCGCAAAAGATACGGGCATCCTCTGCGATGATCTTCTGATTGCGTCCGTGGAATTTGCGGTAGACTGCGGTCTGGCCAATTCGTTTTGGGACCATGAAGGCGATGATGCGAATGCGTATAATCATGGTGTTTTCCGATATTACTATGTTGACCTGGATAAGGATGGAATACCGGATCTCGAAATAACAAAGGCGCACGGAGAACGCTGGTCCGCAACCTCCTCTTACGCTCAGGCGATCTCCGTTCTGCCCGGCCGGAGCGTGTTCGGGACGTATACGCTGGAGATCCCGGTCACCAAAATCAACAAGAATTCCGATACCGGCCTCTATTCGAAGATCGTCTTCGACATGGGCAAAGCGGACCACAAGCACAGCCCGAAGCAGGTGGCGGCGAAGGATGCGACCTGCACGGCGGCCGGCAATAAGGAATACTATAAATGCTCCTGCGGCACCTGGTTCTGGGATGCCGCCGGCACGAAAACGATCAGCAATCACGCGGACGTGACCGTCAAGGCGCTCGGCCACAAGATGAAGGTCGTCACGGCGAAGGCCGCGACCTGTACGTCCGACGGCGTGAGCTGGCATGTGGAATGCGAGAGATGCGGAAACTGGTACTGGAACGTCGAGGGCAAAAACCTCATTGCGGACCACAGCAAGCTGATTACGAAAGCGTACGGCCACAAATGGTCCAACTGGACGATAGTAAAGCCGGCTACTGAGACCGAAGAAGGTCTGAAGGAACGGCACTGCTACAACAATGCGTCGCATAAAGAACAGGAAGTGATCCCGAAACTCGCGCCGGCCCCGACAGAGGCGCCGACCGAGGCCCCGACTGAGGCACCCACCGAAGCGCCCACCGAGCCTCCGACCGAAGCACCCACCGAGCCGCTGACCACGGAAGCCCCGACGGAAGCGCCGACGACTGCGGCTCCGACCGAGGCCTCGACCCAGCTCGCGCCGACCGAAGCCCCGACCCAGCCGGCCCCGACCGAGGCCCCGCAGAAGGAAAGCGGCGGCGGGAATACGGTCCTGTGGATCGTGCTCGGCATTTTGGCCGTCATTGCCGGCCTGCTCGGCGGTATCCTGCTCGGAAATTCCGGGAAGAAGGAAAAGAAATAAAAGCTCCGGCAGACAGCATCGGAGAGATCAATACGCAACAGACAGGAGGGTAATATGAAAAAGCGGACAATATGGCTGGTACTCTTCGCAGCCATCATTCTGGCAGCCGGCTTCGGCCGGAAGGCGCAGGCGGCGGAATCCAACATCGAATATGACGCTGACAATGTGCGCGACTTGACCGTGGGGCAGAAGTATTACAACGACCAGATCGTTATTTCGTTCTTCTGCTACAACTGTAAACTGAGCAGTTTTACGACGAGCGGTTCGGTTCCGCCCGGCATGGGCTTCGAAATCTATAAAGATCCGTACGAGTTGGATAATTGGATCTTTATGGAGGGCGAACCGACAAAGGCGGGCACATACAGTTTCAGCATCACCGCGAAATCGAACACAGGAAAGACAGCAACCTCGCCGACGTTTAAGGTGACCGTCGCCCCGAAAGGCACCAAATATACGGTCACCGCAGTGAATTGCGTGTCATACCGTTTAGGGGGAGGGGCGGAAACCACGAGCTTTTATGCGGGGGAACAGGTCCAGATAGGCAATATCCCGCCCAGCCAGTATGTGTTTGTCTATAAGACAACGCCGAGTAATCTGAAGATCGAGACCGTCGAGCCGGCGAATCGGTATTTCAAATTAGCCGAGAACACTTTCTATATGCCGGCGCAGAACGTTACCGTCGAGGCGGCGATGCATAACAAGAATCTGGGCAGCAAGAACCATAATGCGGCGGGAGAAAAGAACGAGGTCCTGTGCGACGATGACGTGATAGAGACCATGCAGCTGGCGTGCGACCGCGGCCTGGTCAAATCAGAGGTGGACAGACAGGTAAACTACTTTAACAAGAATGAGAAGGGTTACGTTACGTATACCTACATCGACCTGGATAAGGATGGGACCTGGGATCTCGAAATGGAAGACGTTACGATAGAGCGCTACGAGGGTCCACGACGCACGGAGCAGATCGCCGTCCTGCCCGGCCGGAACGTATTCGGCTCCTACACCCTGGAGATCCCTGTCAGTACGATCTACAGCTATGCTGAGTCCGGTGTGTATTCGAAGATCGTCTTCAATATGGGTCCGGTGCACATACACAGCCTGAAGAAAGTGGCGGCGAAGGAAGCGACCTGCACGGCGGCCGGCAATAAGGAACACTATGAATGCTCCTGCGGCGCCTGGTACTGGGATGCGGCCGCAACAAAGCTGATCAGCAACCACGCGGATGCGACCGTCAAAGCGCTCGGTCACAAGATGAAGACCGTCAATGCGAAGACGGTGACCTGCACGGTCGACGGCGTGAAATGGCACGTCGAATGTGAACGCTGCGGAAACTGGTACTGGGACACCGCGGGCAAGAGTCTCATTTCGAACCACAACAGTCTGATCACGAAGGCATACGGTCACAAATGGTCGGCATGGACAGTCGTGAAGGCGGCCACGGAGACGGAAGAGGGTCTGAAGGAACGGCACTGCTACAACAATCCGTCGCATAAGGAGACGGAGGTGATCCCGAAACTCGAGCCGGCTCCGACGGAAGCGCCGACGGAGGCCCCGACGGAAGCCCCGACTGAAGCTCCGACGGAAGCCCCTACAGAGGCTCCGACGGAAGCCCCGACCGAGCCTCCGACTGAGGCACCCACCGAAGCCCCTACGGAGGCTCCCACCGAAGCCCCTACAGAGGCTCCGACGGAAGCCCCGACGCAGCCTGCGCCGACGGAGCCCGCTCCTACCCAGGCACCGCAGAAGGAAAGCGGCGGCAACACGGGCCTGTGGATCGCGCTCGGTGTCATGGCTGTTACAGCCGGTGTACTCGGCGGCGTCCTGATCGGCAAGTCCGGGAAGAAGGAAGGCAGGAAATAAGCGGCTGATGCGAAAGACCGGACTCGTCCGGGATGCAAAAGCGAAAGAAAAGACCGTACCCTGACCATCGGGTACGGTCTTTCTTTGTGCCGGCGGCGCATTTTTCAGGACGGTGTGTTTCCCCGTGCGCTGCGGCTTGATTTATTCGGTTTCCGCTGTTTTTTCGGTTTTCTTCACCTTAGGCACGTGGTACTCCAGGCCTTCGTCATAGAGGATCTTTTCCGGCGGCTGCTCGAGGAGCTCCGGATGCAGCATGTAGCGGCGCATGTCGGAGAAGAAGTGCGCGTAGTGCGCGCCGGAGCAGATACGCTCATCGGCTGTGATGCCGATGGGCAGGAATCGCTTCATGCGGAAGGCACCGTCCTCCTCAACGGCGACGCGCTCCGCGGTACCCAGGCTGAAGAAAAGGCCGACGCTGCCGAAGTTGTAAATGTGGTGGTTCACTTCGTGGAGCCGGATGGAGGCAACGTTGGTCACGTACATGCTCACGTGGAAGGGCAGCTCGTCAAGCAGAGCGCCGGGGCACAGGCCGTAGCGGTCGAGCAGGCGGATCAGTCCCACCAGGAAGGTGGCAAGGCCGGGGACCGCGAAGCCGACGTTCAGGAGCTTCTCCAGAAAGCCTTCCTCCGCGCTCGCGCCGCGCAGGGATTCGATCCCTGCTTCGATCCGGTCGCGGACGTCATAAACGGTATCGCTCAGGTCGAATTTGGTCTTGCAGATCAACTCCCCCTTATCGATATGGTACGGATCCTTCAGGATGTTGAAGGAAACGGTGCAGTTGTTCCGCGCGAAGATCTGTTTGTTCATGATGAAGCGGTTGACGGTGGGATTCTGGCTGATGGCACGCACGTAGGCGGCGATCAGGATCGTCATGTAGCTGAGCTTTTCGCCCTTGTCCGCCTGCCGGTGGATATAGTCGGCGAGCAGTTCCATATCCGTCCTGTGCCGGAGAAAGATCTGTGCGTCGCAGCGCTGGGGCATCACGTAGCTCGTGATCCTGACAACAGGATCGAGATTTTTGACGCGTCTTCCGTCAGGCCGTCTTCCGAACATCTGAGTACCTCTTCCCGGCGCCGCTGTTTCGCTGCGGTGCCACAGGGAGACTATAGCACAAACCCGCGCCGCGGGCAATGAAAAAGAAAAAAATCGGAAATAAAAACGAAAAAAAGAATAAAAAAACCTGCCGGAGCATGGCGGGATAGTGTTCCGTTGACCGGCTAAGCAGGTCACTTGTGCTTGCGCCGCAGGAGGAAGAGGTACCGGAGACCGTACCAGAGGAAGGTAACGGCGGTCCCGACCCCGATGAAGGTGAGCAGATAGCCGCCGTAGCCGCCGGCCTCATAGGCAAAGGTCAGCGGCGAATCGTTGCCGGGCCCTGCCATGAACCAGTAATTGGTATCTGTTGCGCGGTCAAAGAAGTACATGACGAGTATGCCGGAAAGGAGGAAGGCGGCCGAGCGCGCGAAGTCGCGCAGGATCAGTTTTTTCGGTTCCGGCGCTTCCGCGTTCCGCAGGAGGACCGAAGCTCCGTAGACGGAGACCATGCCGTGGCCCATGAAACCGCAGATGCTGAGGTAGTTCCAGAAAGGGTAGTAGAGCCAGTCCGGGAAGAGCAGGGCGGCCCAGGCGCCGAGAATGCCCGGGTGGAAGATGACGGCGCCGAGGAAGGCGTGAAGCTTCGCGCCGAAGGAACCGGGACGGGCGGTATTCGTCCAGGCGTGGAGGGGGACCAGCATGTACATGAGGCTGCAGACGTGGATCGGCAGGGTGTAGATGGTGAAGCGGCCGACGAGGAAGGTGATGAAGTATTCGCAGAAGCCGAAAAAGAAGACGAGGGAGCCGGTGATCCGCTCCGCGGTCCTGCGCTGCTTTTCGTCCAGTTTCCGGTAAAAAAGGGCATAAAGGACCGTGGCAATAAGAAAGACCGCGATGTACGCAAGGTGCATCGCGCAGAAACGTTCGTTTCCGACGTCCGCCGGAAGATCTTCACCGTGAAGCCAGAACATGTTTGCTCCTTCTTTACCAAGTCCTATTTGTCATCCTGAGCGCAGCGAAGGATCTTCTTGCTGTTGATTTGAAGATCCTTCGTCGGCCTGCGGCCTCCTCAGGATGACAGTTTAATCCAGTCTTGCCTTGCCGCTGATCCTCGTAGCGGTAACTTCACCGTTTTCTATGAAGCAGGCGGCGTAGATGAGGCTGGGGCGCCCCATGGCCTCGCCCTGGCGGACCGTGATCTCATTCCAGCCGTCCTTAAGCGGGATCAGCCGGTGACCGATGAGATAGGCAGAGAGCGCTGAGGCGGCGACGCCGGTCGCGGGGTCTTCGGGATAGCCGGCGCGGCAGGGGAACTGCCTCGCGCAGAAGAGGAAGGGATCGTCTCCGGGTTCCTTTGCGTAAGGGTAGAAACCGGTCGTTCCGTATTTGTCGCAGAGCGACCAGAGATATTCGAAGTCGGGCTCCAGCGCGCACACCGTTTCCTTGTCGGTGAGCGGCACGATCAGCTTGAAACGCGAGGTGGCGGTCGACTGGATCGGCAGGTCCGCGAGCTTATCCGGCGTGATCCGGAGAGCGCGGCAGACTTCCTCCTTCGTGGGCGCTTCTGTCTTTACGCGTGGCAGAAACTGCGAAAGAGAGACTTTCACGGTATCGCCGTCCGGTTCCCAGTCGACAAGGACCTGGCCAAGCGCGGTCTC
This sequence comes from Lachnospiraceae bacterium, assembly GCA_017428265.1. Classification (GTDB taxonomy): domain Bacteria; phylum Bacillota; class Clostridia; order Lachnospirales; family Lachnospiraceae; genus UBA6987. The sequence continues at coordinate 34,512 of JAFRRD010000027.1, read as the reverse complement.
AAGCCGCACCGGTGACTTGGTCACCCGCCCGGTCTTCACCAGTACCGTCACGGCACCGATCGTATCGTGGCTGCACATTTCCATCTCGTGCAGGGGCACGAAGTAGCGCGCCCGGACGTCACAGTCGTCCCGCGCGGGTTTCATCAGGAAGACGGATTCCTCGCCGAAGCGGAAGGTCATCGCCTGCATTTCTTCCGCGGAGAGTTCGTCCGCGTCCAGGGTCACGGGCGCGGGGTTGCCCCCGCCCGGCTTTTCTTCAAATACTACGGTATGGATGGTCTTGTGCATGGCAAACCTCACTTGTCAGGAGAAAATCGTAAGAAAAGGATAGCACAGGCGGCGTCCAAAGGCAAGCCGGGGCCGATTCTCAAAATATGTCCTTGCCTTTTCGAGGCGCTTTGGCTATGGTAAGGGCAGAAAAGCCGTGACCGGCGGTGCACGGTTCGGGCAATATATGATCCGGCGGCATATTCAGGGAAAGGAGGGGCCTCCAGATGGAAACGCAGAAAATGAGTGCGTTCCTGAGGGAACTCAGAAAAGAGCGCGGACTGACGCAGGAGCAGGCCGCGGAGGAACTATTTGTCTCCTCGAAAACCCTGTCGCGCTGGGAAACCGGCGCCACGATCCCGGACCTGGAGACCCTGATGAAGCTGGCGGAGTACTACAAGGTCGATATCAAAGAGCTGATCGACGGGGAACGCCGGGAGCCGGATGAAGACCCGGCCGTGCAGCAGCAAAGCTCCCTGCAGGCCGTTGCCGAATACGGCAGTCAGCGGGAGAAGCGCTCAGTGAAGCAGGCAGTCCTGCGGGTCCTCATTGTCTTTCTTGTTCTGGCCGGGATCTATGCATTTTTCCGCATCCGTGAAGTCGTCCGGGAACTGAACGAAGAAAGAGGCGGCTTTGCCACGGGGAAGATCGTCGAATATTTTCCGAAAGAAGAGGACGGTTCGCAGAAACTGCGGATCGACAGAGATTTTGAACAGATCATTATCCGGGTCATGCCGGATGCGAGGATCGGTGACGATGTGAAACCCAGGCTGGACGCGCAGGAGGAAGGCGTTTTCGTCCGTATATGGATCAGCTATACAAAGCGGGATATCCACCGCGCGGAGAAAAAAGGAGAGACGTTTGTCTATCCGGCATATATGGTCTTCACTTGGAAAAACGTTTATTGAGAGGATCGGCTTTGCCGAAACAAAAAAGCAGGAAAGGAGCGGACCGTGAAGAAACCGATAGATCATGAATGGAAAGGGATTCTCATCATTTTCGGGACGATGGCCGTACTGATCCTGACCATGCTGTGCATAAACGCTGTTCATGACAGGCTGCCCGAGGATACCGGCGCCGCGGTCTATTACAGTACTTATAAAGAAACGCAGGGGCAGAACTATACAAAGTTGACCAGAGGCGCCTGCGCGATCGGGAGCTGCTTTAATAACGGCATATGGCTGTCGGAAAACGAATACAGAGAGAATATTCCTCTGGGCGGCATCCGTTACGGTGAAATGCAGCCGTTGAGCGTCTGGATGGATCCGGAATATCTGATGGCATCAGCGCAAATCCTGATCGAGGATGATACTGCTGCGTTCTGGTTTGCCGTAAAGACACGCGGTGATGCAAAGGCGGACAATATCGCGGTCTGGCGCTGGCCGCTTGACGTGGTTGGAACGGATGCAGTGAAGAAAGATACCTGGACCGGAAGGGAAAGGGTCGAATACGAATGGAAGAAGGGCGGGCTGTTCAGTATGTCGAAGGGCAGTTTCGAACCCGAAGCGGGCTATCTGTACAGCGTCTTCGTTTCGTGGACTTCCGAACGGTTGGCAATGGGCTGGGAGGAATACTGCTTTGTCATGCTGACGCCGGAACAGGCCGGAATCACGGTCTATTACCCGGACTAGGGCGAAGAGACAGAAAGATACGGATAGAAAGAAATGGGGCGGCCTAAAGGCCGCCCCGCTTCATTTGCAGTGCATTTTAATCGTTTACCGGTTCTTTCGGACCGTAAGGCGTTCCGGTCAGGTCCGGACGCTCCATCTTGTTGAAATGTTCGTTCATGTTCGGTTCCACCACGTGGTAGAGGAGCTTGCCGTCCAGATCGAAGAAGAAAACGATGAAGAGGATGAGGTAGGCAAAGCCGGCGACCTTAAGCAGGAACCACAGCGCTTTCAGGCACTTCTTAACGATTGCTTTTTTCATGAGATTCTCCTTTCAGGCCGATGCTTTACCACGAATCGTTGTCGTCGAAATCCAGCAGGGTGGGATCAAGCGGTTCTTCGTGCATGACGGTGAACATGTAGTCGTTGACGATCTGGCGGATCTCGCGGCGGGAGACCGTGCGCTTATCCGGCAGCGCGTGCGGCATCCAGATCGCGTGGATGTTCCGTTTGCGGAATTCGTCCTCGAACATGCCGTGGACACCCTGCATGCCCTTGCACGCCAGCTGGTCGTACATCATGACCATGTCGCAGTTGAAGCGTTCCATGAACTGCCACAGCTGGAAGATGTGCTCGTGGCCGCCGACGGCCATCGCGCGCATGGGCGCCTTCTCGTTGAACCAGGTCAGGTCTTCGAGGGCGTGTTCGTAGGTGTCGGTGCGCAGCATCTGGTCGAACATCAGGGAGTCCATGTTGATGATGCAGTTGAGGCCCCAGCAGTTGTAGGCCCAGGTGCACCAGTGCGAATAGTACAGCGGCGCGCAGCTCCAGGCGATCACGCGGTGGCGGGTCTTCGGGAAGGAGTTGATCTTCTGCGTCACGCACTTTTCAATGATGCGCTTGACTTTCTTGTCGACGAAGTGCCAGATGTCACGGTCGCCGTCCTGCGAATAGTAGATGCGGTACAGCGCCTGCGCGACGCCGGTGATCGGATAGTAATCCGTATTCGCGGCGATGTCCCATTTCTCATGCTCGAATTCGGTGAGCTTGTTGAAGGCTTCCGCGTGCTTTACGTATTCGTCCCAGTTCATCTTCTGGCCGGTCTGCTCCTCGATGAAGCGCCAGCAGCCTTCGATCTCTTCCTGGCAGTGCTTCTGCACGAGCGGGTCGTCGTAGCGCATGGGCTGCGGCATGGCGTAGAGCGGGCGGTCGAGGAACCAGTCCTGCAGGATGGAGGTGCCGACGGAGCCGTCGCAGGCTTCGTTCGAGGTCACGACCACGGGGCTGTAATCCGGGACGTCGTTCAGCACGAAGATGCCGGCCTCGGCCTGGCACATCGGGCAGGGGTCGCCCGGCAGGCCGATGGACTGCGCGGCGTCGATGTAGTTCAGCACGGTATGGTTGTTGACGTGGCAGGTGACGAAGTAGGGGATCATCTGCAGGGCCACGTCGTCCATGCGGTCGCGCCAGCCGTAGAAGATGTTGCCGGAAACGGTCTCGTCATGGGATATGGTGTTCTTCCAAAGTTCATTTGCCTCGCCGCCGTTTAAGCGCTTATCGGCGGAGAACATGCGCATGAACTGGCGGATGGATTCATTGACCATGCCGCGGTAGTGCCAGGCGGAAGCCCGGAGCGCTTCGCCGCGCGTGCCTTCCAGGCCGCGGTCGAACCAGTGCATGACGGTGAGGTAGCACTGCCCCATCCAGCGGTAGCGCAGGGCGCCTTTCAGGGCCGTGACAGGCCCGCCGTATTTCATGATGTCGGTCACCATGTGGGCGTAGTTGTACAGCCAGATCATGTTGAAATAATACATGGTGTCCTTGACGCCGCGCCATTCACGGTGCTTGTAGAGGCCGGTGCCGGGCACGTACAGGTCGCCCAGGCGGCGTTCTTCGTGCGGCTTGCCGTAAATGAAATCGCGCGCGACTTTCTTTGCGTCAAGATTTTTGATCTTTTCCGCGGCTTCGGCTGCTTTCTGTTTGAAGTCGGTCGCTTTCAGCTTTTCGAGCTTGGCCGCGGCCGCTTCCTTTAACTTCAGATCCTTGAGCCAGCCCTTGGAGAACAGGCGGATCTCCTTTGCTTCATTGGTCTTGTAGATCATGCTTCACCTCCGGATGCCTTCTGCTCCTGGGCAAGTTTCTTGAGTTCGATGCTCTCGACGAAGGCCTGGAAACGGGTCCTCAGCTGGCCGACGGCGTTGTTGACGTATTCCTTCTCGATGGAACAGACCGGGATGCCGTAGTCGCGGTTCAGGACGACGGTGTCGATCGTGCGCTCGTAGCTCCAGTATTCGCAGAACTTCATCTGCGCGATGACGATGCCGTCCGCCTTGTACTCCTTCGCGACGTTCGCGAGATATGCCTTGCGGTCCCGCATGACGTGCTGTTCCATGAAGCGCGGGCACTGGCTGTTTTCCAGATAGTGGCGGGCGATCGCGTAGAGAGGGGTCTCGCCTTCCTTTACGACGATGTCTTCGCGGCCGGGAAGGGAGCCGTAGCAGTGGCGGTCGGCAACGACCAGCGCGCCGCATTCCTCGATCAGCTTCGTGAAATCCGGATCGTCCTCTTCGGAGCCGGCCAGGACCACCTTGCAGCGCCACGAAGGCTTCTCGTCGGGTTCGCGGGTCTTTAACTGCTCGGCGATGTCACGGAGCTTATCCATGATGAGGTACTTCGGGCAGACCTGCGTCACCAGCTGGATGATCTGGAACTCACGGCCGGTGATGGTCGGATTGTCGAGCTTCCGGTACTCGCCGATCTCGCGGATCAGGCGGCAGAGCTCGTTGTGTTCCCCGATGGCCTTAAGCAGCGCTTCGTCCGAAACGTCGATGCCGAAATGCTCATGCAGCTTGTCCAGCACGTGCGCCTGCAGCTGGCGGGTGTAGTGGTCGACGGAGTTTTCGTTCTTCTTGAAGGGGACGTCGGTGAACTCGCAGAAGAAATCGGGGTTCTGGATGACGTCCATCCGCTGCAGATGCTCCTGGAAGCGGCAGGTGACGGTGCAGGTCTCGGTCGCCATTTCGGCGTCGAGGAAGTTGAACCCGCCTTCCATGGCGCGCTCGAGCAGGCATCGGCCGTACATGCAGGTACGATTGGTCATGTAGTAGGTCGCGATGTCCGGTGAAGTGCTCCGGGGCGCGCGAAGGCGCACGGAGAAGCAGCCGGGGATGTCCAGAAGGACTTCCGGCATGAAGTTGCAGGTATAGCCGAGGGCGCGTTTTCCCTCTTCTTTTGCCTGCCGCACGAGGTCGTTGCCTGCTTCCTGGAGCAGGTCTTCAAATTCGATGATGTGGATTAGGTCACGCACGCAGGGACCTCCTTGGAGATAGGGATTTTTACGTTTTTACGTTCTTGGGCCGTCAAAAAACAGGCGGCGCCAGCCACTGGAGAAATCTTATCACATCCCGCGCGAAAAGAAAAGGGGGAAAGACGAAAAAACCCCTCCCCGGGGTCCTTTTCCGGCCGCTTTTTCATTGACGAAATCGGGAAATCGTGTTACCTTATATATTACCAAGAATTCCGAAAAAACAAGGAGTTTGACATGCATCAGGCTAGTGTTATCGCGCTGACCGGCAAGGGCGGGGTCGGCAAGACGTCGCTGTCTGCCGCCATCGTGAGAGTTTTAACGGAAGCGCATCCTGAGGCGAAAATACTGGCGATCGACGCGGATCCGGCCATCGGCCTGTCCGTGGCTCTTGGCGTGGAAGTAAAAGAAACGCTGGACGAGATCCGGCTGCGCGTCGCGAAGGACGTGACCGAGGGTCTGCAGGATACGCAGGACATTCTGGCGGAAGCGAAATTCCGCATTTTCGAAGCCATGCAGGAACAGAAAGGCTTTGCCTTCCTCGCGATCGGACGCCCCGAGGCGGCCGGCTGTTACTGCGCCATCAATACGTATCTCAGGCAGGTGATCAGCCTGCTCGTGAATGAATTCGACTACGTCGTCATCGACGGCGAGGCGGGCATCGAACAGATCAACCGCCGCGTCATGGAGAAGGTGACGCATCTTCTGTGCGTCTCGGACCAGAGCCGGAAGGGCATTCAGATCATCTCCACGATCAAGGAGGTCTCGGACAGCCTCGTCGCGGCGGACTGGGTCGGCGCGGTCCTGAACCGTGTGCTCCTGCCCGAGCGCATCACCGAAACGGAGATCGGCGGCGTCCCGCTTGTCGCCGTCATCCCGCCGGACCCCGCCCACGCGGAAAACGACATCGAAGGAAAAAGCGTCTTCGACCTGCCGGACGACTCGACGATCCTCGCCGGCGCCCGGGAGATCCTGCAGAAGATGGGACTGCTGTAAATTATTCTGTCATCCTGAGCGCAGCGAAGGATCTTCCTGCTTTTGATTTGAAGATTCTTCGTCGCTTCGCTCCTCAGAATGACAGTTGAATATGCACATTTTTAGGAAGGGAGGTCCTATGAAAGATCTCAAATACCTGATCGAATTTGAAAACCTGCTGGAGGACGCGGACAACGCGCTGGTCCGGCAGGCGCAGGAGGAGGGAGGAATCGCGGTCGGCTATACCTGCTACCACATGCCGGAAGTGCTCTGCAACGTAGGCAAGGCCTTCTCAGTGCGCATCCGCGCGCCGCGCACGGCCAGCATCGATATCGCCACCTACTACATGTCCAACTACACCTGCGAGTACGCCAGGTCCCTGCTCGAGAGAGCGATCGAGGGCGGCTACCAGTTCCTGGACGCGTTAGCCGGCGTTGACGCCTGCTCCGCCATGAACCGCTGCTACGAGCACATGGAGATCCTGAACTGCAACACGAAGCCGAATTTCTTCGTCAGCCACTGTGACATTCCGTATAAGGTAGAAACTTATACCGTGGAGCAGATGCGCACCCAGATGCGGCTCCATCTCCTGGATGAACTGACGGCGCGCTACGGCGTGGACACCTCTGACGAAGCCCTGCTTAAGGCCGTTGAGGAGCACAACGAGGTCTGCCGCATCATCACCGAGATCGGCAACCTCAGGAAACTGCCGAATCCGCCGGTCACCGGCTACGAATTCCACGTGATCGTTCTGGCAAGCTACTGCTGCCCGAAGGCGCTCATCCTGCCGAAGCTCCGCGAGACCCTTGAGGAGATCAGGAACCGCGAACCCGACGAGAAGCCGAAGTTCCGCGCGCGAGTCGCCGTGGTCGGCAGTGAGATCGACGACCTCGATTTCACCCGCCTGCTGGAAGATGCCGGCGCCCTGGTCGTGGCCGACCGCTACTGCTACGGCTCGACCCCGGGCCGCGAGGAGATCGTGATCAACGAAGGCGAGGATATCCTCACCCAGATCGTCCGGCACTACATGAAGACCTCCGAATGCGCGCGTTACATGAGCGAAGAAAAGATCACGCAGCGCCGCGAGACGGCCGACCGCCTTGCCCGTGAATACGGCGCGGACGGCATCGTCTACGAGCAGATGAAGTTCTGCGATTTCTGGGCCTTCGAACGCCCGCTCGCGAGCCACATCCTGCACGATGAATACGGCTGGCCGGTGCTCTCGATCGACCGTCCGTACAACGTCCGCAACTCCGGACAGCTCCGCACCCGTTTCCAGGCCTTCGTGGAAGCCCTGGAGATCAAACGGATCCACGCGGCAGAAGCAAAGGGGGAGGAATAAACAATGGCTAAGATCAAATATCCCGATCCGAAATTCTTCCGCATGAAGGACCATATTGACTGGAAGGCTCAGCTGGCGAACCTTAAGGAAGTCGGCGGCATCGTCGGCGGCATGCTGAAGGAGACCGACTGGAAAGGCGTCGCCAAGGCCGTGGGCAATGAATGGAAGGCCTTCGGCAAACGCGCCAAGATGGAAGCCGGCCTGTTCGCGAAGATGACGAACGAGGAACGCCTCGACTGGCTCATCAACGGCGAGAAGCAGCTCGGCAAGCTTTACCGGAACGGCAAGATGGCCACGGTCCGCCGCGAATGGCGCGGCCTCAAGGACACGGCCTACGACTACTACGAATGGCTGCACATGTGGGGAATGCTGCTTTCCACTTTCTCCAAGGACCTCATTCCGGCCCTGAACGGCGCGGTCCACTACCGCTGGATGATCTCCTATTTCTGCTGCCATTCCTTCATGGACAAGAATACGCTCGGCCTGCGCGGCAACGCGCTCAAGATGCACCACGAACTGATCTTCGCGATCTTCCGCTACGTGGCGGAGAACCTGGTGCTCCTGATGAAGAGCGACGAAAAGAACGGCAACTCGACCGACCTTTCCAAGAAGATCGTGCTGCTTGACGAAATGACTATGGCGCAGATCATGGCCGGCTTCCCGGATCTGGTGGGCATCCCGTACCAGCTGATGCCGGTGTTCCTGCTTTCCGAGATCGACCAGCTCGCCTGCATGCCGTACATCGACGCCGTCGAGAGCTACGGTCTGCCGTCCGACACCTGCCCGGTCCCGACCTCCGAATGCGGCGCCTGCGTCATCGACGCCTTGCCGCACATGGGCGCCTGCTTCATTTCCAGCTCGATGCCCTGCGACGGATCCGTTATGGCCTCGTCCTACACGAGCCGGCGCTTCAAGGATCTGCCGACCTACCACCTCTGCTTCCCGGTCCGCTACGAGGACGAATCCTCCATGCAGGCGGCCGTGGCCGACATCAAGGGCTGCATCAGGTTCATCGAAGAGCAGACCGGCGCGAAATGGAGCTGGGACGCCTATTTCGCCGCCATGAAGCGTTTCAACAAGGAAACGCAGTACGAACTGCAGAAATGGGAAGTCAACCAGACGCCGTACCCACAGCTGATCGGTCCGTGCTACGAACTGTTCCGCAAATGGAACTACGAGATGGACGGCGGCCTTGATCCGCGCATCCTGAACACCTTCAAGAAGGTCGACAAGATCATGATGAAGGCCTACGCGAAGAAGGAAGAGCCGTGGCGCGGCAAGATGCGCCACCGCGCGATCGTCTGGAGCGTGCCGGCGCACTACTACGCCAACTTCTCCAACTGGCTGGCGAACTGCTGGGGCATCAACGTGCTCGTGGAAATGGAGAACCTGAACTTCACGAAGCCGCTGGAGACCGAAGATCCCGAAGAAGCCCTGAAGGACATGGCGAGACTTTACGAGCGCATGGTCATGCGCCGTCACACGAACGGCGGCTACGACCACGTGCTGACCGAACTCTGGCGCCAGGTCGAGATCTGGAAGCCGGACATCGTCATCATGTACCAGCACGTTTCCTGCAAGAACATGTCCACGCTGAACGGCCTCTTTGACGATCAGGCGAGAGAACACGGCGTGCGCCTCATCTGGATCGAACACGACCTGATGGATCCGCGCACCGTTTCCCGCAAGGACATGCGCGCGAAGGTCAACGAATACATGCGCACGGTCATGCGCGAAGAGCCCATCGATCCGTCGCTCGTGGACTTCGAGGACGACGCCAGCTGGTAAAGATCTTCCCTGTCATCCCGACACCCGGAGGGCGTGCCTTGTGCAGGCGGGCACGGCCCGGCGAAGGAGAAGGCAGAGAGCGCGGTCATAACACTTCATTAATGAATCACATAAAGGAGAACATATATCATGAAATATTTCGGCGGCTGCGACGTTGGGTCGACTTACACCAAGGCAGTGATCGTGGACGAGAACGGCAAAATCGTGGCGGATACCACGATGAAGAGCAAGATCAACGCGGAAGAATCCGCGAAGCTCGCGATGGCCGAGGTCCTGAAACAGGTCGGACTGGACAAGTCCGAAGACCTCGAATACCTCATCGGTACCGGTTACGGGCGCAACAAGGTCCCGTTCGCGGATGAGAACATCTCCGAGATCTCCTGCCATGCCATGGGCGTGCACGTTACGAACCCGAGCGTCAAGGCCATCATCGATATCGGCGGCCAGGACATCAAGGGCATTTCCATCGATGCCGACGGCACCGTGAAGAACTTCGCCATGAACGACAAATGCGCTGCCGGTACCGGCCGTTTCTACGAAGCCATGGCGCGCTCGTTTGAAATGAGCCTGCCTGAATTCTCGAAGCTGTCCCTGTCCGCGAAGAACGTGATCCCGATCACCGCGCAGTGCACGGTGTTTGCGGAATCCGAAGTTATCACCCTGGTCGGCGAAGGCAAGCCCATGAACGAGATCGCGGCCGGCATCCAGATGGCTGTCGCGAAGAGGTGCTTTGTCATGAGCAAGAAAGCCGGCGCGACCGATTCCATTACCCTGACCGGCGGCTGCGCGAAGAACGACGGCCTGAAGGCAGCCATCGAGCACGTGCTGAAGCTGAAGGTCGTCGACCTGGATACCGACCCGCAGCTGATGGGTGCGCTCGGCGCAGCGGAATATGCCCGTCAGAAAGGGATGGCGAAAAAGACCGCCTGACCGTGAAAGGAAAAGCGCATGAAAGAATTTTTCAAAGTACTGAAGGTGGTCCTGGGGATCCTGCTGGCCCTGTGCATCGTGCTTTTCGTGGTCTATTTCTGGAATCTCGATCAGAAGCTCATGGAATGGGCCTACCGCAGAGTCAATACCATCTTTGACCGGAAGAAGACAGACATCCGGTTCTAGCGGCAATGAAGCTATACGACGCGATAATCAATGCGACAAGGGACGCGGCAGGCGGCGCGAAGCGCCTGCCGGAAAGGCCCGCCTGGCCGGATCTCGGCCGGAGCGAGCTTGTGATGCAGCGGGACGCCGCCTTTGAACTGGGCGGCTCCGGCTGCCCGTCCGTCAACTATACCTGCGTGACCACGTCGGCGCTTCCGGGCGGCGAAGGGGTATTCCTGCTGGGCCGGGATCTTCCGGAACTGAAGAAGGATACGGCCTTTGCCCGCATCGTCGTGCTGCAGACGGAGGAGATCTCGGAGGATGACGAAGGCCACGACATGATCCGCTCGATGGAGTACGTGCGCTATCACGTGTTTCCGACGGGCTACATGGTCCGCGTTTCCTCGACGAGCTACGAAGAGCAGGTCCGGGTAAGCAAAGACGCCGCAAAACGCGGGATAAACTTTGCCGCGGTCGGCGCCGCCTACCTCGAAAAGTACAGGGCGGTGAAGGGCGTTAAGGCCGCGCAGATCGTTTTCATTACCGACGAAGCAGTTGTGAAGACCCTGCAGCCGAACGCGAAGAAGGTCGAAGACATCACGAAGACCCTCTCGCACATCCTGGACGGTCTGCCCACGGACTGCAGCCACTGCACGCTGAAGCCGGTCTGCGACGAGGTCGAGGGCATGAAGGAAATGCACCTCGGAAGGAAGAAATGACACAGGCGTGTCATCCTGAGGAGGGCGCAGTCCGACGAAGGATCCTCTCGAGAAGATCCTTCGCTGCGCTCAGGATGACAGAGAAAGGAAAGACATGAGGTTCTATTATCACCACGACCATCACGGGGAGCATTGCTGCTGCCACGAACATGAGCATGATCACGAAGACTGCTGCCACGATCATGAGCATGATCATGAGCATGAGGGCTGCTGCCACGACCATGACCATGAGCATCATCATGACCACGACCACTGCTGCCATGATCACGAGCACCATCATCACCACGATGAGCCGGTGAGGGATGCCGCAACTCTGGGCGAACTCGAAAAGGCTCGGATCCTCCTTGCCCACATGCTGGAGCACAATAAACACCACGAAGAGGATCTGGCGGCGCTCGCCAAACGCTTTGCCGATGCCGGCGACGCGGCGACCGCGAAGAAGGTCAAATCCGCCTGCGCCCGCATGGTGGAAGCGGATCTCGCCCTGATGGAAGCGGCCGAACTGGCGGCCCCGAAGGAAGAAGCCGCAGCCCCGCAGGAGGAGGCATAAGATGTGCCTTTCGAACGTCTACCGCGCCTCGGACCGTGAACTGATCATGGAACTCGCGGCGCAGATCCGGCAGGAAGCCGGCTATGTGACCGTCCGCGATCTGTTCGGCGCCTCGAAGCGCATTCCCGGGAGCGTCGCATCCGTCGACCTCGAAAACAATGTAGTACTCATTCAGACGCAGGAGGCACCTGCGGATGTTAAAAAGGAGGTAATATGAAGCAGGAATACCAAGCATTATTCACCCCCTGGAAAGTCGGCAACCTGGAAATCAAGAACAGGATCGTGCTGGCACCCATGGGCGGCACCTGCATTTTCGGTTGGATGGAACCCAACCACTTTGACAAGGAGGCGGCAAAGCTCCTGAAGAACGTCGCCGACAACAATTGCGGTCTGGTCATCCCCGGCATCGCTCCGATCCGCGACGTGCTCGGCCGCATGTGGCTGTACCAGAACAAGGCGAAATTCAAAAAGCTCAAAGAGTTCATGGACGAGCTGCATAAGACCGGCGCCAAGATGTTCATCCAGATGACGGCCGGCTTCGGCCGCTCCATGGCCCTGTCGGATGCCCTGGCGATGCTCGCCACCAACAAGGTCCTCGGCCGCATCGCGAGCCCCGTGATCGACGTCGAATACCTGACGGCTGCCCCGAGCGTGCTCCCGAACCGCTGGCACGACAAGGTCACCTGCCGCGAAGTGACGAAGAAAGAGATCGCCCAGATGGTCTACGCCTTCGGCGAGACCGCGCGCCTGTGCAAGGAAGCCGGCGTGGACGGCGTGGAAGTGCATGCGGTGCACGAAGGCTACCTGCTTGACCAGTTTACCCTGAAATACACTAACCAGCGCAAGGACGAGTACGGCGGATCCTTCGAGAACCGCTACCGCTTCGCCGTGGAGATCGTACAGGAGATCAAGAAGCGCTGCGGCAAGGACTTCCCGGTATCGCTGCGTTACTCCGTCATTTCCAAGACCAAGGCCTTCCGCGAAGGCGCGATGCCCGGTGAGGACTACATCGAGATCGGCCGCGACATGGAAGAGAGCGAGAAGGCCGCGAAGTACCTGCAGGATGCCGGCTACGACATGCTGAACTGCGACAACGGCACCTACGATGCCTGGTACTGGTCGCACCCGCCGCAGTACATGCCGCTCAACTGCAACCTTGAGGACGTTGAGCACATCAAGAAATTCGTGGATATCCCGGTGGTCTGCGCCGGCCGCATGCAGCCGAAGGACGGCGCCGCAGCGATCGCCCGCGGCGGCATCGACGCCATGGCGGTGGGCCGTCAGTTCCTGGCCGACCCCGAATGGGTCACCAAGCTCATGGCGGACAAGGAAGAAGAGATCCGTCCGTGCATCGGCTGCCACGCTGCCTGCTTCAACCTGTCGAAGCACAACGGCACCGGCAACGATCAGGATTTCTCCGACACGCTCGGCATGTGCCGCTGCGCGATCAACCCGCCTTCCATGCAGTCGGGCAAGTACAAGATCGTTCCGACCAAGCATCCGAAGCGCATTGCCATCATCGGCGGCGGTATCGGCGGCATGGAAGCGGCCCGCGTGCTGAAACTGCGCGGCCACTATCCGACCATTTACGAGAAGAGCGGCGAGCTCGGCGGCATTTTCATCGCGGCCGCGGCCCCGTCCTTCAAGGAAAATGACAAGAAGCTGATCGAATGGTTCAAGCTGCAGATGAAGGAACTGGACATCCCGGTGAAGCTGAATACCGAGGTGAAGGACCTGAACTCCCTGCTGGCTGACGAGATCATCATCGCCACCGGCACCACGCCGAAGAAGATCCCGATCCCGGGTGCGGAGCGCGCCATGGACGCAACCGAGTACCTGCTCGGCGAAAAGGAAGTCGGCGACAACGTCGTCATCATCGGCGGCGGCCTGACCGGCTGCGAGATCACGCTCGACCTGTTCCGCAAGGGCAAACACCCGGCCATCGTGGAAATGATGAACGACCTGATGGCGGTGCCGAACCTCTGCCTGGCGAACTCCAGCTACCTGCGTGACTGCTTCAAGACCAACAACATTCCGGTCTTCCTGGAAGCCAAGACGAAAGAGATCGGCCCGGACTACGTCCTGGTCGAAGGCAAGGACAAGAGACTGACCAAGGTCCCGGCGGATTCCGTCATCTTCTCGGTCGGCTACCGTCCGGCTCCGTTAGTGGCGGAAGGCAAGAACGTCCACCTCATCGGCGACTGCAAGAAGGTCGGCAACCTTCGCAGCGCCATCTGGGGCGCCTGGGACGTCGCGATGAAACTGTAAAACCTATCTGACGACAGCGTCCCGTACTGCAGATCCTGCGGTACGGGGCGTTTTTTGTGCCTTGACGCAGCGTCAATAGCATTTTTCGGGCTGTTGTGCTATGCTTGAAACATAAGAGATATTTCAGTCCGGAAAAACAGGAGGTGCGTTATGCGATGGCCGAATAAGCTGATGTTACTTCGGAATCTGCTGCAGAGTGATTTCAGCAGCTGGATCCTCGTCGCTGCCGGGGCTCTTATTGCGCTGCTTCTGCACCGTAAGGACAGAAAATGCCGCCTGTGGCCGGCACTTGCTGCGGTCGTTCTCTGCCTGGCCTGCGAGTTCGCAGGGCAAAACATACGCAGCTACGGTATCGAGCTGCTTGCGCTTTTTATCGGCTTCGCCGCCATCGGTTATACGGCCGGCTGGCTGGTCATGGATATCATTTATCTTCTGAAGAAAGACGCTCAAAGTGATAACAGTGGGAGGAAAAGAACACTGACTGTGACAGCAGTCATGCTGCTTCTGGCCGTGCTTCTGGTTCTGGCATGTTTTCTGAAGAAGAAGGAATACCCGCCTTCGTATGACCTGCAGAAACTGGAGTCGCTGGGACTGCACGACGCAAAAGACCCGCTTACCCTCGGGGGAACGTACTATGTTCCTTACAAAAAGATGAATGCGAGGGCTTTTGACGATCTTCTGAAAGGGCTGGGAATCAGCGCAGCGGCCGGAATCGGCAAAGTAGTGGCGTACAGCGCCCACCATCCCCGTCAGTGGTACTATTACTGCACGGTGGAAGGACTTGACGGCGACTGGCTGCTGATGTTCGATGAAGACGGGACCGGCATCCCGGGGGCGAAAAACGTCGTGTATCTCTATGGCACGGAGGAAAGCGTGGAACAGGCCCCCGAGTGGGTCAAAAAACTACGTCATTGATAAGAAAGACCGGAGTGAAAGATGAAGCAATATATCGTTGATGCATTTACACCTGAGGCGGGGGCCGGCAATCCGGCTGCCGTCTGCGTGATGGCGGCCTGGCCGGACGACGCGTTTATGCAGGCGCTCGCAAAGAAAAACGGCCTCTCCGAGACCGCATTTCTGGTAAGGGAAGGGGAAGGCTGGCGCCTGCGCTGGTTCACCCCGGAAAATGAAGAGGTTCTCTGCGGCCACGCGACGCTGGCCTCGTCCTTCGTTATTCTGAATTATGTGGAACCCGGCGCGGACGCCGTGCTCTTTTACAGCCGCAGCGGAGAACTGCGTGTCGTCCGGAAGGGTACGCGCTATGAAATGGACTTTCCGACCTTCGAACTTTCGGAGATCCCGGTAACGGAGGAGATGACGCAGGCTTTCGGCGTGCGGCCGTCCAAAGCGCTGCTTAGCCTGGATCTTACCTGCGTTTTCGAGACGGAGGAAGAGGTGCGGACCATGGTTCCGGATCAGCGGCTTCTGGAAGCGCTTCCGGGCAGGGGGCAGAACGTGACGGCGCCGGGAAGCGATGCGGACTGCGTTTCCCGCAGTTTCTTCCCGAAGGACGGGATCCCTGAGGACCCGGTCTGCGGCTCGGCGCACTGCCAGATCGCCGTCTACTGGGCGGAAGTACTGAAAAAGCCGCGCATCGAGGCGTATCAGGCCTCAACACGCGGCGGCACGCTTTACTGCGAGCTCTTAGGCGGCGGCAGGATCCATATCAGCGGCGAAGCCGCACTCGAAAGGACCGAAGAACTGCCGGCGCTTTGTCAGTGAACGACGTCTGCCGCCGTTCCCATGGCGCTGAATTGTTCTTTGCTCGCGCCGCATTCGTAGCAGTAGAATTTCTCGGGAAGATCCTCCCATTTGGTCCCGGGCGCAATGCCCTGCTCAGGCAGGCCCTTGGCCTCGTCATATTCCCAGTTGCAGATCTCACATACATAGATCATGGATGCACCTCCTTGTGATTCCGGTCCGCTTGACTTTGATCATATCATATCACGGATCGCGGAAAAAAGGGAAAAATCTGTGACTTGAGTGCTGCTCAATAGACGTTGCCCCTCCTTTGTGCTAAGATTTAGCCGAAGGAGGGGCCTTTATGGATGCGGAAAAGACCGGAAAACTGATCAGAGAGCTCCGGACGGAGAAGGGCATGACGCAGGAGAAACTGGCGTCCCTCGTTAAGGTATCCCCGACGGCTGTTTCCAAATGGGAGAACGGGAAGAACCTGCCGGATATTTCCGTGCTGGAAGCTTTGGCCGGGGTCTTGAACGTATCCTGCTCCGAGATCATTTTAGGCGAGCGGGCGCCGCAGCCGGCACTGGAAGGAAATGCGGACGAAGTGAGCGCGCTTGCGGAGAGCGCCGTGAAATCGGTGATCGACGAATCCGTCGTGCAGCGAAAACGAAGAACGCGAAGAGCCGTCATCCTTGCGGCGATCATCCTGGCGCTGCTCGCCGCGATCCTTCCGTATTATCTCCACGAAGTGCCGGTGAGAAATCTCAGCGCAGGTGATTACGTCAGCGTGAAGGCATATCATACGATCGATTTCCTGTGGAGCGACAGATTGGCCAGTGAACTCGTTGACATCAGCTTCAATATAAACGACGTCAAGCAACATCTGTCCAAATTCGCCTTGAGTGCAGATACGGTCTGGAGCGTCAGGGTGGAGAAGATCTGGCTTGTCATGTCGTCGCCTGACAGCGGTCTGAAATTCCGAAGTGAAGATGAGATTCTGAAGGATGAGACGGCCTTTCACTACGGCCCTTACCAGGGAACGATCGATCGTATTGAAAAAGCAGAAGATGGACAGTATGACTTTCATGTAATCACAGGCACAGAGTACGGCGGTGTCCCGGATGAGGAAATAGAGACAGAGATCCTGGCGGATGTGTGGATCCTGGTCACTTATCGAAAAGACTTCCCTTGGTCCAGGCGCTACAGTGTGATGCTCCGTGCCTCGGGAACGGATACGCTGCTCATCAAACCGGAGCCGTAAAACCACAGACAATTGGAACATATCTGATAAAATATGTTTTTACAGAACAAAAAACCGCCGGAACCCTTGCTGCATAAGGGGATCCGGCGGTTTTATCCTGTTTATGGATATGCGATGTTTTGCGGTGTCAGTATCCGACAACAACACCCAGAGCGATGAATCCGACCACCAGCAGGAGGTTGGCGATAAAGAGCGGGGCGCTCTTCTTGACCCAGGTGAAGTACTCGACTTCGATCATGGACAGCGAGATGAGCAGCACCGGCGAGGTCGGGAAGATGACGTTCGTGTAGCCGTCGCCGAAGGTGTAGAGGAGCACCAGCATCTGCTTCGTAAGGCCTGTGTTCACCATCGCGAGCAGGCCCATCACGAGAATGGCCTTGGCCGTGGACGAGGAGATGAAGAACTCGAGCATGAGCACGATCAGGTAAATGATGAGAGCGATCATCACGGGGCTGTGGCCTTCGGTCATCGTATTGATCTGGTTCACGATGGTCGGGAGGACGGAGCCTTTGTCAAAGACAAATTTGATCGAGGCCGCGAGGGCGATGAAGACGATGGTCGGCGCCGCGCCGGCCATGCCGCGCAGGAAACTCTTCAGGACGAATTTCAGGTCGCCGCTCGCAACAGCCCCGGCGGCGATGCCGAAGATGAGGAAATAGGCGATCAGGATGACGACGGTGTAGCTGCGGAGCGCAGGCGAGAGCGAAGAAACGATGATGAGGGCGAGGGCTGCAGTAAGGAAGATCGTATAGCTCAGTTTCAGCTTCCGCGTGCGGTCGCCGGTCATTTCTTCCTGCTGCAGGACGCTGCCGCCGGTCTCCCGCACCCGCTCGTCGTGGCCGAAGGTCAGGCTCGCAGCCGGAGACTTTCGTATCTTCTTAACATACAGGAAGAGGAAGGCCATCAGCAGGCCGAACATCACGAGGAAGATCACGATTCTGAACCAGATGTGTTCCATAGGATTCGCACCGATGATCTCGGAGGCGAGAAGGACCGTGAAGGGGTTCGTGATGGCGCCCGCAAAGCCGAAGCCGCAGGCGAGGATGCAGCAGACGAAGCCGGTGAAGGAGTCGAAACCGACCGAAAGGCAGAGCGCGCAGACGATCGGCAGCATCGTGAGCATTTCTTCAAAAAGGCCGAGGAAGGCGCCGAAACAGTAGAAGAGCGCGGACATGAGGATGAGCAGGAGGCTCCTGCGTTCTTTGAAGCGCTCGGAGACTGCGCCGACCAGCGTTCGGATGCCGCCCACGTCGTTCATGACCTGAAAGGCCGCCGAGACGACGAAGAGAAAGAGCGAGAGCATAAAAAGCGAGAGCCCGTCGCCCGAGAAAAACACAAGGATCGGGGCAAGCAGGCCCTGCCATATCGGAATGCCGCCCTTATCGTCCAGGCGGATGTAGTCGAGGTAGTTCGTGTCCCCGTTCGGGAGCGTGCCGAAGGCGCCCTTCGGGACCACGTAGGTCAGGACGATGGAAACGATGAGAAGGCCCAGCAGCAGGCAGCAGACCTGAACGAAGGACTTTTCGGAAATGCTGATGAGCGTGCGTTTTTTGTCAGCCTTCTTCATGGGCGTTTGCTCCTTCCGAGGGGGCGGGCGTTTCTGCGGCGGTCTCAGCGGCAGCGTCAGCAGCGGCTTCCTCCCGTCTCCTCGCGCGCCGTTCCCTGGCGGGGCGGGCCTGGGAGGAAGTGTTCGCGGGCATTTCGGCACGGCGTTTTTCCGCCATCATGTCGACCAGGAGGCCCCAGCGTGCACACTGGGCGCGGTCTGCGGTCGGATAGAAATAGTGCAGCTCGCCGTCGATATAAAGCTCGAATTCCTCGCCGCAGGAGTAGGCCAGAGCCGGCAGCTCCGCCACGGGGATCTCGAAAAATTTCTCCCCGGAACGGTAACGGAAGGAACGATTATCCAGCCAACATTCGCCGTTTTCGCGGCGAATCGGCCCGCGGTCTTTGCCGAAGATCTTCGTCCTCACGGAGGAATGCAGATCGACACGGTCCAGATCCGGCGCTTCCAGCGCCTTGATCGCATCATAGTAAGCCGGGATCGATTCGGGGCCGCTCGTGAAATGATAGTGTTCATCCAGCGTGTGACGGGCGCCGCAGGCATGGCAGACGAGTTCGTTTCCGACACCTTCCATCTGATACAGGGCGCCGCAGTCCGCGCAGCGGTAAAGGAGCATTTCCAGCCCCTTCGCCTTATCTGTCTGCGGGTAAAGCGTGTCCATGTGGTCGGCGGCGTTGCTGTACAGGGCATCGCTGATGACCTTTTCCAGCTCGGCCTCGGGCATTTCCTTCAGCTCGGCCGGTGTCAGCACGCGCTTCACGGTCAGGCGGACGTCGGAAGGATATCGTCTTTTGCGCCATTTCGGGTGCGAATAGTAGGCGCCCTCGATGTTCACCAGGACGAGGGTGGTCTTCAGCAGCTTGTACAGGCCCGCGCCGCTCTCCGCGATGGGATTGGTGCGGCCGTCGGGCGAGAGGCGCCCCTCGGGGAAGATCATCACGGGATAGCCTTTTCGGAGCGTCCGCAGGATCCCCATGACCGTCCCGCTGTCGCGCGTGAAGAGTTTCTTGGACAGGACGCCGGCTTTTTTCATGGCGGAGCCGAGGAGCGGCTTGTTCATGTAGTATTCGTTGGCGAGGAGGCTCGGATTCTTCGGGTATGCGATCTGCGAGGCGTAATAGAAATCTTCGGGACTTTCGTGGTTGAACAGGACCACGTAGGGCGTCTCAACACCTTTCAGGATCTCGTCGTCGATCGTCAGACGGGACTTCTTGCCGTAGAGAAGCTTGGCCAGGAAGAAAAGGAAGGCGAACATCATCGAGTCCGGCGTGCCCTCGCCTTCGCGGAAGATGAAGTGCTTGATGAAGAGCAGGACCAGAGCGATGAGCGCCGCCGCCAGGACCAGAAGGATGAGGATCAGGATCCACAGCGGCAGGTCATTTTTCAGAAATGCCGCGCCGGCCGCGCCCATGCCGTTGGAAACGAGGATGGACGGGATGACGCCGGTGGCGATGGTGAAAATGTATTTGCGGTAGGGCAGCTTGGTGCTGCTGCCGTAGTAGCTGATCGCGCCGAACGGAATGAAGGGCATGAAGAACAGCAGATAGAGCAGGAGGACGGTGTTGCGTTCGCGGAGCGTTTTGGACAGGCGGTCGATGGCGCTGCGCCGCTTTTCAAAGGCGAAGCTGCGGACCTTGAACCAGCGCACGAGGGCGAAAATGATGGTGGCGCCGAGGCAGACTCCGAGGTCGCAGAGCAGGATGGCGATGGGTAGCGGGTAGGAGAGGCCGGTCGAGATCTGGATGAATTCCGCGGGGATGAAGACGACGACCATCTGCAGTGCTTCCACGAGGATGACGCTGAGCGCGCCTAAAAGCCCCTTGTCGGCCAGAAGCTCCTGCACGCCGGCAAGGTCGTGCCTGGTTTCGAGCCTGATCAGGGGGATCATGATATCCTTCAGGAAGAAGGCAAAGAGAAGAATGATGACCGCGAGGATCGCCAGTACGGCGAGCCGTCCGCCCTTTTGGGGCTTCGCAGCGGTTTCCTGCTCATTCATGGGAATGGCCTCTTGGTAGGAATTTTCCTTATCATAATATGCAAAAGGGGAAAATGCAAGCGAAAACGCGCTGCCTTCCCGCTCGCTGCCCCTTCCTTTGCAATAAATCCCCTTCTATGTTATAATCTTCCCACCAAGGAGGTAAGCCCCATGAAGAAGCGCTTATACCGACTGGCCGCGCTGCTCCTGGCCGCAATACTGCTTACGGCCTGCGGCAAGGAACCGGCGACCTCGACGGCAGAGGAGGAGGCGGACGTTACCGGCCGCTACTATCTGGTCGGGACGGCCGACGTGACGGTCAAAGAACTGAATGAAGACAACTGGCTGCGCCTTAAGGATGACGGCAAGGCGATCTACCAGCTGACCTTCGATCAGCTGGAATACAAATGGAAACTGAAGGATGACGGGACGCTGACCCTGACTCTGGACGGGGAGAAGACCGTGGGAACGCTCGCGGACGGCGTGATCACGATCCGCCTGGACAACAGCGAGCGCGTGTTCATCAAGGGAAAGAATGCCGCGAGGAAATATATCGAGGCGCATCAGAATGCCCCGGAGACGGTCATGATTCCGACGGAAACCGTGCCGGACAATACGGCCGCGCCCGATACCACGGCGGAACCGACCGATTCCCCGGCTACGGCTGCCACAGAGGCGCCTGACGGAACCACTTCCGCCTATTCAGGACCCTTTGACCCGGATATCCGCTTCACGGGCACGGACCAATACGGCAATAAGATCGATGAGAACGTTTTCCGGGAACACGTCCTGACTATGATCAATTTCTGGGAACCCTGGTGCGGGCCCTGCGTCGGCGAGATGCCGGAGCTTGAGCAGCTCTATGAGGACCGCGGGGGCGAACAGCTGATCATCGGCGTTTACTGGACTGAGGAGAACGCGGCCGAAACGCTTAAGGAGGCCGGCGTGACCTACCCAGTCATGCTCTACGACAGCGTTTTTGAGCGCTACCAGACGGGTTACGTGCCCACGACGATCTTCGTGGATCCGAGCGGACACGTGATCGGGCAGAGCTGCATCGGAGCCCGCAGCTATGCGGAGTGGAACGAACTCATCACGCAGATGATCGGACATTGAGGGGCAGTATGGAGAAAATGAAGAGATCGCACGCGGCCGGGCTCATCCTTCTTCTTGCCGGCGCCGCGCTGACGGCGGTGGGCCTTGCGCAGGGGCAGTACGCCTCGGTGCTTGCGAAGGCCGTCCGCATCTGTCTGGAGTGTGTCGGCATTGGATAAGAAAAGATTCGGGATCCAGGCGGCCGCTACTTTGCTGCAGAACGCCAATTTCAAGGGCTTTTTCACCGGCCGCATCAGTGAAAATGCCGCGAAGGGCGTGTGCGTGCCGGGGCTGAACTGCTATTCCTGCCCGGGCGCGGTGGGCGCCTGCCCGGTCGGCGCGCTGCAGAACTTCCTGGGCTCGCGGCCCGTTAAGATCCCCTACTACGTGGTCGGCCTGCTGATCTTTTTCGGCGCGCTGCTTGGCCGCGCGGTCTGCGGCTTCCTGTGCCCCATGGGCTGGATCCAGGAACTGATCGCCCTCGTCCCGGTCCCGAAGAAGAACACTTTCAAGGGAGACAGGCCGCTCCGGAAGCTGAAATACCTGATCCTTGCGGCCACGGCCGCCTTACCGTTTTTTGTCGCGCGCACGCCGTTTTTCTGCAAATACATCTGCCCTTCGGGCACGGCGGCGGCGCTCTTTCTGGCAGCGGCGGACACGACGGTCCGAGGCCTGCTGGGAAGCCTTTTTAACTGGAAGCTGGCGGTGCTGATCGCGATCGTCCTGGCGAGCCTTTTTATCTGGCGGCCCTTCTGCAAGTACCTTTGCCCCCTCGGCGCGTTCTACGGCTTCTTCAACCGTTTCGCGCTCTACCGCGGGAGCGTCGACGAGTCGGCCTGCGTGCACTGCGGCAAATGCGCGGCGGCCTGCCGCATGGGCGTCGACCCGGCCGCAAACATCAACAGCGCGGAGTGCATCCGCTGCGGTGACTGCGCGAGGTGCTGCCCGGTGAAGGCGATCACCCTCGGCTTTGCGGCCGGAAAAACAAAGCAAAGCGACGGTCCCGCCCCTGAGAGCGGAACTGCCGTCGAATGATAGCATACGGTCCCGTCTTCGAGGGCGGTGCCGTTTCCCATAACAGTACATTTTCACACGCCGAAAGGAGAGAAATCATGGCGGAAATCAAGATCACAAGCACGAATTTTGAACAGGAGGTCCTGAATTCGGACGTCCCTGTTCTGGTAGACTTCTGGGCGGCCTGGTGCGGCCCCTGCCGCATGCTGGCGCCGGCCGTGGCGCAGATCGCGGCGGAATACGACGGCAAAGTCAAAGTCGGCAAGGTCAACGTGGATGAAGAACCCGAGCTCGCGCAGCGCTTCGGCATCATGAGCATTCCCACGGTCCTTGCGTTCAAAGACGGGAAAAAGACAGCCTCTTCCATCGGGCTCGTCCCGAAGGACAAACTGCTGGCGCTGCTGAAATAAGCCGCCGCGCGGCTGTCCTCCCCTGAAACCGAGAGGATAGTATGAAACTCATTGACCAATACCGCGGTCTGAAGCAGGAAGTCTACATCCTGTTTTTCGGCCGCATCGTTACGAGCCTGGGCGGCATGATCTGGTCGCTCCTGACTCTGATCCTGAATCAGAAAATGGGCATGGACGCGAGTTCCATCGCGATCCTGATGACGGTCGCCGGCATCGTCATGCTCCCGGCCAACCTCTGGGGCGGAAAACTCGCCGACCGCTGCAACAAGAAAAAGATCATCGTTTACGCAGACCTGGTGTCCATCGTCTGCTACATTGCCTGCGGGATCATCCCGCTCGGCAAGGCCACGATCGGCCTGCTCCTCTTTGCCAGTCTCTTCCAGACCGTTGAAGGACCGGCCTACGATGCGCTCGTTGCGGACATCACGCCCACGAAAGACCGCGAAAAAGCCTATTCGCTGCTGTATCTGGGCGTCAACATCGGCATGATCCTGTCGCCGACGCTGGGCGGGCTCCTGCTGGAGAACTACCTGTGGGTATGCTTCATCATCAGCGGTGTCTCCATCGGCATTTCCACCTTCATGATCTGGCGCTGGGTGAAAGATATCACGCCGGTCGTGGAAGAAAGCGAAGAGGCCTCCTACCAGGCAGCACAGGAAAAGGAAAGCGTCTTCCGCATTCTGAAGAAAAACCCGCAGGTCTTTCTCTTCGTGCTTGCGGCCTCCCTGTATTTTGCAGCCTACAACCAGCACTCCTTCCTGATGCCGCTCGACATGGCGGCGGTGCATGAAAACGGCGCCGTGATCTTCGGGACGGTGATGAGCCTGAACTGCATCGTGGTCGTCATTTTCACGCCCCTCATCACCAACTGGTTCAGGAAGATGGGCGAGACGAAGAAGATTCTGACGGGCGAGCTGCTTGTCATTGCCGGCTACGGCATCTTCCTGCTGCTGCTCGGCTTCGTTCCGGCTTACTATGCGGCGATGACCGTCTTTACCTGGGGCGAGATCTTCTGTACGCTGGCACAGGGCCCGTACCTGACGCGGCGCATTCCGTCGAGCCACCGCGGCCGCGTGACCAGTGTGATGTGGGTGATCGACTCGGTTCTGATCGGCGTTTTCAACATCATAGTCGGCAAGGTCTACGACCTGCAGGGCTCTACCGCAGCCTGGGTGATCGTGCTCGGCGCTGTCGGTCTGTCGGTCCTGCTCACGCTCTTCGTGATCAAAGGCGACCGGAAAGCGTACCCGAAATTGTATGAGTAAGAAGATCCTTCGTCGGGCTTTGCCCTCTTCAGGATGACAGTTAGCTGTCATTGCGAGGAGGACCGAAGGCCCGACGTGGCAATCTTCTTGAATAATCCTGAAAAAACCTCTTGACAGGGCGGTCTATTGATGATAGACTCGCCTTGTCGGGAGGTTTATTGTTAATAGACCATGCCGTAAAATATCGGAAGCAGGCCGTTCCGGCCATTGCCATAAGGAGATCTGTTATGAGCGATTACAAACTGGGTGAAGTTGAAACGCGTTTTGCCGAACTGATCTGGGAGAACGAGCCGCTGGGCTCGGGCGAGCTGGTGAAGCTCTGTGCCGAAAAGCTCGGCTGGAAGAAATCCACGACCTATACGGTTCTGAAAAAGCTTTGCGAGAAAGGATATTTCCGCAACGAAGACGGCACCGTGACCTCGCTTATTTCCCGCGAGGGAATGCAGGCGCAGGAGAGCCGCCGCTTCGTGGAGGATACCTTCGGCGGATCTCTTCCGGCCTTCCTCGCGGCCTTTACTTCAGAAAGGACACTGTCCGACAAGGATGTCGAGGACATTCGCCGGATGATCGAAGCGTACGGGGAGGCATCAAAATGATCGGCAAACTTTTCCTGCTGGCCGTAAATCTCTGCCTTTCCGCCAGCATCGTGACCGGCGTGGTCCTGCTGCTGCGCCCGGTCCTTAAAAAGGCGCCGAGGGGCCTTGTCTGTGCGCTGTGGGCGCTCGTTGCCCTGCGGCTCGTGATCCCGGTCCTGCCGCAGAGCAAGGTCTCCGTGATCCCGGAAGCGGTCTCGGGCGGCAAAGCCGTGGAAGCGCTCCAGAGCCAGGTCGTCGAAGAGACATTGGCAGTCCGTGAGGACCGGGACGAAGTCCTTTACAGGGAGATCACCGCGAAGTATAAGGATCTCCCGGTCTATCAGGAGGCGGGACAGAACTATGTCGTGGTCAGCGCATTGGCCCATACGCCGCCGAAGACCTTCGGGGAGAGCGTCGTGCCGAGCCTGTCCGTCGTCTGGATCATCGGCATAGGCATCATGCTTTTGTATATGATCGGCAGCTTCTGGAACCTGCACAGGCGCCTGCGCACCGCCGTGATCCGCGAGAAAGGCGTCTGGGAGAGCGATGAGATCACTTCTCCCTTCATTCTCGGGGTCATCCGGCCGCGCATCTATCTGCCCACCTCGCTCAGCGAAGAGGAAAGGGCCTTCGTCCTGGCGCATGAGAAAACGCATTTACGGCGCGGCGACCAGATCTGGAAGCCGCTCGGCTATCTGCTCCTGGCTGTTTACTGGTTCAATCCGCTGTTTTGGCTCGCCTATTTCCTGCTCTGCCGGGACATCGAAGGCGCCTGCGACGAGCGCGTGATCAAAAATGAAGATCCGGCCTACCGCAAGGCCTATTCCGAGACCCTGCTGAAGCTGAACGTGCGGCAGAAAGCGGTCGCGGCCTGCCCGCTCGCCTTCTCCGAAAACGGCGTCGGCGGCCGTATCCGCAGCGTCCTGAATTACAAAAAGCCGGCCTTCTGGCTCATCGTGACAGCTCTTGCTGTCAGCATCGTCGCTGCGGGCTGCGCCCTCACCGACCCGGCGAAGAAGAGCAGCGGGGAGCTGCAGCCTGGCGCCGCGGTGACGCCGCAGAGCGGCAAATACCATCTTGTGAGGGATGATCAGGTCCTGAACGGCTATCTGCGCTTCAGTTTTGAGAAAATGATGTTCTATTTTGACCAGCATTCGATATCGTCCAGCCAGTGGTATCAGGGCGGCATGTTTATTGATAACGGCTTTCTTTATGCCGTGGACAACAGCGGCTATATCCCGGATGGTTTTGTTCCGGACCGCGCCGATATGGAGAAGAGAATCAACGATCCACAGAATGCGCGCTTCATTTTCAGGATCGTTGACGGCAAGACCCTGGAATACGTTGCCTCCGGGTCAGACCCGCTGGAACTGAACGACCAGGCTTTTGCCGATAAGGATATTCTCGTTTTGCGGGAGGAAGCCATCATAGGCGGTCTCGGCGATATTGCGCGTCAGAAACTCGAGGCGTCTTTCCCCTTCGATGAACACAGCGGAGGACCGATCTATCCGGACGACTATGCCGGAAATTATCCGGACGGAAAAGACCTGGTCCTGTGCCTGAAGGCTCCTGACGAAGCCATGATCAGGCGGTATATGGAACTCGTCGCCGGCTTTGAGGATTCGGTCCATATCAAAGCGGTCAGCTATTCGTATAATGAATTGGAGGGGATGCTCCGCGAAACGGCTGATGAGCTGCTGGCAGAAAAGGTGCAGGTCAATCTGTACGGGGTCGATGTGGAGAATAACGGTTTGAATATCGGCGTATCGGCGCCTTATGTAGAGAGGGTGCGCGCCCTGCTGCAGCAGAAGTACCCCGATGTTCACAGCAGCGTGCTCGCCGTGGGGCCGATATCCTTTTAATCCGCCGGAACAGACGCCGGGAACAGACGAAGCGGAAAGGAGTTTTTCATGAAGAAAACAGGTGAGAAATTGCTGCCGTACCTTGCGGGCGCGTTTTTCCCGATCCTCTTTGCCGTACGGGCGCTGCAGGAGCCGTCCGCCTGGGTCAAAGCAGCTGTCTGGCTGGGCGTGCAGATCGTGCTCACGCTGGCGGTGGAAATGATCCTCCGGCGGAAAGGCCTGCGGCAGTCCGTCCGGACAGCGATCGGGATCTGGCTCGCGCTGTTTATCCAGGTCCTTGTGCGCGGCGTCATCGAGCCATCGGTGCTCGAAGCGGACCGTACCAGGTCAGGCCTTCTCTTTCTTTTCATCCTCTATTTCTTTCTGATGATCTTCGCGGAATGCTTCGGCGGAAAGCGTCCGGCGCCGAGCTGGAGAAATACACTCGGGCTGACGGCCTTGATGCTGATCATGCCGGTCATTCTGATGGGGGTCGGCGTTTTCAATCATCTGTTCTTCGTCATCGGGCTCGGCTGGGGGCTGCTTACGCTGCTGGTGATGATCCTGCGGGTGTGGTCGGAGCAGAAGGACGCTCCGCCGGAAGAAGAGGAAAAGGAGCTGCCGCCGGACGAGGATCTGCCGGGCCGCGCGCTTTTTGCGAGCCTCAGATGGCTTTCCTGGCTGGCGGTGATCGCGGTGGCGATCCTGACGGCAGTGGCGGCAAAAAAGGTCGTCCGCTTCCCGCAGAACATCAGCGAGAAGAAAGCCGCTAAGTATTATACGGTCTACGAGCCGGATACGGATGCGCTGAAAAAGGCGGCGGGGAGCGATGATGTCAGGGCCGCGATCCTGTCGCTGTGCGAATTTGAACGGGACGAGGAGATCGCCGGAGCCGGCGTGTGGAGCCACTATAAACCGAAGGGACTGGAGGCGTTCTTCCCCGAGGCGGATGCATCCACGATGCGGGTAGGCACGTACGAAAAAGCGATTTTTGTGGAATACGTGGCCAAAGACGGAAAAGAGGTGGGGCTGTCGTGGTGGACGGAGGACGGAAAAGAATACATCGGCGGCGCGGTCTACGATCCGGAGCGGGACGTGTGTTTCGAGCGCAGGACCGATAACACGTACTGGATGTGGCGGAGGTTCCGCGGCGACTGAAGCTGCCGGAAATTGAGTATGGAAATAATGAAAAGGCGCAGGTCTCTGACGGACCTGCGCCTTTATTCTGCACCGAAAACGATTATTTTATGCTCTCCGCCCAGTCGTGGATGATCTTCTCGGCTTCGGCCCTGTCTGCGGTATTGAAAGCGGAATGGCACATGTAGACGACGTCCCCGGTGGTGATATAGGCCGTCAGGCTTTTGCGGCCCGCAAGCTGCGCATCTGACTCGAAGACGATGCAGCGAAGCTTGTTCGCCGTGGTGAACTCCTGCATTTCGGCGGAAGGATCGCCGGCAAAGCCGATGTCAAATACGTCCCCGTCATAATGCTCGGTGAACAGGGTCGTCCAGTTCTGTGCCGAGACTTTTTCCGAATAAGCGTCCCGCATGATCTGGATCTGGCTGATCCGGCCGTCCTGCCCGCCGACGACCGCGACCTGGAAGTTATCCGTGTGATCATAAGGGAAAACCGGGATCTGAAGCTTGTCATAGCCGATGTAGGCGGCGGCTTCCTCGGCACTGCTGACATTTTTATAAAAGCTGCCCGGGAACAGGCTGCTGTAGGGGCTGTAGTTTTTGTACTGTTCCGGAATGAGGACGGAGGCCTCGTTGACATTGCCCTTGATCGCCTTCATGGGAATGCGGGAAATGTGCGCCTTGACTTCATAGCCGTTCAGCAGCAGTTTCTTCACCGTAAATCCTCCGGTCGCGCCGTAGACACCCACGCCGCACAGCACCACAAATACGGCTGCTGCGGCTGCCCACTTAAGGATCCGGGGCTTTCTGCGGACTGAGAAGTTATGAGTTTCCGCCTCTTCCAGGAGGTCCGGGCTTATCCCGCCGATCCCCTTGTAAATATCTTCACTGTTCATTTTACTGCCTCCGTTTTTTCGATCGCCTTCTTCAGGCTCCTTCTGAGACGCAGCATGATCTGCGCCATTTTCTGCTCGCTGCAGCCGTAAGCCGCGGCCAGGGACTTGACCGTTTCGCCGTAATAATACCGCCGGACGAAGAGGGCTCGCTCGTCCTTCTTCTGTGCGCGCAGCCAGCTCTCGATGAGTGCGGAGAGGGCATTGGCCTCGACCTCGTCTTCCACTCTGAAGGAGGAGGGAACTGTCTCGGCGAGTTCGTCCAGCATCACGCGGAGACTGCTGTCGCGCCTGGCGGCATGGTTTTCGCGGTAGCGGCTGACGGCGATATCACGGATGAGCTTGCCCAGAAAGGCTTTCAGCGATTCGGGCTCATGCGGCGGGATGCGGTTCCAGGCGGCCAGCAGCGCATCGTTAACACATTCTTCGGCGTCTTCCGGAAGCTCCAGAATGTTCATCGCAATGCGCCGGAGCCAGCTGCCGTATTTCTGCCCACATTCCGCGAGGGCGGTCTCGTCCCTGTCCCAAAACAGACGGACCAGTTCTTTGTCATCCATGGCATCAGTTCCTGTGTTATGGCCTCTGCAGAGGAAATATCGTTACATTCATATAGCCGCAAAAAAACGGAGAATATTGATGGCAAAATAAAAAGCGCCGCCCCGCCCGGCAGCAGCCTCCCTTGAACCGGCATTGGGACGCCCGGAATGACGGCACATGCGCCGGCAAGCGCAGGCTCCGGATAAAAAACGCGCATTCCTCTGCGCGGTTTTTACCGAGGTTCAGCGAAAATGCATCCGGCATTTTCGCGGTTTACGAGGCTGCCGGTAAGCCTGCGCGTGGTCGCCGCATATCCGTGCCGTTCCGGGCGGACCGTTCGCCGGTGATGGGGAGGACTGCTGCCGGGCGAGGGCGGAGGGCAGTCGTTACTTTGCGGAGGGCAGCAGTCGGTAGCCGACGACGAAGCGGTTTTTCGGGATGTAGGCGCGCAGGTCTTCCCGTACGGCCTCGTCGGTGGAGTTGTTGTACATATTGAAAACGTGGAGCCTGTCATCGTCTGCGGAGGTGTAAGCCGTGACGGTATGCAGGCCGCCGAAAACGGTGTCCCGATTCCAGAAAGACAGGATGTAGACCTGAAAACTGTCTTTAAACTCGGTGATTACCGAGGCCAGCGCCTCATAATTGGTGTAGCAGACGGTATTCACACCGTGCTGCGAGAGGAATTCGCCGATGGAAAAAGGGTCGGTCCCCATGTCGCCCTGCACAAAGCCGCGCATGACATAACCGTTCTCCTCGTAGTCGCGCAGGATGTCGGAGAAGCTGACGCTCCGGCCCAGGAGGCGCAGGGCATTGTAGGTGGCTGCGATCTCGCAGCCGACTCCGGCCATTTTCTTCTTGCCTACGGTGAACTGGGGGCAGGTAGCCTGTCCGTAAATGAAGCCCATGTCCGCTTCTTCGAGTTGCAGGTTTTCCCTGTGGTTTTTCTCGCTGTCCTTGAAGAAACGCCGGCGCGCGGAAAAGAGCCACCGCGTAAAGGCAAGCGGCAGCGGGCGGAGTTTTTTGCTGTTCTTGGGTGTGTCAGCCAAAGTTTGGTTCTTTCCTTGTTAATTGAAGATACTTCGCTTCGCTCAGAATGACAGAGGGACGGTTGGTCTTCGCTCAGGAGGACAACGGCGCTGTCAGCCTTCCGCCGCTTTCAGGATCGCGGGCAGGGCGTCGATGATATCGGAGGCAATCAGGGCATGCTCGCCGAGCTTCGCGGCAGCTTCGTCGCCGGCCAGTCCGTGCAGATAGACGCCCAGGCAGGCGGCCTCGTAGGTCTGCATTCCCTGTGCGGTGAGCGAGGCGATGATCCCGGACAGGACGTCACCGGAGCCGCCGGTCGCCATGCCGGAATTGCCGCTGTTGTTGACCATGAGGCGGTTCCCGTCGGAAACAGCCGTCCGGTGGCTCTTCAGCACGCAGACGACGCCGTGCTCCGCAGCAAAGGAAAGTGCGGTCCCGGGGATGTCCGCCGTCACGGTCTCGACCGGGCAGTGCAGCAGGCGCGCCATTTCCATCGGATGGGGCGTGATGACGGTCCCGAACGGCACTTTGCTCCAGAGCTCCGGATGCGCGGCCAGAAGGTTCAAACCGTCCGCGTCCAGAACGATAGGCATAGAAGCTGCTTCCAGCGTCCATCTGACGAGGTTCAGGGCATTTTCGGACTGCCCGAGACCCGTTCCGAGCACGATGGCAGAAGAGCCTGCGAGCGCGTCCTGCAGCCATTCTTCGGCGGCGCCTTCGTCCGGATAGACCTTCAGTACGGCTTCGGGGAGCTGCGTCTGGTAGATCACGCGGTTCGCTTCGGGGCAGACGATCGCCGCGAGGCCGCAGCCCGTGCGGTAAGCCGCCTTTGCGGCCAAATATGCCGCGCCGGACATCCCTTTGCAGCCGCCGGCCACGGTGACGCGGCCGAAGGTGCCCTTGTTGGACTCCTGCGAACGCATCGGGAGCGTATTCAAAAGATAACGCGTATAGGTCAGTTCCATTTGATCTCCTCGGGCCGTCCCGGCGCCAGGGGTTTTATTTGGGTCTTTCGGACCCGGGAAATTCATTCATTCCACGGCGCTCATGTAGGCAGCCTGCTCTTCGGTCAGGCTGTCGATCGTGATCCCCATGGCGCGGAGCTTGACGGTGGCAACCGCCCGGTCGATGTCGTGCGGTACCTGGTAGACACCGGGCTTCAGATGGCTGCCGTGGCGTGCCAGATATTCGAGGCTGAGCGCCTGGATGCCGAAGCTCATGTCCATGATCTCGGCGGGGTGGCCGTTGCCGGCGGCGAGGTTCACGAGCCGTCCGTCGGCCAGCAGGTTCAGGATGCGGCCGTCTGCCATGCGGTAGCCGGTGATGTGAGGCTTGCGCGGCCAGATCTCGATCGCGGCCGCCTCCAGGTCGCTCTTGTTGATCTCGACGTCGAAATGCCCGGAGTTCGCGAGCAGGGCGCCGTCCTTCATCACTTCAAAATGCCGTCCGGTGATGACGTCCTTGCAGCCGGTCAGGGTCACGAAGAGGTCGCCGTGCTTTGCAGCTTCGTCCATGGGCATGACGGTAAAGCCATCCATGGTCGCTTCGATGGCCTTCACCGGGTCGATCTCGGTCACGATGACCACGGCACCCATGCCTTTCGCACGCATCGCGAGGCCCTTGCCGCACCAGCCGTAGCCGGCCACGACCACGGTCTTGCCTGCAATGATCAGGTTCGTCGGGTTCATGATGCCGTCCAGCGTCGACTGGCCGGTGCCGTAGCGGTTGTCGAATAAATGCTTGCAGTCCGCGTCGTTGACGTCGATCATCGGGAAATCCAGCAGGCTCGCGGCCTCGCGCGTTTTCAGACGGTGGATCCCGGTCGTCGTTTCCTCGCAGCCGCCGATGAGGTTCTTGCCGTATTCGCGGTATTCGCCGTGCAGCAGCTGTACGAGATCGCCGCCGTCGTCGATAATAAGGTCCGGGCAAGCGGCCAGGGCATTTTTCAGCAGGGCGGTATATTCCTCTTCCGTGACCCCGTGGCGGGCATGGACTTCCACGCCGCTTTCCGCAAGGGCCGCCGCCACGTCGTCCTGGGTGGAGAGCGGGTTGCAGCCGGTCGAAATGACCCGTGCGCCGCCGGCCGCAAGCACCTGTGCGAGGTATGCGGTCTTGGCCTCGAGGTGGATCGAGGTGGTGATGGTCATGCCGGCAAAGGGCTTTTCTTTTTCAAAGCGCGCGCGGACGGCGTTCAGGATCGGCATGTAGCTTCTTACCCAGGCAATCTTGTCGCGGCCGGACGGCGCGAGCGCCATATCTTTCACTTCGTTCATCGTTTTCTTCCTTATATTATGTTTTATGCGTTCAGTCGACGTCTTTCAGCCGGTCGAGCTGTTCGGGGGCGATGCTCCCGCCGGAAATGACGAAGCAGACGTTTTCGTCCGGACGGACCGGGATCTTACCTTCCAGCACGCCGCCGAGGCCGATCGCCGAGGAGAATTCCGCAAGGAGTTTGCCTTCGAAGAGGAGCTTCTTATGCGCCCGGAGGATGGCTTCGTCCGTCACCGCGGCAAAACCGTCGGTGTTTTTCGCGACATAAGGGAAGCACACGTCGCCGGGGGTGTTCGCGACCAGCGCGTCGGCGACGGATTTTTCGACCGTGACCTTCGTCGGCTTTCCTTCCTTCAGGGAAACGCTGTAGCGCGGCGCGGCGGCAGGTTCGGCGCCCCACACTTCGACTTCGGACCGAAGCGCCTTGACGCCGGTAGCGATCCCGCCGATCAGGCCGCCCCCGCTCACGGGAACGACGATCTTTTCGATTCCGGGCGCCTGCTCAAGGATCTCCAGGGCGACCGTGCCCTGGCCGGCCATGATTTCTTCATCATTAAAAGGAGGGACGGTGACGGCTCCTTTTTCCCGGGCGATGCGGGCGGCAACCTCAAAACGTTCCGAGACACTGCATTGCGTGACCTCGGCACCGAGAGCGAGGATGTTGTCGACCTTGATCTTCGGCGCGGTGTAGGGGATCACGATGGTCACCGGGATCCCGAGCGCCTTTGCGGCATAGGACAGCCCGCGGCCGTGGTTGCCGGACGAAGCGGCGACGACCCCGCGGGAGAGCTCTTCGGGGGAAAGCTGCAGCACCTTGTTGAAGGCCCCGCGCAGCTTGAAGGCGCCGGTGATCTGCATGCATTCGGCCTTGGCCCAGACCCGGCAGCCAAAGAAATCATCCAGGGCGGCGAGCCGCAGGAGCGGCGTTTTCACGGTATAGGGAGCGATGCGCGCCTGCGCGGCACGGATCTTTTCAAGCGTGAGCGACATCGAAGTTCTCCTTATTATATATACTGGGACTATTATAGCATAGATTTGCAAACTTGCGGAAGAATCTCTTCAAGCGCAGGGAAGGTTTGCCTGGCAGGCAATGAGGGTTTGCGCAGCCGGCGGCACGGGGTTTCGGCCCGGAAGCGGGATCTTTCGGCAAAACGCAGGGCAGAAGATCCCGTAAATTGCAGGACTTCCTCTTGCGCAAGGGGCCGAAATCGGCTACAATCGTTTTTGCCCGCCTTTTTCAGAGGGGGAGATTTTTGCCGACAGGAGGCGACGATGCAGATCATGAACAGTTATCTTACCTCTTCGATCCTCGGGGATATTTTCGGCTGGATCGGGGCCGTGGTGATCGTGATATTCCTTTTCGGCCTGGTCATGGTACTGGTCCGCCGCGACGCCCACCGCCGCGAGGCAAAGTCGGCCGGTATCGGCAGAGCGGCCGGGATGAACACACAGCAGAATTTTGCGCTGAACACCGAAGACCTGGACCTGGATGCGCTCTGCGACCAGCCCCGCGTGCGCGCGATCATGAACGATGCCGAGCGCGCGATCCTGAAAGCCTACGCCGGCGGGGAGACCGAAGGCGAACTGGCCGGACGGCTGCTGATCCCGCGGAGCGAAGCAGAACTTCAGATCTCCGAACTCTTTGCCCGTCTGGAAGTGAACAACCGCGCGGAACTGCTCAAAAAGCTTCAGGAGATGCTTCGCGAAGAAGAGTAAACCGGCGCGGAAAATCACGAAAAAACCGACGTTGACCACTATATCTTGTGGTCGTATTTCACCCCTTGCACAAGCCGAAAAAAAGCGAAAAAAAGTTTTAAAAAATCGCAAAAAAGCGGTTGACAAGGGGGAAATAACGTGATAGAGTACTCAATGCGCCTCGAAAAGGCGGCCGCACTTTGACAATTAAATGATGCAATCCAACCCTGAAAATTCCATTTCCGAACGGTCTTCGGACCGGGAGGGAGAAATTTCAAGGAACGAAAAAAACGACCTAAAACAAAGGTAAATAACGGACAGAGAAGTCAGCAATGGATTCTTAGTCTGTGATCAAT
>JAFRRD010000026.1 GCA_017428265.1 Lachnospiraceae bacterium | reverse complement strand
CTCATTCAATCCGATTTCATTTCGCAAGTATCGTTCCACCAGTTCAACCTTTAATGCTGGATCAAACTTACTCTTTCTTGACATAGAAATACCCCCAAGTAGGTTTTATATTTCAGTGTCCTACTTGGGGGTAGCATATCACTCGGACAGCAGGGCTTTTCTTCCCGATCTACCGCGAAGCGAGCAGCGCTTCGATCTCCTGCTTCTCCGGCATGACGCGCAGCGCGCCTTTCCGCGTCGTGATCAGAGCGGCGGCGGCGTTGGCGAAGCGTAGCATCTCTCCCAGCCCTTCCGGATCAAGTTCGGAGAGCGGATGATCCAGCAGGTAATTCAGCACGCACGCGCAGAACGTGTCCCCGGCGCCGGTCGTTTCAATGGTGTTTTTCTGCAGGAAGGCATCCGCATCAACGCGCTTTCCCCGATAATAGGCGCTGCTTCCGTCTTTTCCCTTGGACAGCAGGATCAGCCGGACCGGATATCGGTCAAACAGTGTGGCGATCCCTTCGTCAAAGTCTTCCTTTTCCGTAAACCACTGCACTTCATTGTCCGAGATCTTCATCACGTCGCACATCTGCATGCCGTAAGCGATCTGTTCGTGTGCTTCTTCCAGACTGTTCCAGAGCGGTTCCCGCAGATTGGGATCAAAGGAGATCAGGCATCCGTGCGTTTTCGCCAGGTCCAGGGCTTTTTTCGTGGCAGCTCTGACCCCGGCATGCGTCAGCGACAGAGAGCCGAAATGAAAGATCCGCGAATCCGCAATGATGCTTTCCCTGACCTCATCTTCGCGCAGCATCATGTCCGCGCCGGGATCGCGGTAAAAGGAAAAATCGCGGTCTCCGTCAGGCTTTTTGTGCACGAAAGCAAGCGTGGTATGGACTTTCCTGTCCAGAAGCAGGTTGGCCGTATCGATCCCGGCCTCTTCCACGACCTGCTTCAGCTGTCTTCCGAGCGCATCGTCTCCGACCTTGCCGATAAAAGCCGTTTTCCGCCCGAGCCTGGCCAGCATGGCCAGCACGTTGCAGGGGGCGCCGCCGGGGTTTGCTTCCAAAAGAAGGTTTCCCTGAGGGCTGAGACCGCTTTCCGTAAAATCGATCAGCAGCTCGCCGAGAGCCGTCACGTCAAAGCGTTTCATCGCCGTTTTCCTCCAGACAAATGTCATATTTGACCACGTCGATCTCCACGCCGCCGATCGCATGGAAAGAGATCTCCCGGGCTGCCTGCTCCGTCATGATCACGGCGCTCATGACCTGTTCGCCGTCGTTCAGGAAGAACTCCGCACTGAAGCAGTCCAGAATGACCCGCATCGTCAGTTCGCCCTTGCGGTCCGGGACCAGGCAGCGGCGCTGATGGATGATCGCCCGGCGGGAGCCGGAGCATTTCCGGTCCAGCTTCACCACGCAGTCCTGCGGATGGAAGCTCAGGCTGCTGTGAAATTTGTCATTTTTGGCAAAAGTGATTGAAAACTTGGTATAAAGGTCTTCCGGATCTTTCGGTCTCACTTTGATCAGCAGCTCCACACAGCGGCCTTCGACCCCGGGCAGAACCGTTTCTTCCTGCACCGTCACATTTTTATATTCCACGCAGTCGCGGCGGTATTGCTCCAGCTCGCGAAGCGGCTGCTGGTACAGACGCCCCTCCCGGATGCTGATCTCCCGCGGCAGACTCATCTGTCCGTACCACTTCTGCTCTTTCCTCCCGTTCTGGCAGGCGTCCCAGTTCTGCAGCCAGGCGATCATGATCCGCCGGCCGTCGGGGATCTGCAGAGTCTGCGGCGCGTAGAAATCGATTCCGTAGTCCAGCGCCTGGTCATGCGTCCAGGTGAAATGACGGCGGGCTTCATCCAGTTCGCCGATCAGACACACCGTCCCGTTCCCGTTGTGGTACTCAAAGCCCTCCGGCAGCATATACTGCGGACTGATCTGCACGACCGCATGCCCGTCCAGTTCGAAGAAATCGGGGCATTCCCACATCAGGCCGAAACGCCCGTCGTTCTCCGCGAAAACGCTCTCGAATTTCCAGGTGAATGCGTCGTCGCTGCGGAAAAGAAGCAGGCGGCCGAGCTGCTCTTCCTCCGTGCACGCGCCGATCAAGGCCCGGTAACTGCCGTCCGGCTCCTGCCAGATCTTCGGATCGCGGAAATTGTACGGGTCGTAGCCTTCCGGGAGGTCATCGCCGCCCAGCACCGGATTCTGCTCGTACTTGTCATAATTCAGACCGTTCCCCACGGCCAGGCACTGCACCTGCAGCATATCCGTGCTGTCGCGGCTGATCTTACGGACGCCGGTGTACATCAGCAGCTGTTTGCCGTCCGGAAGCGTAAGGGAACCGCCTGAAAAGCAGCCGCTGATGTCGTACCACTCATCCGGCGCCAGCGCGGCGGGCAGATAGCGCCAATGCAGCAGGTCCGTACTGACGGCATGGCCCCAATGCATGGGGCCCCACTCCGTCTTATACGGATTATACTGGTAGAACAGATGATAGACGCCTTTGTACAGAGAAAAACCGTTCGGGTCGTTCATCCAGCCCGTCCGGGGCGACAGGTGGAACTGCGGTCTGTCTTCTGACGGGATCAGTTTTCCCGCTTCCTCTTCATATGCTCTGGCAAACAGCAGCTGTGGATTCATGCATTTCCTTCCTCATCTTTGATTTTTTGGATGTCTTCCGGCCGCATATGCAGCAAGAATACCTGTTCGACAAAAGTGCTGGAGATCCAGAACGCGACCGCCGGCAGCAGGGCCAGCAGGCCGGGAATGATCAGGATCAGCACGGCGGATCCCACCACGGCGAGCATCACCGCGAGCGAGCGCAGCGGATGCTGCATGATCAGATAAAAACTGAACCGCAGCATGTCCTTGACCCCGCCCTGAAACCGGGCGCAGTAAGCCGCCAGATAAACGCTCCAGACGGCCGCGACGAACAGCAGGGCCAGAATGATGCCGAACAGCCGTCCCAGCGGATGCCCGCTCTTGATCATGACGCGCAGCGCCATCAGGTCATAGATCAGGAAAAGGATCATGGCCAGCAGCGGCAGCCAAGACAGCGTGGAGCGCTTGAAATTCTCCTTAAAAGCCGTCCAGAACGTTTTCCACAAATATCCTTCGTCCTTTCGGATATAGTGGTATACGGAGGCGTAGAGGGCGGTGGAAGCCGCCCCCATCGTTACGATCGGCAGAGAAAACACGACCCACAGCACGCTCAGGACCATGCAGTCGAAGACCTTGATGATATTCCGGATGACGGGGTTGTTGATATCAAGCAGCCTCTTCATAAATATACTCCTGCGGCATGGTATATTCAAACAGATTTTTCCATTCCACACTGTTATTTTCAGAGAACAGGCGGATCGTCTTGCCGCTGACACCATACAGCCGGACAGTCAGGGCCGCTTCTCCGTCGACGTAGAAAGTGCCTACCGAGCCTTCCTGCACGTAAGTAAAGGCATAGGTCTTGCCGGCGTCCAGTTTAACCGCCGTTTCCGTGATCGGAGTGCTTCCCTCGTTGAAGCTTAAGCGAAGGACGCTTTCCGAAGGACAGAGCGAGATCAGTTTGTATTTCTCCTCGCGGTTGTTGAAATCAAACGCCAGACCAAAGCTGCCCGTCCCGGTGAAGGTGAATTCCCCGCTCAGCAGGAACCGTTCATAGGCGGTGAATGCCTCGGTGAAACTGTATCGGGAGCCGGACTCCAGGGAAACGGACGTGTCCGCGAAACTGAGTTCCCGCCTGTCCTCAAACGCTTTCCGGATCGCATCCACCGGCTTCAGGATCAGGCTGCCGTCCTCTTTTCTGTCCAGCTGCTGCACGATCATGTTGCCCCCCCAGGCGGAAACGTCCTGAGTCGAGGACGGAGATTCCGAACGGCGGGCCCAGCCCACCATATAGCTGTGGCTGCCGTCTTCTACGTGCTTGGCCGCGTAGAACAGTTTGCCGTCAATGCGCTGCGGCTCGTTGTAGGGGCCGAAACGGTTTTCCGAGAAGGCGTACCAGAGCGTGTCGTCCTGTCCGGAATAGGTAATGTACCATTTGTCGCCCAGGCGGAACGTGTCGCTGCACTCCAGGTTCCAGAACGAGCCGGTCGGGTCGGTCAGGATCACGCCCTCGTACTCGAATCCCTTGAGGTCTTTCGCCAGCGTGTATTTGATGATGCGCGCTTTGCCGCTCTGCGCCGCCGTCACCGTCATCTCGATGACGCCTTTTTCCGGATCATAGTAAGCCTGCGGATCGCGGAAATCATTCTTCTGTCCGAGTTCCGAAGGCGGCGTCAGAGACCAGCCGTCCACTTTCGTGAAGTGCTCCGGGTCCGTACCTTCGGCCACCATGATCTTTTCCTTGTATTCATAAGAATCCGAGCCGGCGTGACCCGTGTAGAAGAAATAGTACTTGTCTTCCACTTTCACCACCGATCCCGTGCCGATCCATCCGTCCTGCCCCCCGCTGCGGGAAGCTTCCAGGACCGGCGCATCCACTTCTTCGTAATTCAGAAAATCTTTTGTTTTTGCCAGATAGACCGAATGATTGTAGGAATCTCCGGCTTCTTTCAAATAATAGAGATAGAACGTTCCGTTTTCATAGTACGGCATCGGGTCTCCCACATAAGGCTGGCTGGTGCCGTCCTTTTCCGGAAGGAAGAACAGTTCGTAATCATAGGCTTCCTCCTGGCTTCCGGGCGTGCGGAGCGTGGAGAAATCCTTGTCGTAATCCACTTTGGCGAATTCGGGACCCGCCGGTTTGTTTCCGTTTCCCCCGGACGAGCCGCATCCGGCCAGCAGCGACGCCGCCAGACAAACGATAAGCAGTAAAGATAAGGCTTTCTTTTTCATACCCGCCTCCTTCAAAATAAGGGAATAAGGAGGAGAAAAGATCCATCCCCCTTATTCCCGATGACAGATTGATTTTACTGGATGAGCATCTGATAGATCGTAACGTTCGTGAATTCGATCGTTACTTCACCGAGAGCGGCGGTTTCGGCAGAGCCGAACTGGAACAGCAGTTCCACGCCCATGTCGGTGATGAAAGGATCCGTGGTGGTAAAGCTGAACGTCTTCTCTTCGGTGGTGAAGTCGATCCCTTCGGAGATACGGGGATCCCAGCCGCCGGAGGGATTCAGGAAGAAGCCACAGGAGACCGGCTTGCTCGCCTTCGCGGTGATCTCCACCGTAAAGTAACTGTCGGAAGGAAGCGTGATCGGGCAGATCAGCTTGTTGTGCCAGTCTACGCTGCCGCCGTCGTCGATACGGTAGAACAGGCTGCCATCTTCCGTCCAGATGGTGCCGACGCCGTGCTCGTTGTCCTCATCGGTGCCGTTGAAGGTCTCCCAAGGGCACTCTTCGCTCTTTTCGACCGCGCTGCCCTTGCCGATCGGAGCAAAGCTTTCGATCGTCTTGTCAACTTCCTTGTCGCCTTCCAGTTTGCCAAATTCGACATTCGTAAAGGTGATGGTGTTGGCCGTAACGCCGTCCGCGGGCGGATTGCCGATCTGCAGACGGATCACCGGGTCGCTTACGCCGTGTTCCGCGGTAAAGCTGACGCTGATCTCTTTCTCCTCGCCGGCCGGTACGGACAGTCCGTTAAAGTTCGCCCGCGCTTCGTGATACTGGCTCAGGCTCTCTACCAGGCACTCGCCTTCCAGGCCGTTTTCGGCCGCGACGGTAAAGCGGTAATAATACTTCACGCCTTCTTCAATGACCAGATCGCCCAGGCCGAGGTTGGCCTTGATGCTCCATACGCCGCCCTCCGTGGGATAGGCGCTGATGACCGCCTGCGCGCTGCCGTCCGCAAAGGAGGCCTCCGCCGCCGCGCCGTCGCCCGCTTCCATGCTCAGGCCTTCGCCCGATTTGAAATCGGCGGTATAGAGCGGGACTTCGTTCTCTTCGCCGGTGATCTTGTAGATCTCGATCTTGTCGATGGTCACGCTGAAGTTTTCAGGCGTCGTATCCGCCGCGTTGTCGGGGTTAGGTGTGATCTTGCCCAGGTTCAGCATCAGTTCCGCGCTGCCTTCGCCTTCGCAGGAGAAGTTCAGTTCGATCGGGGCTACCGTTTCTTCGATGCGGGCATTGAACACCGCACCGAACGTGGACCACTCTTCCACGCTCTCATCGCGGGCGATGAAGTGCGCATAGGTGGGAGCGGTCGATTTCGCCCAGACCTTGATCCGGTAATCGGCCTTTTCCAGCGCAAAACCCGGCTTCACCAGCTGGACGGCGCCGTCGCCGTCTCCGGGATCCTCGATATCAAAGACGAAAGCGCCCTGCTTCATGGTGCCTTCTGCCTTGGCGGATTCGTTCACGCGGGCTTCCCAGCCGTGCGCGTCTTCCGCGGTGCGGGTGCTGAAATCAAATTTCTTGAAGACTTCGGCTTCGCCGGTCTTGCGGGTGACGGTCAGCGTCGCAAACGCCTCGCCGACCAGACCGCCCTTGTCGGTCACGGTGTAGCTCAGTTCATAATCACCGGCCTTGTCCGGAGTGGCTTTGCCGTTGGAGAAGGTCAGGGCGGGGGTGGAATCCACTTTGATCAGGGAAGTCACGTCGCCGTCTTCGGCATCGGAAGCGGTCACGCCGGCCAGGACGTCGATCGAGGTCCCGGCTTCCACCGTCAGATCCTTCACGCCCGCGATCTTCGGGGCGCTGTTGGCACCGGTCGTATCGGTTTTCGATCCCGATCCGCCGCAGCCCGCCAGGGAAAAGACCATGGCAAACGCAAGCAGTACGGACAGAATGGTACGGAATTTCTTCATGCTGTTCTCCTCCCGGTATTATTTACCGATAAAGCGGTCGTAAGCGTCCTGATAGACCTTCTTCAGACCTTCGATATTGACTTTGCCCGAAAGTTCTTTCTGGAACGCATCCCATTCGGCATCGGACACGCCGCCGCCCATCAGCCAGCGGATCAGATTGGTGCGGACATAGTCGTTGAAGTTCGTTTCATAGTTGGCCAGCGTGTTCAGTTCGTCCAGCGTGAACTGCAGGTTCGGGCACGGCTTGACGTTCTTCGCGACATACGGCGTCACGAATTCCGTCAGGCGCTCCAGACGCAGCTTGGCGCGAGGCTCCATGTTCACGACGTTGTTCCAGGCATAATCGTTCAGATAGATGATGCCGAGCGGGGCATTCTGCAGACGCAGTTCGTCGGAAGTGATGCCGGCCGGCAGTTCCTTCTGCACAAGCATTCCCTTGCTGTCCAGGTTTTCTTCGTACACGATGCCGATCGGGCCATAGTTGATCTGTGCGGAGATCAGCGGATCATAGTAGCGGTCGAAGTAGGCCAGCAGCACTTCAAAGTTCGGGCAGTCGGCAAAGATCACGACTTCGCCGGTCCCGACTTCAGGGTTGTTGGAAACGCATACCGTCTGGTCGCCCTTCGGGCCGATCAGCGGTGCGCAGGTGATGTAATTTTCCGGATTGGAGACCACGGTCTCGCTCTCCCACCAGTAGAAGGCGCCGTAGTTTTCCAGCCCCTTGCCGTTGGCCAGGAAGTTATCCTGGGACTGCTCGAAGGAGACCTTGTCGATCAGGCCGTCCGCGACCCATTTCGCGATGAAGTTGGTCGCTTCCTTGAAGCGCTCGTCCTGTACGGTGTAGTTGATCTGGTCGTCGATCACGATACGGTGTTCCAGGTTGTCGTTCAGGCCGAACATGCCGTACAGATCGCACTGGTTGCCCTGCCAGTTGTTGTACACGAAACTCAGCGGGCGTTCATCGCCGGCATTGCCGTTGTTGTTCATGTCGTTGTCATGGAAATAGCGCAGCAGATCGGTCATCTGGTCGCTCGTCAGAGCCAGGCCGTCCTTCAGTTCCGCTTCCGTGACGCCCTTCAGCGCGCCGGCCTGGATCGCCTGCGCCGTCCAGTTCTTGTTCAGGAACAGAATGTTGGGGTTCTGCAGCAGACCCATTTCCTCTACGCGGGGCAGGGAATAGATCTTGCCGTCTTCCACGTTGATCAGCTGGGCCTTGATGTCCGGACGGTCGTTCAGGATCTTGGAGAAGTTGGGCATGTACTCCAGATAATCGCTGATCGGCAGCAGCACGTGACGCTTCGCATACTTGATGATCTCACCGGAGCTCATGCCGGCATGGTAGATCGCGTCCGGGCGGTTGTCCGCATTGCCGAAGATCAGGTTCTTCTGCTGCGAGTAGACTGATTCGGAAACGTTCTCCCAGGTCACATAAACGTTTGTGCTGGCAAACAGATCCTGCATGATCTTCATGTCGTTGTAGTCCAGCGCGGATGCGTTTTTGGACGAGTAGACGCTGAAGCTCAGTTCCTTGGCGCCTTTTTCGTTCAGGATCGGCGCTTTGGGATCGGTCCACTGGAACCCGTACTCGCTCACCAGCTTCTCCACGCCGGCGCTGTCCGGCTTGTCACTCTTCTTCCCGCCGCCGCAGGCAACGAGGGACAGGAGCATTGCCATCGCCAGAAGGCATGCCATCCATTTTTTCATATTGTTTTCCTCCTTGTTCTTTAGGATTCGATCACTCTTTGAGCGAGCCGATCATGACGCCCTGTGCAAAATATTTCTGCACGAAAGGATACAGGCACAGGACCGGAAGGCTCGAAACGATAACGGATACGTACTTGAGCAGGTTGGCCATGCGGAACTGCTGCAGGATCGTCTCGCCGCTGCCGCCCACCGTGCTCTCGGATGCGATCAGGATCTCTTTCAGCACCAGCTGCAGCGGATACTTGGATTCGTCCTGCAGAAAAATCATGGCGTTGAAGTAGCTGTTCCACTGACCGACCGCGTAATACAGTGCCATGACCGCGATGACCGCCTTGGACAGCGGGATGACGACCGAGGTAAAGATGCGGAACTGTCCCGCGCCGTCGATCTTGGCCGCTTCGATCAGCCCGTTCGGGATGCTGGATTCAAAGAAGGTCTTGGTCATGAACAGGTTCCAGACCGATAGGATCGCCGGCAGGATGACCGCCCACATCGTATTGATCAGTCCCAGACTGCTCATAACGTTGTAGAACGGGATCAGGCCGCCGCCGAAGAACATCGGGATGATGAAATAGATCATGAAAAGCTTTTTGCCGGGAAGTGTCTTGCGGCTCAGCGCCCAGCCGGCCGGGACCGTGACGGCCAGTGCCAGGACCACCGTCAGCGCCGTATAGATGATGGTATTCAGATAACCCCTCCACACGTCGCTGCGCTCCATGATCTTCTGGAAGCCCTCCAGGGTGACACGGACCGGATACAGCACGACCTCGCCGCCCAGCACCGCGTCCGGATCCGAGATCGAAGCGATGATGATGAAGTAAAGCGGGTAGAGAATGATCAGGGCGAGCAGAAGCAGAAAGAAGCCGT
This sequence comes from Lachnospiraceae bacterium, assembly GCA_017428265.1. GTDB lineage: Bacteria > Bacillota > Clostridia > Lachnospirales > Lachnospiraceae > UBA6987. Next base: position 4,013 of record JAFRRD010000026.1, on the reverse strand, counting down.
TAATGATATAAAAGATCTTGTCGCCCAGCGTATCTCTGAGTGCGTTTTTTCTTTTTTTCATCTTTCTGCCTCCTTACCACAGCGAATTCTCGGAGAACTTCTTGCTTGTCGTGTTGGCAATGATCAGAAGAACCACGTTGATGATGGAGTTGAACAGGCCGATAGCCGTCGCGTACGCCTGATCGGGCACACCGGTCAGACCTCGTTTATACACATAGGTCGAGACCAGTTCGCTGACCGCCAGGTTGCCGTCGGTCTGCATCAGCAGGGCTTTTTCATAACCGACGCCCATCAGACCGCCGATCGACATGATCAGCATGACGCTGATCATCGGCATGATCGCGGGCAGGTCGACGTGGATCACCCGCTGGAAGCGGGTCGCGCCGTCCAGGATGGCCGCTTCATGCTGCTGCGGGTCCACGTTGGAAAGCGCCGCGATGTAGATGACTGCGCTCCAGCCGAAATCCTGCCAGTTGCTGGACAGGATGTACAAGGGCCGGAAGGCGCCGGTCTCCAGGAAGTAGGAGTAGCGTTCCCCGCCGCCGCTGGCCACCAGATTGTTGACCAGGCCGTAGCGGCCGAAGAACAGGGTCAGCATACCGACCAGAACGACCAGCGAGATAAAGTGCGGGGCCGTAAAGATCGTCTGCAGGAACTTGGCCGTTTTCTTTCCTTTCAGGGAGTTGAGCATCAGGGAAACGAGGATCGGCAGTGGGAAGCCGATGATGAAACCGTAGATGCAGATCAGGAAGGTGTTCTTCATGAGCGGCCAGAACTGAGGATCCGAGAAAAACCGCTTGAAGTTGTCAAATCCGACCCAGATCGTGGTATCCGAAAGGATCTTGTCGCCCGGCATGAAATCCTGGAATGCAATCAGCACGCCGTAGATCGGCAGGTAATTGAACAGGAAAACGACCAGCACAGCCGGGAAGATCATGATCAGGAAGGGAGCATTCTCTTTGAAAGCCTTCAGCTTCTTATTCTGAAAGACCGGACCCTGCGGCAGATCCGTCCGAGATGTCCCCGAATCTTTTTTTGCTGCTAGTACCATCGTTGTTCTCCTTCGTCAAAAAGTGTAGGTTTTGCAGACAGGGGCATCGTTGGCGGCCGATTCTTCATCGTACCAGATCAGGTTGTGGCCGCTTTCTTTGTCAAAGAGCTGGATCAGACTGGGCTTAGTGGTAAAGGTGACCGTCTTGCCCATGGAAACGTCAGCCGTCAGGTCGATCGTCGGGATCAGCATGACCACTTCGTCCGTGCCGCAGCGGGCGTGGATGTTGTATTCGCTGCCCATCATCTCACTGACTTCGATCTTCGCGCTCAGTTCGCCCTCTCCCACGGTAACGTGCTGCGGGCGGATGCCTGCCACGATCTCGCACGGCTCGGCCCGGTTCTGGGTCAGCGCTTTCTGCTGGAAATCCGACAGCAGGAATTTGACGCCGCGGATCTCCGCCAGGTACTTGCCGTTTTCCTTCAGCAGGCGGCAGTTGTCAAAGAAGTTCATGACAGGCATCCCGATGAAGCCGGCCACGAACAGGTTGACGGGCCTGTTGAACACCTCCTGCGGTGTGCCGATCTGGTTGACGTAGCCGTCCTTCATGATCACGATCCGGTCGCCCAGCGTCATGGCTTCGGTCTGGTCGTGCGTCACGTACATGAAGGTGGTGTTGATGCGGGAACGCAGCTTGATGATCTCCGCACGCATCTGGTTGCGGAGCTTGGCATCCAGGTTGGAAAGCGGTTCATCCATCAGGAAGACTTTCGGATCCCTGACCATGGCGCGGCCGATGGCGACACGCTGGCGCTGGCCTCCGGAAAGAGCCTTGGGCTTGCGTTCCAGATACTGGGTAATATCCAGGATCTCTGCGACTTCACGGACCTTTTTGTCAATGTCGGCTTTCGGCGTTTTGCGCAGTTTCAGCGCAAACGCCAGATTGTCGTACACCGTCATGTGAGGGTAAAGGGCATAGTTCTGGAAAACCATGGCGATATCGCGGTCCTTCGGCGCGACGTCGTTGACGAGCCTGTTATCGATATACAGCTCGCCGTCCGAAATCTCCTCCAGGCCGGCTACCATACGAAGGGTCGTGGACTTTCCGCATCCGGAAGGTCCGACCAAAACAATAAATTCCTTGTCCGCGATCTGCAGGTTGACGTCGTGTACGGCTGTCACCTTGTTGTCGTAGACCTTCTTGAGTCCCTTCAGGATGACCTCTGACATACTTCCTGTTTCCTCCTTTTTCATTTTCAGTTTACGAGCGGTATCCGCGGCAGTTTACATAACGCGTTTATATATATGCGCACTGTAAACTATATTCCAGCATTAGTATAACGACCATTTTATGGTGTGTCAATTAATTAAATATAGTTTTTTGCAAAAAACGATATTTTCATCCATCAGAAAGCGTTATTTTTTCCGTATGGTCATCGAAATTTAATGATTTACATATTGTAAACATTGCTTTTTGATTTTTATTATTGTATATTTCAGGTGAATCATCTTGCGAAGGAGTCTTTTTATGGCAATCAAACGGGTCACGATGCAGGATATCGCGGATGCCTGCGGTCTTTCGCGCAACACTGTTTCCAAAGTCTACAACGGACGCGGATCCGTTCCGGGCACGACAAGAGCGCTGGTCCTGGCCAAGGCGCAGGAGCTGGGGTATTATCAGCTTCCCGCGGAAACCGCTGATCCGGGCCGCCCCTCCGGCAAGCACATCGCCATTCTGACCCAGCATAAACTGCTGCAGCACAATTTCGGCGCTTTGTTCCTCACCAGTTTCACGGATCATCTCAGCCGCGCCGGATATACCATTAAAATATTTGAGATCTCCTGCAAAGAGATCCGGGAGAAACGCCTTCCGCAGCCCCTGAAACTGGCGGACACTTCCGGTATTCTGGGGATCGAACTGTTTGACAGGGATTACCTGGATATGATCTGTTCATGGAACAAGCCGACTGTTTTCGTGGACGCCTTTGTCCGTGCCAACCAGTCTCTCATGAACTGTGATTTCATTTCGATGGAGAATACTGCCAGCGAAATGGTCCTGGTCCGGCAGATGATACAGGCCGGTGCCTCACGGATCGGCTTCGTCGGAGATAAAGAGCACTGTAACAGTTTCTACGAGCGCTGGGTCGGTTATACGCTTGCGCTCCGGGAAGCAGGCCTGACGCCGGATCCCGCGCTCTGCATTCTGGCGGAAGACAGCGATCTTTACGGGGATCCGGACTGGCTTGCGGAGCAACTTTCCCAAATGCCAGCAGTCCCGGATGCATTTGTCTGTGCGAATGATTATCTGGCCATCCATCTTCTTTCCGCCTTAAAGAAATCCGGACTTTCGATCCCCGGCGACGTCATGGTCGCGGGCTTCGACGGGTCTTATGATGCCGACCTGTGCGATCCGCCCCTGACCACCGTCAAGATCCCCAGCAAGGAGATCGGCCGTCTGGCCGCGGTGCTTCTGACCGAACGGATCCAGTCTCCGAATGCCCCCTATCGCTGGACGACCGTCAAAACGATGCCCATACAGCGGAGCAGCACCCGAAGCTGATCCGGAACTGCGGACCGGACCGGCAATCCGTTTTGCAGCGTGTTTTATGTCATACGCTTACACCGCTCTCGTCCGGCCGCCGTGAAGCTTTTCTTCTGCATAAGATTCTAATGTGATAAAACCAAACTCTACTCCGCTTCTTTTTTTCACGGAACGGGATCTGTATCTATCCTGTCATGGACGAGCATTCCAGGCGGGTGTGTACCAAGAAGGGCCCTTAGGCAGGGATTGTATTTCAGGCGAAACCAACTCGGGTATCCCGGGCACATGAACCACTGCACCGGCGATCGTTCCGTGTCGTTCCCGGGTCAAAACGGCAAACAAAGGGCCTGTGAAAAAATGAGCGATCATTTTTCGCAGGTCCTTTTTCTATGCCTGTATTAATACCATCAAGGTCGAAATCTGAAAAAGAACGCATAATCCCCCTTACCCCATAGATTCTCGTGGTAAACGATTTATGCG
>JAFRRD010000025.1 GCA_017428265.1 Lachnospiraceae bacterium | reverse complement strand
GAAAACAGCAATGGTCTGCTTCGGGAGTTTTATCCCAAAGGCCGCAATCTATCCCGCGTTGCTCCAGCAACACTAAAACGAAACCTGGCGTTGATCAACGCCAGGCCTCGCAAAGTTCTTGGTTTTCGTTCAGCTCAATCTCTATGGGATCTTGAACTACAAAACTGTTGCACTTAGTTTGACAATTCACTATAGTAAACCATCGGGGTGAAGCGGATACCGTTCACCGTCTGTTCGCCGTCCGCGGCGCCTTTATGCCGCTGCAGCTGACGTCTTAATCGAAGAACGTCGCGGTGTCGATCTTGCCGTAGCCGCCGAAGCTCATGGGCTTCGCGAAGATCTTCTCAGCCAGTTCCTCACCGAAGAACATTTTCGTCACTTCATTGGTCTTGGCCGTCATGTCGATGTCCGCGAAACGGTCCGGATAAGCGGTCTTCGCGATGAACCAGGTGTTGATGAGCGCGATCTCGCAGTTGGTGTAGTAGGCGTTGTAGGCCATCTCCAGATAGACCTCGCCCTCGGTCCACGCCTTGCAGGTATCTAACATGGCCGGATCTTCCTTATAGAGCGGCTTGATGTTCTTCACGGCAGCCGCATCCATGATGATGATATCCATGTCCCCGCCGATCGCGGTAAACTTCTCGGCTTCGATCGACTGGATGCCCGGGTTCGCCAGATCGGTCACCGCGTTTTTGATGTTCGCGACCTTGAAGGCGATATAGTTCTGCGCGGTCATCAGGTGGTTGGTGGTGCCCCAGTTGCCGAGGCCGCAGATGTACACAGCCGGCTTTTCTTCCTCGGGGATGTCCGCGGTCCGCTTTTCGATTTCGGCGCGTTCCGCCTGAATGTAAGCGACCAGGTTTCCGGCCTTTTCTTCTTCGTCAAAGATCACGCCGAGCAGCTTCAGGGTAGCGTAGAAGCTGTCGTCAAAGACGCCGCCGGAGCCCAGCTTCAGGGTCACGACCGGCACGCCCAGCTGCTCCTGCAGAGCATCTTCTTTTTCTACGTCCTCATATTCGGAAATGACGATGTCGGGTTCGCACGAGAGGATCTTTTCTGCCTCGGCTGCCTGAGCCTGAGGGCCGCCGACGCCGCAGGACGGCAGCTTCGCGAAGGTCTCGGCGTAAGCCAGCACGTAAGGGCGGGCCACGCCGTCGAACATCTTCGGGCGTTCCGCCAGGGTCTCGTTGTCGATGTCTTCCACACCGCACAGGAGCGCGGCGTCGCCGATATAACTGTACATGCGGAGCGCGCCGGCGCCGATGCAGACGACCTTCCTGTAGCTGCCGGGAATGACGGTCAGTTTGCGGCCGATCATGTCTTCGATCTCGATCTCGGCAGGAGCGGCTTCGGTCGTCGGTGCAGCCGTCGTCTCAGGCGCGGTGGTCTCCGGTGCCTTAGTTGTCGGTGCCTCGGTCGGTGCCTGGGTGGTCACGGCCGGCTCGGTCTTCGGCGCCTCGGTGGTATTCACGGGCTTCGTGCCGCAGGAACCGAGGAGCATCGCCAGGGCCAGGATCAGGGCGGGCAGTGATACTTTCTTCTTCATTTTGCTTACTCCTTTATGACGATTCTTTGCTTTTCTATTTCCACGATCCGAACCTCCGCATCAAAGATGTCCCGGATCATTTCTTCCGTGATCATGTCCGCGCCGCCGTCATAGCCGATCTTCCCTTCCTTCATCAGGAAGAAATGCTCGCCGAGGGCCAGCGCCTCGTTCAGGTCGTGCAGGGAAGTGAGGACCGCGATATGTTTTTCCTTCGCGACGAGCCGGATCTCGGAGAGGATCAGCTGCTCGTTCGCGATGTCCAGGTTGGCCGTCGGCTCATCGAAAATGAGCAGCTTCGGTTCCTGCGCGAGGGCCCGCGCGACCGCGATCTTCTGCCGCTCGCCGCCGGACAGTTCTTCCACGTTCCGCTCCGCAAAAGCAGTGAGGCCCATGTCCTCGAGGACGCGCTCCGTGACGGCTTCATCCTCTTTTCCGGCCGCAAAGCCGAAGTGCGCGATCCGGCCCATCAGGACCGTGTCATAGACGCTGAGCGCCCCGAAACGGATGTCCTGCGGCACGTAGGCGACGCGCCTTGCCCGCTCGCGGCGGCTCATTTTCACGAGATCCTCGCCGTCGAAAAGGATCGATCCCGAAGCCGGCTTTTCGATCCCGAGGACCGTCTTGAAGAGGGTCGTCTTGCCGGAACCGTTCTTACCGAGGAGGATGCCGATCTCCCCGTCACGGAGCGTGAGCGAAGCGCCGTCAAGGACCGCCGGGCCGTGCGCATGGTAGCGGAATGCAAGGTTTCTGATCTCCAGCATCAGCGTCTGCCTCCTTTCCGCGAGAAAATGAGCGCCAGGAAGAAAGGCGCGCCGAGCATCGAGGTGATGGCGCCGACCGGCAGGGCGGAGCCGTTCCCGAGGCTGCGGGAAAGGGTATCGGACAGCACGAGCAGCAGGCTTCCGGCAAGGGCCGAAGCCGGCAGGGAGACGCGGTGGTCCTGTCCCATCAGGCGCTTCACGACGTGCGGGCAGATGATCCCGACGAAGCCGATGATGCCGAGGAAGGACACGCAGACCGCCGTGATCAGCGAGGCCGCGAACATCGAGAAAAAGCGCAGCCGCGCGACCTGCACGCCCATGCTCTTTGCCGCGGAATCGCCGGAAAGGAGGGCGTTGTAGCGCCAGCGCATCAGGCTGAAAAAGACGATGCCGGCAGCGACCGTCACCGACATGATGAGGTCGGTCTTATAGGTCGCGCGGCCGAGGTCGCCGAAGCTCCAGATGACCGCCGCGGACAAACCGACGTCGGTCGCATAGAACTGCAGGATGGTGGTCGCCGCGGTCCAGACCGAGCCGATCGCAATGCCGGCGAGGACCACCGCGCCGGGGTCGAAGGAACGGATGCGGCACAGGCCCAGGATGAGCAGGATCGACGCCCCCGCAAAGAGAAACGCGCAGAGCGAGGTCGCATAGGGGTTGACGCCGGTCATGTAGTTGTTGACGTTGTGGCCGGTGGAAAGAAAGCCGCCGGCAAAGGCAATGATCGACAGGTTGGCGCCGAAGACCGCCGCGTTGGACACGCCGAGCGTCGCCGGGGAGGCCATCGGGTTGTTCAGGCAGGTCTGCATGATGAGGCCCGAGACCGCCAGTCCTGCGCCGGCGATGAGCGCCGCGAGCACCCGCGGGATGCGGATGTTCCGGATGATCCGGACCTGCGCCGCGCTGCCCTTTCCGAAGAGGGCATTCACGCATTCGCTGAGCGTCATGTGCGAAGAACCGACAAAAAGGCACACGAAAGCAGCCGCCAGTACAGCCAGCCCGAGAATGAGTATGATCAGTGTCGCTTTTCTGCCGCGGTTCATGCATGCGGTCCTTTGCAAAGAAACTGCCGGGCAGGATGATCCCGCCCGGCAATTATCGTATCCGTATTCATAAATGTGCGCAAGCCCCCGGGGGGGATGCGATTTCAGCGCGTCACTCTCCGTTTTCGAAGGCGGTCACGGCGGCCTTCAGCTTAGCCGCGGCCTCCTCACAGGAAGACAGTTCCTCAGAAATCAGGACGTCTCCGTTGACGTCATTGGTGGTAGTAAAATTCCACTTTTCCTTCCACAAAAACTTCGACTTACGTTCAATCTTCCAGGTGCATTTTACTGCCGACATGGTCATATGCACGGCAAAGGCGGGCGGATCCTGCCCTTCCTCCGGTGTCAGCTGGACGGTCCTGTTGAATGTCAGGTCCACGCCCCATTGTCTCAGATCCGCAAAAACTTCCTTCATCTTCATATCCGTATCTCCCTGTGAATCTTCTTCCGTGTTGTTCTCTCTGGTTATGGTTTCATCGGCCGCAGTCTCGGCCGGCTGTGTTTTCTTCTTCGGCAGGTAGAGGCGGGAAAGGTCCGCGCCTTCGAGCGCCAGCAGCACGATCTTCCGCTCCAGGCCGCCCGAGTAGCCGGTCAGGTTTCCGTCCGCGCCGACGACCCGGTGGCAGGGTACGATGACCGCGATCTTATTGCGGCCTGCGGCACCGCCGACCGCCTGTGCCGACATATACGGAATGCCCCGCTTTGCCGCGATCTCTGCCGCGATCGCCCCGTAGCTTTTCGTCTGTCCGAAGGGGATCTTCAGCAGTTCTTCCCAGACGTCGCACTGGAACGGCGTGCCGAGAAGGTGCAGAGGCGGCAGAAATCCCGGATCCTTCCGCGAAAAGTAGTCGTCCAGCCACCGCGACGCGGCGGCATGGTGCGGATGCGGCGCTTCCTCGCATTCTTCAGCCGGAAATACGGCACTCTGCGGACTGCCTTCAAACCAAAGCCCGGTCAGGCCAAGCTCATCGCAGGCAAGTACGATCCTGCCCAGCGGCGATTCATAAAACTGCGTGTACTGCATGCCGGCCTCCTCTCTGTTGCTTTTATTCTAACACAGTTCCCGCCGTTCGGCAAATACTCCTTTTGCTGTTTCGCGTTTTTTATTTGACAATGCGGCGGTCCGCCACTAAAATCGATAACAGACAGCCATTCCTTTTGTCTTTTTCGTTACGGAGGCCCGTCATGGATCATTTTCCCAATCTTTCCTTTGCATCCGACTATATGGAGGGGGCGCACCCCGCTATTATGCAGCGTCTTGCGGAGACCAACCTCCTGCAGTCCGCCGGCTACGGCACGGACGAATTCTCCGAAGCCGCCCGCAGAAAGGTCCGCACTGCCTGCAGGGCACCCGAAGCCGATGTTTATTTCCTTGTCGGCGGGACCCAGGCCAATGCGACCGTGATCGGCGCGCTTCTTAAATCTTATCAGGGCGTCCTCGCTCCCGCAAGCGCCCACATCAACGTCCACGAAGCCGGGGCCATCGAACTCGGCGGCCACCGCGTCATTACGCTTCCCCACACGGACGGGAAGCTTTCCGCGGAGACCGTCCTGGCCGCCCTCGCCGCCTATGACGAAGATGAGACCCGGGAACACACGGTCATGCCCGGCATGGTCTACATTTCCCAGCCGACCGAGACCGGCATGCTCTACTCGCTTGCCGAGCTGCAGGCAATCAGCGACGTCTGCCGGATGTACGGCCTCCCGCTCTACGTCGACGGCGCGCGTCTTGCCTACGCGCTCGCCTGCCCGGAAAATGACGTGACTCTCGCCGATCTCGCGCGGCTCTGCGACGTGTTCTACATCGGCGGGACCAAATGCGGCGCCCTCTTCGGCGAAGCGGTCGTCATCCCGCAGCACGGCTTCATCCCGCATTTCTTCTCGATCATCAAGCAGCACGGCGCGCTTCTCGCCAAGGGCCGCATCTGCGCCCTGCAGTTCGACGCCCTCTTTACGGATGGCCTTTACGATACGATCGGCCGGACCGCGATCGAAGCGGCTGACCGCATCCGCACGGCGCTCCGCGAAGCCGGATACCGGGAAGCCTATCCTTCGCCGACCAACCAGATCTTCGTGCTTCTTGATAAGGAAAAGGCGCGCCGGATCGCCGAACGCGTCGAACTCAGTTTCTCGGAAAACGTCGATGAGACGCACTGCGTCATCCGCTTCGTCACCAGCTGGGCGACGACCGGGGAAAACGTCGACCGCCTGATCCGGGTGCTGAAGGAAGAATGAGAAGATCCTTCGCTGCGCTCAGGATGACAGAAAGGAAAACAATATGAAACGACCCGACGGAACCAGACTGAAAAACGCCGACGTGATGTACCGCATCGCGAGCCACGTCATGGCCAAACGCAGCGACTCCCAGAATATGATCACCCTTAACATCCCCGCGGCGCCGATCCAGAATTATCTGCGCGAAAAGAGCCGCGAGGGCAGGCCCGTGTCCCACATGGCGATCCTGATGGGCGGTTTCGTGCGCCTGATGGCCGAATACCCGGCGCTCAACCGCTTCATCGTCAACAAGGAGCCGTATGCGCGCAATGAGCTGGCCTACGGCATGGTCGTCATGGGCGCGAAAGCCGGCTCGGGCAAGGCCAACGAGGGCACCATGTCCAAGATCTTCTTCGACCGCGGCGACGACATTTTCGAGATCGAGCGGAAGATCCAGGAATATGTGGGCAAGAACCGTGAAGGCGACAACTCGACCGAGGACCTGATGAAGAAGCTGACCTCGATCCCGGGCATCCTCCGCTTCGCCGTGAACTTCATTAAATGGGCCGATAAACACAATCTCCTGCCGAAGTCCGTGATCGATGCGAGCCCCTTCCACTGCAGCATGGTCTTCACGAACCTTGCCAGCATCCGGACCAACCACATCTACCATCACTGCTACGATTTCGGCACGACCAGCATGGTGGTTGCCGCCGGGAACGCCCTCGAGATCCCGAAAAAGAAAAACGGCGAGATCGTCCTGGAAAAATGCATCCCGCTCGGCGTCGTGATGGACGAGCGCATCGCCTCGGGCCACTACTTTGCCACCGCCTTCTCGCGCTATAAGGAATTCATGCGCGACCCGCACCTGCTGGAAGGCCCCGCTCCGATCATCCGCGACGACCCGGAGCTGTAAAACCGCATAACTTTTTTCCCGGCTTTGTGCTATACTGATAAAGATAAAGGCGCGAAAAGGGACTGCAGCTTAATGCAGAAGAAGCCCGTTCCGAAGGCGTTTTCGCGGCTGAGAAGGAAGAAACACCATGGCGATCATTGGATTGATAATAGGTCTGGCCGTCTTCATTCCGGAGAAGATCCTTCACCGGACGAAGGCGGTATCGATGCACAGGAGGATGAAGCTGTTCACCCTTTATACCGAGCTGGTGATCATCCTGTTCTGTACGCTTCCGATGACGCTCGCCCCTTCCTGGAACGGTACGGTGAAGGGACACCGCGACCAGTACGAACGTATGGCGGAATCCCTGCTGGAAGGCAAACTGTACATCGATTATGACGATATCGATCCGCGTCTCGCGGAAATGGAGAACCCGTACGACCCGGACGCCCGCAAGGAAGCCGGGGTCAGGACCCACTGGGACCATGCGTATTTCGAGGGACGCTATTATATGTATTTCGGGATCGTTCCCGTACTGCTTCTCTTCCTTCCCTTCCGTGTCATCACCGGACATGCCCTGAACACCATGCACGCCACGCAGATCTTCACGGCATTTGCGATCGCCGGCATCTTCGCACTTCTTAAGCTGCTGGCCAAGCGCTTCTTCCCGAAAATGACCCTCGGGACCTATCTGGTCCTGGCCATGTCCGTCTCGGTGACGAGTTTCTGGTTCGCCGCAGACTATGCCGCGCTCTACAGCACCGCCATCACTTCCGCCGTCTGCATGCTCGTCTGGAGTTTCTTCTTTTTCTTCAAGGCAGTTTACGGGGAACCTCAGGAGGATCGTCAGATCCGCTTCGCGGCGCTGGGCTCGCTTTTCGGGGCGCTGGCTTTCGGCTGCCGCCCGTCCACCGCACTGGCCAACCTCCTGGTGATCCCGCTGCTGATCACGTATCTGAAGCAGAAAAAGGCCGCCGGGCAGCTTACGCGCAGACTCGCCGGCAAACTGGTGCTGGCGGCGCTGCCGTACGTAGTCGTTGCCGCCGGGCTCATGATCTACAATGCGGCCCGCTTCCACGATCCCTTTGAGTTCGGGCAGGCCTATCAGCTGACCAGTGCGGACCAGCATGAATACGGCAACATGCTCTCCCGCCTGGATCTGACCAAGATCCTGAGCGGCATCGAGAGCAATTTCTTCGCGCTCGGCAAACACAAGGCCGATTTCCCCTGGACAGACTACGGCGGAGCCTTCTGGAATTTCCCGCTGCTCCTGTTCGGACCGGCGCTGCTGCTGCCGAAGAACCTGCGCGCTGCCCGGAAAAAGAATGCTTCGGGCACGATGACTGTCCTGCTTGCTCTCCCGCTGATCATCACCGTCATCACGATCTTGTGGGCGCCGTTCCTGACGGAACGCTACCGGATGGATATTTATTATCTGATGGGCATCGCAGCTTTCTGCGCCGTGGGTTTCCTCGGAGAAGGCATCGAGCAGGAAAAGGATCTCCGGATCCTGCGCACCGTCGTGACCGTCCTGGCACTGGCCGCCATGATGAAAGCGCTCCTGTTCTGGCTCGTACCGCGTGATTCAAACTACACGCAAAAGGTGGCAGGCGCCCTGCAGCAGGCCGCGAAAACACTGTTCTTCCATAATATTCCCCAATAACTGCGAAAGCATTCCTTTGCATCTGCCATTACAGGGAGGAAGCTTAAATGGATAAGATCGCCGTACTCATCCCCTGCTATAACGAGGCACTGACCGTGCAGAAGGTCGTTTCCGACTGGAAAAAGGCCCTGCCGGAGGCCACGGTGTATGTGTATGACAACAATTCCACGGACGGAACGGCCGAACTTGCGCGCGAAGCCGGTGCCGTCGTGCGCCATGAATATAGGCAGGGCAAGGGCAACGTGGTGCGGCGGATGTTCCAGGAGATCGATGCCGAGGTCTACATCATGACCGACGGCGACGACACCTATCCTGCCGAAGCCGGTCCCGCCATGGCGGAAGCGGTCCGCGAAAGAAAGGTGGACATGGTCATCGGCGACCGCCTGTCCTCCACCTATGCCGCGGAAAATAAACGCCCTTTCCACAATTTCGGCAACACGCTGGTGCGCAGCGCCATCCGCCGCATGTTTCACGAAAACATCCGGGACGTGATGACGGGCCTCCGGGCATTCAGCTACCGCTTCGTCAAATCCTTCCCTGTGGTGTCGCAGGGCTTCGAGATCGAGACCGAGATGACCATCCACGCCATCGACAAGCGCATGCTCCTGGAAAACCAGGTGATCGAATACCGCGACCGGCCCGCCGGCAGCGTTTCGAAGCTGAACACGGTGCCGGACGGCATCAGAGTGCTCCGCACGATCCTGGCCCTGCACAGCAACTACCGGCCGCTGCAGTTCTACGGCACCATTGCCGCGGTACTGATCCTGCTGGCCATGGGCTTCTTCATCCCCATCCTGCTGGACTATGCCCGCACCGGCCTCGTGGACCGCATTCCGACCCTCATCGTGTGCGGCTTCAGCGTGCTGGCGGCGATCGTTGCGTTCTTCTCGGGGCTGATCCTGTCCTCCCTCAAGCAGAAGGAAAAACGCGAGTTTGAGTTCCGCCTGCAGCAGATCGCCCGCTGGGAAAAGCCGCTGCGTGAAAGCCCCGCCCCGGCCGTCCGCGACGGTTCGGAGATCTGAAGCATCCGCAGTCAGCGTCCGAAAACCGGAAAATGCGCAGCAAAAAAGACCGCCCAAGCGGTCTTTTTTAATTGTCCGGGGGACGGTTCTGCGGACAGTTGTCCCTGCTTCTCACACCAGCGCCCGGATCACCAGGTATGCGAACGGGGCGAGGAAGGCGAGCCAGCCGAGGAGAAACAGCTTCATATGGCGCTTTTCGAGGATGATCGCGGCGAATTCGCGGATCATCGCGCTCGGCCAGTAATAGAAGGCCACGGGGGCGCCGATCCCGATGCAGTTGATCCCCTGTTTGCGGCAGTAGTACCAGGCGCGGTAGACGTGATAGTTGCTGGTGACGAAGGCGAATTTCTTCCGCCCCTTGCGCGAATCCACGATCGCCTTGGCATTCTGCAGGTTCTCGAAGGTATTTTTCGACTGATCCTCTTCAATGATCATTTCCGCCGGAATGCCCTTCTTGAGCAAGTAGAAATACATCGAATCCGCCTCGGAGCAGGCTTCGTCGGGACCGCGGCCGCCGGAGGGGATGAGGTACGGCGGCGTTTTGTCCTTCCGGTAGACCTTGATGGCCTTGTCGATGCGGTTCTGCAGCAGCGTGCCGGGTGTCCCGTCCTTTTTCAGCGCGCAGCCGAGGATGACCACATAGTCGAAGTCGCGGGTGTGCGGCACGATCTGGATGACCGCGACGTAGAGGACGAAGGATAAAAACATCAGGGAGCCGTAAAAAATGCTGAGCCCACCGGCCATGCACAAAAGCAGCCAGACGTTGGACACTTCGACGCCCGAGGCCAGCATCAGGACAGTAAGGACGACGAGTACTTCGCCGATCAGAATGACGACCCCGAGCAGCAGCGCGAGGGCATGCTCGAGGGAGCGGCCCTCTTTTTTAATGACCTGGATGCCGTTCGCGATCAGGAAAAACGGGACGACAAGGAGGGCGAACCCGATCACGACGAGTTCGCCGACCAGGATGCCGGGGTACTGCTCATAGGTCACGAAACCGGCCATGAAGACCGTGGCGACGAGCGCCAGCAGGAACAGAAAGCAGTTCCGCAAGCGCGCGCGGGACCGCAGCATCAGGATCAGGAAAACGATCCAGAGTACCGCGCTCGTGACTGCCGCCAGCAGGACATAGTCCACATTGCTCAGAATAGTGTCAATCATGCCCTGATCTTATTTTCAGTAGTTTTCGCAGCGGACTTCGAAGTAGGCCTGAGGATGATTGCAGACGGGGCAGACCTCGGGCGCGGCGGTACCGACCACGATGTGGCCGCAGTTGCGGCATTCCCACACCTTGACTTCGCTCTTTGCGAAGACCTGCTGCATCTCGATGTTCTTAAGGAGGGCGCGGTAGCGTTCCTCGTGGGTCTTTTCAATGGCCGCGACACCGCGGAATTTCGCGGCGAGTTCCGGGAAGCCTTCCTCGTCGGCGACCTTCGCGAAACCGTCGTACATGTCGGTCCATTCGTAGTTCTCACCGGCCGCGGCAGCAGCCAGGTTCTCGGCGGTCGTGCCGACGCCGCCGGTCAGTTCCTTGTACCAGAGCTTGGCATGTTCCTTCTCGTTGTCCGCCGTTTTCAGGAAGATCTCGGCGATCTGTTCGAAGCCGTCCTTCTTCGCTTTCGACGCGAACCAGGTGTATTTGTTGCGAGCCTCGGACTCGCCGGCGAGGGCGGTCATCAGGTTCTTTTCCGTCTGTGTTCCAGCATACTTGTTTGCCATGTCTGTTCTCCTTTTTCGGGTCTTTCTTCCTTCATTGTACGCGTGTGCAGGGGCTTTGTAAAGGGCTTCAAGCCTTCCCGGCGAATTCGTAGCCGGCATCTTCGACGGCCTTCTTCAGCGCATCTTCACCGACCGCCTTGGTCAGGGTGAGTTCCACCTTGTTTGCGTTGTGGTCGGGGGCAGCCGCCTCCACGCCGTCCAGCGCCTCAAGGGCTTTCTTCACGTGCATTTCGCAGTGCATGCACATCATGCCGTTCACATTGATGGTTTCTTTCATCGTATTATCCTCCGTGGAAATAATGTTTGTATTGTCCATGCCCTCACCGGCAGCGGCCGGTACCGGGCAAATGTTTTCTTCCGCTGCGCAGGCGCAGGCGGGTGCCTGTCCTGCCTGAACGCCGGTGTCAGCGGCTTCCTCCGCCTTCGCGCGGCGGCGCATCGGCTTATCCTTCGACGCGTCATGGATCTTCACGAGATTCAGGCGCAGGGCGTTCATACAGACCGTAAAGCTGGACAGCGACATGGCTGCGGCGCCCCACATCGGGCTGATCTCCACGCCTTTGTACAGGCCCGCTGCCATCGGAATCAGGATCACGTTGTAGGCAAAAGCCCAGAACAGATTCTGGTGGATATTCGTGAGCGTACGGCGGGACAGGCGCACCGCCGCGGAGACGTCGGAAAGCTTCGAATTCATCAGAACGACGTCCGCGGAATCGATGGCCACGTCCGTCCCGGCGCCGATGGCGATGCCGGTGTCCGCCCTTGTCAGCGCCGGCGCATCGTTGATGCCGTCGCCGACCATTGCGGTCTTTCCGCGCGTCATCAGGCCGCGGATGACCTCCTCCTTGCCTTCCGGGAGAACGCCTGCGATAACCCGGTCGACGCCGGCCTCGCGGCCGATCGCGGCAGCGGTCTTCTCGTTGTCGCCGGTCAGCATCACGACCTCAACGCCCATGTTTTTCAGTTCCTGCACGGCTGCGGCGGAGTCTTCCTTGATGACGTCAGCGACCGCAATGAAGCCGAGCAGGCGCCCGTCCTCCGCAAACCAGAGCGGGGTCTTCCCTTCCGCAGCAAGTGCGTCTGCCTTCGCGCTGAGTTCCTCCGGCAGCGCGGTCTGCGACGCCATGTATTTCCCCGAGCCGCCCGTAAGGAGCCTGCCGCCGAGGCGTGCGCGGAGTCCGTTTCCGGGCAGAGCTTCGAAGTCAGTGACCTCTTCTGCTGCCAGGCCTTCCTGTGCGGCAAATTCCACGACCGCCTGCGCCAGCGGGTGCTCGCTTTTTACTTCCAGTGAATACGCTTTGACTAAAAGTTCATGCGGCAGAACGCCGGCCGCCGGGGCAATATCCGTTACGCGCGGCTGCCCTTCCGTAACGGTTCCGGTCTTGTCCAGGGCCACGATCTGCACGCGGCCGGCATTTTCCAGGGCTTCCGAAGTTTTGAACAAAATGCCGTTCTTCGCACCGACGCCGTTCCCGACCATGATCGCGACGGGCGTCGCAAGGCCGAGCGCGCAGGGGCAGGAAATGACCAGCACGCTGATGGCGCGTTCGAGCGCCCAGGCGGTCTCGCGGCCCGCGATCAGCCAGCCGATGAGGACCAGGGCGGCCACCCCGATCACCGCCGGCACGAAGACGCCCGCGACCTTGTCCGCAATGCGGGCGATCGGCGCCTTGGTCGCTGCCGCCCCCTCCACCATGCGGATGATCTGCGCAAAAGTCGTATCCTCGCCGACCTTGGACGCGCGGCCCTTGAGATACCCGGAGCGGTTGATCGTCGCGGCGCTCAGAGCGTCGCCCGGGAGCTTGTCCACCGGCACCGACTCCCCGGTCAGAGCGCTCTCATCCACGGCGCCGTTTCCCTCAACAAGGATCCCGTCGACCGGGATCGACTCGCCGGGCTTCACCACGAAGATATCGCCCGGCTGCACCTCGTCGATATCGACCTCGACCAGGCTTCCGTCCCGCTCCAGGACCGCGGTCTTCGGCGCCATTATCACCAGAGACTTCAGCGCGTCGGTCGTGCGGCCCTTTGACATCGCCTCAAGGGTCTTGCCCACGGTGATGAGGGCCGGGATCATCGCCGCCGACTCGAAATAGAGCTGCTTGTGGTAGATCTCCATGAGGTCCGCGTTCGGCGTGCCCTGCGTGACCATGAGCGTCATTTTGAGCAGCACGAAGAGCGACCAACCGAAGGAAACGCCGGAGCCGAGCGCGACGAGAGCGTCCATGTTCGGGGCGCGGTGCAGGAGCGAGCGGCCGCCGGAAATGAAGAAGGCCCGGTTGATGATCATGACCACGATCGCCAGCAGCATCTGGACGATGCCGAGGCCGATGTGGTTGTGGGTGAGAAATGCGGGCAGGGGCCAGTTCCACATGTTGTGACCCATGGTGATATACATAAGCGCGAGAAGCACGATAATCGAGGCGAGAAGCCGTTTTTTCAGTTTAGGTGTCTCTTTATCGATGAGAGCCTCTTCCGAGGCTTTAAGGGCCGCTGAGGCGCCTCTCAGGGCCTTGTCCGTGCCGCCTTTGACCGCTGCGCCGTAGCCGGCCTTCTCGACCGCGGAAATGATGGCGGCATCGTCCGCGCTGCCTTCCACGGACATGGAGTTCGTCAGCAGCGAAACGGCGACCTTATCGACGCCGGGCACGGCCGCCACGGCTTTCTCGACATGCGCCTGGCAGGCCGCGCAGCTCATACCTGTAACAGTGAATTGTTTCATATCATATTCCTTTCCCGCCTTCCCCTCTGGGGAATGTGGCATGGCCGCAGGCCATGACGGATGAGGTTTCAGTCATCTCTTTACTTCATCAACTTTTGCAGTACCCGGCAGAGTTCGTCCACGGTCTCTTCATTGCCGTTTTTGATGTCCTCCGACACGCAGCTCTTGATGTGGCAAGCCAGAAGTTCCTTATTGAAGCTGTTCAGCGCGCTCGTCGCCGCCGAGACCTGCACCAGGATGTCCGGGCAATAGGCACCGCTTTCCACCATCTTCTCAATGCCACGGATCTGACCTTCCACGCGGCGAAGGCGCGAAAGCAGAGCCTTTTTCTCCTCTTCCGTACGCTCCTTGTGGCGCGGGCCGCAGTAGGGGCAGAGAGAGTCTGCCGGCTCGTCGGGAGTCGTTTCCACCACAGTCTCCGGCAAAGCAGACGCTGCAGCCTGCGCGGCGACTTCCGCCAGTTCCTTCATATTTTTCAATTCTTTCGGATCGGTCATTTCATGGTCCTCCGCAGGAAATATTATCTCATCCGGCATACCCCACCGGGGTATCTGCCTTTAACCTCTTTATATACCCCTCCCAGGTATTTGTCAAGCCCTATTTACACAAAAAGCAAAAAAACTACCCCCGGGTCAGATCAGATCTGGCCCGGGGGCTTTTTGAGCTATGCTCAGTTAATGTGTTCTGATTCGCTTAGAAGCTCAGCCTTATTCGGCTTCTTCTTCGCGTTTCTTCTTGAGGACAAGTCCAAGTCCGGCCATCGAAGCCATCATGGATGCGGACCACAGAAGCACGTTGCTGTCATCACCGGTCGGGACATAAGTGCAGGTGTTCGTGATCACGAAGCCTTCATTCATGTCACCGGAGATCGTGGTCGTGTAGTACTTCACTTCCACTTCTTCAATGGTGTAGGTGATCTTCTCGCCATTTTCCTGAGACGGCAGATTCTCAAATTTGCCGCTCCAGTCGTTCTCTGCGCTCAGCACAAGAGTCTGGTCGCATTCAATGATGTCTGCCTTGAGCACTACAGTGATGGACTTCGGACGAGTGAGCTTAGGATTGACTTCGCTCGCCTCATTCCAGACCTTCTTCACCGGGATGTCGATCGGCGGTGCGGTGTATTCGTTGTCGAATTCAAACGCCGAGATCTCAACGACTTCGCCGTCCTTGGAGACGGTGCGGACTTTCTCCATCTTCGTGCCATCCTCGCTGCGAGTGATCTCGTAGGTCACCGTATAGACGGAATCGTCATACTTGTAGCCAGGAAGCGCGTCTGAAGGATCCTCAGTGATCGTGTAGACGTAGGTACCTGCATAGTAGAAGGTTACGGTACCGAATTCTTTCTCGATGCCTGCTTCTCTTACACTGATTGTGATCTTGTCTGTGACAGTACCATTATTGACCGGCATCGGCATTTCTTCTACATCCAGACCAGCCGTGTTTCTGATCGGTGTAAACACGAAGGTGAACGTGTCGTCCTCGTTTTCAGGTTTATCCTTTGTGATGGTCTTCAGTACAGGCGGATCATCCGTTGCCGGTGAGACGTACACGTTGATAACCGTCAGAGTGGCTTCCCCATTCTTCTCTACCGTTACCGCATCAGGCAGCGTTGTCTGAAGGAGGTAGCCATCGACTTCCGCTCCACTCTCCGAAGTTACCTTGTACTCGCCTACCGGCACTTTCAGCGACCAGTCGCCATTCTTGATGTCAGCGTAGGTGACCTCGATGTCGTCAAAGTCCTCGCCGCTTGTCGGCGTTCCGCTGATCACGAACTTCGTGCTATCCGGTACAGTCTCTGTTTCCTTAAGCCCCTTCACTTCCTTCGTAAGCTTCAGAATACCCATATCCTGCTCGTAGACGTTTACGAGTGCTGCTGTGGCTGTCTCGTTCTTCGCTACGGTAGCACTTGCTTCTTGCGTGCTGTCCGCTTCGACCAGGGTGTAGTTGTCGTATTCCGTTCCGCTCTCCGTTACGGTATATTCGCCGACCGGCAGATCTTCGATCGTGTACTCGCCGTCCTCGAAGTCGGCGTAGTCGATCTCTTCACTGTAGCCGTCCGGTCCCGTCACGGTGAACTTCAGGTTGGCCGGTACTTCACCTTCAGGCAGGCCCGAGATCGACTTCGTGATCTTCAGGCTGCCAAGATCCTGCTCGTAGACGTTCACGAGCGCTGCTGTGGCTGTCGCGTTCTTCGCTACGGTTGCAGT